>NZ_JBHXFE010000034.1:0-96438 GCF_042722475.1 Streptomyces sp. NPDC127092
CAACCCTAACGCAGAAGAACCCCTGGTTCCCTCCGGCTGTGGGTCGCAGAAACAATCAGGCGCCCCCCCCCTGGGGGGGGTGCGTTCCGCTCGCATGCCGCCCCGAGCCGGACCCCCAAGCTCGTACCCCGGGGCGGACGTGCCCTGGAGCGGACGTGCCCTGGAGGGCCGGACCGCCGAGCGGTCTCCCCGTGTCCGAGGGGTTTGACTCTCCGAGGGGTTTGGCTCCGAGAAGAGCGGCAAGCCGAACAGACAGGCACCGGAAGCAGGGTGACGGCCAGTCGGTCCACGGAACCCGCCCAGGAGGCGCTCATGTCGAACCCGACCCGAGTCCTCGTCCGCGGGGAGCCGTGCGCCGCACCGGTCAGCCGGCCCCGCCGCCCGACCCGCTCCCCGGCGACGCCGCCGTCGCGGCCGCCGGAGGCCGCCGTCCCGTCCGAGGACCCCAGTGCCTCGGGCCGGAGCGGGGAGAGTCGCACGTACTGCTCCCGCCGTGACCCCCGACGCGCCGCGCCGACGGGACGGGCGGGAGGGGCGGGCAGGAGGGGCGGGAGGGGCCGGACGGGCGGGCCGACGGTCGCGCCGCCGGTGACCACCGCGGGCGGCCCCCCGGCGACGGCGGGAACGCCCGTCGCGGACGGTGGCGGGCACCACGCGCCCCCGCGAACGGCCGGTACGGCGCGGGCCTGACTCCGCACCGTGCCGCGCCGGACGGAAGCCCCCGAGCTCGACGGGGGCTTCCGTCGTGCCCGCCCCGCTCCAGCGCGCCGTACATCCGCGCCGCCCCCGCGAACCGGTCAGGGGCGTGCCACCGGATCGGGGTGGCGCGAGTCCGCTCCCGCCCCGTGCTTCAGAGGAGGACCTTCATGAACGAACGGAACGGCGGCAGGCCGGAGTACGGGCCGACGGAGGCGCGGCACGCCGGGAAGGCGCGAGAGCCGGACCGGGCCCCCGGTGCCGGCACCGGGGGGCACGACGGGCGCGGCGAGACGGAGGAGGAGCGCGCGGACCGGCGCTGGCAGGAGCTCCTCCAGGAGATCCGGGTCGCCCAGACCGGCGTCCAGATCCTCCTCGGCTTCCTCCTCACCGTGGTGTTCACCCCGCCCTTCCACGCCCTGGAGCGGACGGACAGGACGGTCTACGTCGTCACGGTCGTCCTCGGTTCGCTGGCGACGGGTGCGCTGATCGGCCCCGTCTCCTTCCACCGGATCGTGGCGGGGCGGCGGGTCAAGCCCCAGGCCGTCGTCTGGGCCTCCCGGCTCACCTTCGCCGGCATCCTGCTGCTGCTCGCGACGCTGACGGCCGCCCTGTTCCTCATCCTGCGGGTGGCGACGCACGACCCGTACGTGCCCTGGCTGGTCTCCGGTGTCCTCGCCTGGTACCTGATCTGCTGGTTCGCCCTGCCGCTGTGGGTCCGCACCCACTACGCCGGCGGAAGCTGACCGGAGCACGGCCCGGGGGAGGCCCCGCGGCCCGACGCGCGTACCAGCCCCGTACCGCCGCCGGCGGGGGACGCCGCAGAGGGGCGGCCCGCCGGCCGGCGGGCCGCCCCTCTCCGTGCCGGACGAGGTGCCCTCGTCCGTCGGGTCAGTGCTTGAAGACGTCCTTCGCCTTCTCCTTCGCGCCGCGCGCGTCGCCCTTGGCCTGCTCGGCCCGGCCTTCCGCCTCGAGACGCTCGTCGTCGGTCATCCGGCCGACCGCCTCCTTGACCTTGCCCTTGGCCTGCTCGGCCTTGCCCTTCATCTTCTGCTCACCGGACACGAGGGATCGCTCCTTCTCCGTGCGACACATCTGACAACAGGACGCCTCACCGGAATCGGAGAGAACAAACCCATGGAAATCGGGTGCGGCGCCGCTCAGCGCGCACCGGAGGGGAGGTTCTCCTTGATCTTGGCGATGGCGAAGCCCCACCCCTGCGACACCGTCGGCTTCCCCGGCACGGCCACCTCCGCCGGATTGGTCAGCACGTCGAGGAGAACCGGGCCGGGGAGGGCGAGCGCCTTGCGCACGGCCTCGTCCAGCTCGCCCGGCGCGGTGACGCGGATGCCGGTCAGCCCGAGCGCCTCGGCCACCGCGGCGAAGTCGGGGTTGTCCAGTACCGTCCCGAACTCGGGGAGCCCCGCCTGCTCCTGCTCCAGCTTGACCATGCCGAGGCGGCGGTTGTCGAAGACGACGAGTTTCACCGGCAGCCGTTCGGAGCGGATGGTCATCAGGTCGCCGAGCAGCATGCCCAGACCGCCGTCGCCGCAGAAGGCCACGACCTGCCGGTCCGGCGCCCACAGCTGGGCCCCGATGGCCTGGGGCATGGCGTTGGCCATGGAGCCGAGGTTGTAGGAGCCGATCAGCCGGCGGGTGCCGCGCATCCGCACGAGCCGCGAGAGCCACACGGTGGCCATCCCGGTGTCCGAGGTGAAGATCGCGTCGTCGGCGGCGTGGCGGTCGACGGCCGCCGCGAGGGCCTCGGGACGGATGTCCGCCTCCCGGTTGTCGAACACGGCCCGCACCCGTCCGAGCAGCCGCCTGTCGTGGGCGGGATCGGCGAGGCCGGCCTGGCCCTTCCGCCAGTCCGCGTACCGCTCGCGGGCCTCGTCGAGGTGGGAGCGCGACGGGACGGGCGCCAGCAGCGGCAGCAGGGCCCGCAGCGTCGCGCCCACGTCCCCGGCGAGCCCGACGTCCACGGGAACGCGGCGCCCGAGGTGCTCCTCACGGGCGTCGATCTGCACGACCCGGCAGTCCTCCGGATACCAGTCCCGGTAGGGGAAGTCCGTCCCGAGCATGATCAGCGTGTCACAGGAGTCCATGGCGTGGGCGGCGGCCGGATTCCCGATGAGGCCGGTCTGACCGACCTCGTACGGGTTGTCGTCCTCGAAGCCCTCCTTGCCCTTCAGGGTCAGCACCATCGGCGCCGACAGCAGGTCGGCGGCTCGCAGCACCTCCTCGCGGGCCTCCCGGGCACCGCGCCCGACCAGGAGGGTGACCCGCGAGCCCCGGCCGATCGCCTCGGCCGCCTCGGCGAGCGCCGGGTCGTCGGGACGCGTGACGGCCGGGCGCGGCAGCGCGAACCGCGTCGGCCGGTCCTCCTCGACCTCCCGGTCGCCGAGGTCGCCGGGGACGGTCAGCACCGCGACGCCCCGCCCGGTCACGGCCGCCCGCACCGCGGACTCCAGCAGCCGGGGCATCTGGGAGGGAGAGGTCACGGTGGCCCGGTACACGGCCACGTCCCGGAACAAGAGGTCGTTGTCGACTTCCTGGAAGTAGTCCCCGCCCATCTCCGACAGCGGCACCTGACCGCAGACCGCCAGGACCGGCGCCCCGCTCTTGGCCGCGTCGTACAGTCCGTTCAGCAGGTGCACCGAGCCCGGTCCCACCGTGCCCATGCAGACGGCCAGTTCCTGGGAGAGCTGGGCGTGCGCTCCGGCGGCGAAGGCGGCCGCCTCCTCGTGGCGGAAGCCGGTCCAGTCGATCCCCTCAGTGGTCCGGATGGCATCGGTGAGCGGGTTGAGCGCGTCGCCGACCACGCCGAAGACACGGCTGACACCGAGGTCCGCGAGCCCGTCGACGATCACCTGTGCGACGGTACGAGTCATGGGGTCTCCCTTCACTGTGGACGCCGACCGGTCCACCGGACGGTGAACCGGTCCGGACGAGCCGCCTTCCCGTCGCCTGCCCAGGTGTCCGGAACCGATGCGGCGAGACCCGCGGGCCCGATCCCCCGGGTTTAGCCCGCGGGAGTCCGGCGAGACGAAGCCCATGAGTGCTTCGGAGAACACCGGAAGGAATCAGTTCCCCTGGACCGGCCCCTACGTCGTCCCGGACCAGCCCGGCCCCACGCGGGCGGACGACTCCGACGTGGACGAGGGGGACGAGCCGACCCCTCTCCGGGAGCCGCGCGTCCTGCCCGCGCCGTTCGCCGAGAAGGCCCGCGCGGCCGCGTACGTGGCCCGCGGCGCCGGGAGCGACCTGTGGGCCGCCGTGCGTGCGCACCGGACCGTGACGGCCGGTGCCGCCGCCGGCACGGCGGCCACGCTCGCCCTCGCGTACGGGTGGGGGCGCCGGGCCGGGCGCCGGGCCGCGCGGCGCGACCTCGGCCCGGTGGCCCTGCTCTTCGGACGCCGCGGCTGAGCGGGCGGCGCTTCCCGCCCTCCTGGGAGGCCGGTGCGCGTGTGTACGCCCTCCGGCCGTCCCCCTGCCTTTCGTCACCGTCCTCACGGAGGTAGATCCGCATGCTCCCCCTGCTTCTCGTCCTGCTGCTCGTCCTGCTCCTCTTCGGCGCCGGCTTCGCCGTCAAGGCGCTCTGGTGGGTCGCCGTCATCGTGCTCGTCCTGTGGCTGCTGGGCTTCGTCGCCCGGCCGAAGGGCGGCACGGGCCGCTGGTACCGCTGGTAGGCGGCCCCGCGGCGCCCGCCCTCCCAGGGCGTGACCGAGCCCGGCACCTCCGTCGGAGAGTGCCGGGCTCGGCCGTGTGCTCAGCCGCTCAGCACCGAGTCGTCCTCGGGGCGCGCGCCCGGCAGGCGATGGCGGGCCGCGATCAGCGCCGCGTCCACGTCACGCGTACCGGTGGCGACGCACAGCGTGTACGCGAGGTCGTCCATGCGCCGCCGTACCTCCTCGCCGCCGTTCTCGGCCTGGAGCACCTTGAGCGTCGTGTACTGCTCGATGAGATCGCGCAGGACCACGGGGTGGGCCATCAGCACGTACTGCTCCCCTCGTCGTCGGGGCGGGGGACCGCCCAGTTCGACGCCCGTGTACCCCGGCGCCGGTGTCGTACGCCCGTACGCCGTCAGTCCCCGGCCGGAGAGGACGGGTTCCGGCCGGATGACCGGCACCGGCCTCCTCTTGTCGATCACGGAGGGGTAGTGTCGCCATGATTGCCGTACGGCAACGATTGCGGCGGCCGGAGCCGGGTGCGACGCGCGCCGAGCGCGGACGACCGCTCTCCGGGTACAGCCGTCCGACAGCCTCGAACGCCGGCCCATGGAAAGCAGGGAACATGCTCGAGCGAGAACCGAATCTGGATGTCGAGGTCGAGATCCGCGACGACCGCACGGCGGTGCTGATCGTGGCCGGTGAGCTGGACATGGAGACGGCCGGCCGGCTGGAGGAGCTTCTGACGGAACAGTTCGGCCAGGGGCGGCGCCGTCTCGTGCTGGACCTGTCCGCCCTCGACTTCATGGACTCCTCGGGGCTGAACGTCCTGATCAGAGCCGTCATCAAGGCACGGGAGACCGGCGGCGACCTGTATCTCGCCGCGCCGACCCCGCCCGTGCGCCGCATCCTGGAGATCACCGGCGTGACGACGACGATCCCGCCGCACGACGGCGTGGCGGACGCGCTGGCCGCCGCCGGCGGCGCGAGATAGCGGACGATGGCGCGGCCCCCCTGTGCACGGATTACAGGGGAGCGGGCGGCCGGCCCGCGCGCTGAGGGGGACGCGGCTGCCGCGGCCCACGCAGATGCCGGGGGGTCAGGCCGAACTGACGTCCCTCAGCGCATCGCGCGCGGGTGACGGGGCGGCGGCCGCTCCGCTCCCTCCCACGGCCTCGTGGAACCCGGTGAGCCCCTGTAGCAGCGCCTCGCGGCTCGTCGGCGACATGCCCGCGATGACCGCGAGCAGGGCCTCCTCGCGCCGCGCCCTGAGGTCCCGCAGGTACGCCTTGCCGTGCACGGTCAGGTGCAGTTCCAGCTGGCGCCGGCTCACGGGGCTGGGCAGCCGCTGCACGAACCCCAGCGCCTCCAGCCGGTCGCACATGCGGCTCACCGAGGGCGGTGCGGAGCCGAGCAGCTCGCCCAGCGTGCGCAGGCTGATGCCCTCCTCGCGGTCCAGGCTGTACAGCACGCGCAGCTGACCCGCCGAGACGGGTCTCGACGACACCATGTGCCGGCCGCGCTCCCACAGCACCTCCAGCAGCTCGACGAGCTCCCGGGCGGACTCTGCCGTCCGCTGCCGTTCCCGCCGCGGTTCCCGTGGCGGCGGGGCGGGGTTGCCGTTCATGCCTGCCGACCCTCCTCGGACGCCCCGGGCCGGGAACAGCGGCCTTGCGACGGTCCGGTCATCTCTGCCTGTCTCGCGCACCTGCACGCCGCGACCTCCGCCGGCCTGCTGTCCGTCGACTGCGGACTCACGACCCCGCGCCCCGTGGAGCCCGTCCGGACACCTGCCGGGATGCCGCACGCGCCCGTGGACGCGGGCCCCGCCGGCCGCGTCTTCCGACCCGGCAACCCTATCTTTTCCGTGATGCCGGGCCCACGGCGACTGTTTCCCCGCCCGTTACGGTCCGCGGCGACCGATTCGGCGTCCCGGGGCGTCGCACAGGCGCCGCACGGGACACCCCGTGGCGCGCCGGACGCCGTCCTCGTACGCTGTCCCGACCGGCGCGGCCACGAGGCCGCGAAGCCGGGCGAGGGACGGCACAGGGGGCCCGCACCGACCGCACCGGCGTCCCCTGGACGCGCTGCCGGCGGGTGTGATCCGCGTTGCGGACGGTGTGGGAACCATGAACAGGGGAAAGGCGGGTACGAGGAGCCCAGCCGCCGACCCGGGACGAGGGGAGTACCAGCGCCATGACGGACGCGATCACCGCGGAGCGCGCGGTCCCGGAGCCCCTGCTGTCCGCGGGCGCGGTCTACGACGACGCCTCCCGCCGCGGGGCCATCGCCTCCGCCCGCGCCTTCACGGCCGACTTCCTCGCGGCCGCCCCGACCGTGCTGCCCGGACCGGTCCGTGAGGAGCGCGTCGAGCTCGCGCAGCTGGTGGTCAGCGAACTGGTCACCAACGCGATCCGGCACACGGCCGGCCCCTGCCGGCTCCTCCTCGAACTGGGCCGCGACGCCCTGGACATCTCGGTCTTCGACCAGGAGGCGGCCGCCCCCGTGCCCCGCGGACACGACCCTCGCCGCGTCGGTCAGCACGGCGTCGAGATCGTCGTCGCCGTCTGCGAGAGCGTCACGGTGGAGCCCGCCCCGGAGGGGAAGCGGGTCCGCGCCCGCCTCTTCCTCCTGCCGCAGTACGCCGGCACGGCGAAGCCGCCCGACCGGCCGTCGCGCTGACCCACCGGCACCTCACCGGCCCGCCGGGCGCCCCACGGCCCCCGAGGGACGTCGGAGGTCGCGATCCGACGGCCGGTCACCGGCGGTCGTCCGCCCGGCGGACCCGACGTTCCAACGCATGCCGCTCGGCCTCGGTCAGGCCGCCCCACACGCCCGACGGCGGGTGCGGCTGCGCCAGGGCCGAACGCAGGCACGGCTCGCGCACCGGGCAGCGCCGGCAGACCTTCTTGGCCTCCTCCGCCTGCGCGAGGGCGGGAGAGCCGGTCCCCACCGGGAAGAACAGATCGGGGTCGACCTCCTGACAGGCCGCGGCCGCACGCCAGCCGTCCATGTGAGCCTCCTGGCACATGCATGAGGGAACGAGGGGATTGGTCTCCCCGTTCGCCTGACCGTTCGTCCGTCCGTGAAACCCGGGCGGAACCGCCGGAACCGAAGGCGACACCCCGAGCGGCGCGGCGGAGGACCCCGTACCACCCGGTCCCTGACGGCCTTTCACGACCTTCACCGAATCGCGACCGAATCGGCGCATCCGCCACGACGGCTCGAGGTGTAACAGGGACGGGACGGGTCAGGCGAAGACGGACCCGCTCGCTGACAGCCCCTCAGCCGGAGGACCACCATGCCCCAGCACCCCGACGCGCCGCTCCCCGCACCGCGCGTCCTCACCCGGCCCATGGCCATGGCACTGCTCGCCCCGGACACGACGATCCGGATCGACGCCGTCGTCGGGTACGACTCCCGCGACCCCCACGCCCTGACCATCGCCTTCCACCTCCTCGGCGAGGACCCGGTGGTGTGGCGCGTCGACCGCGAGATGATCCTCACCGGATCGCTCCGGCCCACCGGCGACGGCGACATCCGTCTCCGTCCCGACCCCGACGGCGGACTCCTCCTGCGGCTCGGGCCCACGGGACAGCGCGCCGTCGTCAGGTGCGAGCAGGAGGCACTCGGCCGCTTCGTGCGCGACACCTTCGTCCTGGTGCCACAGGGCACGGAGGAACACCACATCGACTGGGAACCGCTGCTCGCGTCCCTGAGGCTCTGAAGTGCGGTGCGCCGGACCCGCCGTACGGGGACGACACCCGTCCGCTCACGGAGTCCGTGGACCGGCCGCCTCAGCCGGGAGTGCCGGGGGCGGCCGGGCGGAAACAGGCCGTGACGTCCTTGCCCCGCGGACAGGGGCGGGTCCGCACGTCGTCGGCGAGCGCGTCGACCAGGAGCAGTCCGCGCCCGCCCAGCGCGCCCTCGTCCGGGCTGCGGGGCTCGGGAACCAGCGGCGAGGCGTCGTGCACGGTGACGTGCAGGCACTCCTCGTCCCAGGTGAGGATCAGCTGTGCGTCGCTGTGGGCGTGCACATGGGCGTTGGTGACGAGTTCGGAGACCGTCAGCACGACGGAGTCCGCCACGCCGGGAGCGGTACGGTCCCAGCCGAGCGCCGCGAGGTGCTCGCGCGTCCAGTCCCGGGCCGTCTTCACGCTGCTGCCCAGCGGCAGCGACCGCGCCCAGCCGACGGCCCTCATCGAGGGATCCCGTGTCATGACTCTCCTTCGGACGACCGGTTCGGGGTTCGTCTGCCCTCGACCGTGAGGAAGGAACCGACCGGCAACACCGAGGAGTTGCCGGGTGTGGAAGCAAGAAGTCCGGGTACGCGAGAAGCCTCAGGGCCACGCGTCCGATGAGGAACACACGTGAAAGGGGAACGGTGTGACGGTCACCACGATGTCGGCCACGGGAATCGAGTCCGGAGCGGGGACGCTGCCGCAGATCCCTGACACGTCGGCGGTCGCGCCCAAGGACGCCAGGGCCCTGTCGAAGGTCTTCTTCCAGGAGCTCGCGACGCTGGAGGAGGGGACGCACGAGTACCAGTACGCGCGCAACACCCTCATCGAGATGAACATGAGCCTGGTCCGCTACGCCGCCGGGCGGTTCCGCCACCGCGCCGACGAGATGGAGGACATCGTCCAGGTCGGCATGATCGGCCTGATCAAGGCGATCGACCGGTTCGAGCTGTCGCGCGAGGTCGAGTTCACCACCTTCGCCGTCCCCTACATCGTCGGCGAGATCAAGCGGTTCTTCCGGGACACCTCCTGGGCGGTGCACGTACCCCGCCGGCTCCAGGAGGCGCGGGTGGAGCTGGCCAAGGCGACCGAGGAACTCAGCACCCGCCTCGGCCGGATGCCGACGGTCAAGGAGCTCGCCGACCTGATGAGCCTCACCGAGGAGGAGGTCACCGAGGCGCGGCTGGCCTCCAACGGCTACAACTCCTCGTCGCTGGACGCCGCCCTCAGCGGCGAGGACGAGGACGGCGACGCCTCGCTGGCCGACTTCATCGGCAGCGAGGACCCCGCCATGGAGCTGGTGGAGGACTTCCACTCGCTGGCCCCGCTCATCGCCGACCTCGACGAGCGCGACCGCCGGATCATCCACCTGCGGTTCGTCGAGGAACTGACCCAGGCCCAGATCGGTGAACGGCTGGGCTGCTCGCAGATGCACGTCTCGCGGCTGCTCGCGCGCACCGTGAAGCGCCTGCGCGAGGGCCTGCTGGGCACCGCCGCCGACTGACCGGGCGGGCCCGCCGGGGGCGCGGCGCCCCGCCTCCCGTCGCAGGTCCCGCCTCCCGAAGGCGCCCGACCGCCGGTCGGGCTCGAAGCCCGCGGTGCCGGCCCGGGAGGCCGGTGCCGGCCCGGGCGGCACCGGCCGGAAGGCCGTAGGGCACGGTGCGGACACTGCGGTCGCGCCCGCTCGGAAGGATGATGGGTCCATGGAAGGGCTGCCTTTCATTCCTCCCCCCGGGGCGGACGAAGGCGGGCCGCTCGGTCCGCCCCCGGCCGCCTTCGCCCTGCTCGCCGCGGACGGAGTGCTCGTCGGGTGGAGCCGCGAGGCCGAAGCCCTCCTGGGGTATCCCGCCGCGCAGGTCCTGGGGCGCCGGGCGGCCGACCTGCTCGTCACCCCGCACACCGATCGCCACGGACCGGAGGAGCGGGGGCCGGACCAGCGGCCGCGGCTCGACGGGACGCGCAGTGCCGTCGTCGACGTGCGCCATCGCGGCGGACACACCGTACGTGTGGCGGTGACCCTGCGCCCCCTGACCTCCAGCGCCGACGGGGACCCCGCCGGCCGGTCCCCCTCCGCCGTCCTCGTGGCGGCCGAGCTGGAGCAGCTCCGCTGGTGGGAGACCCGGCAGGCGATGCTGCAGGGGCTCGTGACCCAGTCGCCGGTGACACTGACCATCTACGGCCCCGGTGCGCGCCTCCTGTGGGCCAACGCGTCCAGTGTCCGGGAGCTCGGCGGCGACCTCACGGCGTCCCTGGGCCGCTCCATGACCGAACTCTTTCCCGGCGACGTCCTCACCACCCAGCACCTCGTCCCGCCCGAGGACTTCGTCCAGCAGATCCTCGACACCGGTGAACCGGTCATCGACGTGCACTTCCGAGGCCGGGCCCCGGCCGACCCGCGCCGTGAGCGCGTCTGGTCCTCGTCCTACTTCCGGCTCCTTGACGGCAGGGGAGAGCCGGTGGGGGTGTGCGAACAGTCCATCGACGTCACCGACCACTACCGCGCGCAGCAGCGCCTCGCCCTCCTCGCGGAGGCCGGTGCCCGGATCGGTACGTCGCTCGACCCGTTCGGAACGGCGGCGGAGCTCGCCGGGACCGCCGTGCCGCGGTACGCGGACACCGTCCTGGTCGACGTGGCGGCGGAGGTGCTCGCGGGAGAGGAACCGAGGCCCGCCACGGCGTGGGACCTGGTACGCGTGGCCGATTCCGACGCGGAACCCTCCCGGGTGGGCGAGCGGGTCTCGTACGCCGCCGGAACGCCGCAGGCCGAGAGTCTGGCCGGGCGCCGAGCGACCGCGGACGCCGAGATCGCGCCGACACGGCTGTACGTCCCGCTGATCGTGAGAGGGACGCCCTGGGGCCTCGTCACCTTCGTGCGGGGCGGCGAATCGGAACCCTTCGACGACGGCGACCGGGCGGTGGCGAAGGAGCTGGCGTCGCGGACCGCCGTGTGCATGGACAACGCCCGGCGGTACCGCCGGGAGCACACCGCCGCGTTCACGCTCCAGCGCAGTCTGCTGCCCCGGTCGCTGCCCGAGCTGAGCGCCGTCGAGGCGGCGAGCCGCTACCTGCCCGCCGACAGCCACCTCGGCGCCGGCGGCGACTGGTACGACGTCATTCCGCTGTCCGGCGCGCGTGTCGGACTCGTCGTGGGGGACGTCGTCGGCCACGGGCTTGGGGCCGCTGCCACCATGGGGCGCCTGCGCGCCATGGTGCGCACCCTGGCGGAGCTGGACCTCGCGCCCGACGAACTCCTGGCCCGGCTGAACGACCAGGTCGGCAGGGACGCGACCGACGTGCGGGGACCGGACGAAAGCGGCGCCGTCGGAGCGACGTGCCTGTACGGAATCTACGATCCGGCCTCCCGTACGAGCACCTGGGCGGCGGCGGGACACCCGGCGCCGGCCGTGGCGCAGCCGCACGGCGCCGTCGGCTTCCTCCGCCTGCCGCCCGGGCCTCCGCTGGGCGTGGGACGGCTTCCGTACGAGAGCGCGGAGGTGGAGCTCGCCGCCGGAAGCCTGCTCGTGCTGTTCACCGACGGCCTCGTGGAGGCCCGGGGCCAAGGCATCGCCGAGGGATCAGACCGTCTGGCGGCTGTGCTCGCGGAGCGACGAGGATCGCCGGCGGACCTGTTGTGCTCCCAGATCGTCGCCCAGCTGGTGCCGGACCGTGTGCGGGACGACGCGGCGCTGCTCGTCGTACGCACCCGTGCGCTGGACGCACGCCAGGTGGCGGCCTGGGAGCTGCCCCCGGACCCCGCGCTCGTCGCGCGCGCACGCGCGATGGCCGCGGAACAGCTCGGGCGGTGGGGACTGGACGATCTGGCCTTCACCACGGAACTGGTGGTCAGCGAGCTGGTCACCAACGCGATCCGCCACGCCTCCGGCCCGGTCGGTCTGCGCCTGATCCGGGACCGCAGTCTCATCTGTGAGGTCTCCGACTCGCAGCACACCTCACCGCACGCCCGTTACGCCGGCAACGACGAGGAGGGCGGACGCGGACTCTTCATGGTCGCCCAGCTCACCGACCACTGGGGTACGCGCTACATGCCGGCGGGCAAGACGATCTGGGCGGAACAGTCCTTGCCCGCACCGTGACGCCCGCCCGCCCTGGAGGTCACGGCGCGTGCAGGCGTACGGCCAGGGCGGCGATGTCGTCGTCGAGGCTGCCTCTGCTGTGGCGGAGGAGCTCGTGGTGCAGGGCCGTGAGCAGATCACGCGGAGGTGTGGGGGGCTGTCGACGCATCCACGCTGTCAACGGGAAGAACTCGCCGTCCCGGGCGCGGGTCTCGGCGATCCCGTCCGTGTAGAGGAGCAGGAGTTCACCGGGAGCGAAGTCGAAGGTGTCCCCGCGGTACTGGTCGCCGATCAGTTCCGCGAGGCTGAGCAGGGGCGACGGGGCGGACGGCTCGAGGGTGCGCACGCCGTACGCGCTGTGGACCAAGGGCGGGGGGTGACCGCAGTTGACGATGGTGATGCGGCTGCCCCGGTGCGGGACCTCGACGAGCAGCGCGGTGGCGAAGCGTTCCATCGGTGCCTCGGGCGGATGGGCGGCGTTGTGCCGGGCACAGCTGGCGTCGAGCCTGCGGGCGACGTCCGCCATGGACGCCTCGCCATGTGCCGCCTCCCGGAAGGCGTTGACGATCGCCGCGGCGGCCCCCACCGCCGGCAGGCCCTTGCCCCGTACGTCGCCGATGAGCAGCCGTACCCCGTACGGAGTGTCGACCACCTCGTAGAAGTCCCCGCCGATGCGGGCCTCCGCCGCGGCCGCGAGGTACAGCGACTCGATCTCGACGTTGCGGAAACGGTGCGGCAGGGGCCGCAGCACCACCTGCTGGGCCGCGTCGGCGACGAGCCGCACCTGAAAGAGCGTGCGTTCCCGTTGCAGCCGGACATGACTTCCGTACGCGGCGGCCACGGTGACCGCGACGATCCCGCCGCCCGTCCACCACGTCCCGAGATCCGGGAAGACGAGGCTGAGGCCGATCATCAGGAGGAGGCAGACGGTCCCGAGGAGGACGGTCGGAAGGACCGGCCACATGGCGGCGGCCAGCGCCGGCGCCGCGGGCAGGAGACGGCTGAAGGCCATCTCCGGCGGCGTGGCGTACGCCAGGGCGGCGATCACGACGGTCAGGATCACCGGCGACAGCCGCACGAGCCTGCCGTAGCCGAAGCTTCGACGGAGCCCCGGCCGTCCGGACTCGATCATGAATCCCAGAGTATCCGCGAGGAGCCCACCCAGCGACGCGACGACCGGACCGCACCCGTGACGAAAGGCCCGGACACCGCCACCTGGACGCCGCCACGCCCCGCCGGATCGGGCGGCGGTCAGGCCGGCGTGACCGAGCGGAGCGATGTTCCTCACAGTCTTCGAGTCGGGCGCATGCCGGTTGTAGAGTGAAGACCGCCTTTGACCTGCAGAAAGCAGGCAGGGAGCCGTCATCCAGGAGTCCATAGCGCTGCGCACCATGTTCAAGTCCAAGATCTAGCGTCTGGATGTTTCCGCAGCTCAGAGCCCTGATTGCCGCCTGCAGGTCAGCAAACGGTCAGCATGAGGCCGGCCGGTGTCCGGCTTGCTGACCTGAACCGCAGCATGGGCCTCCTGCGCCGCCTAGCGCCTTGCTTGGGAGGCTTGATACGTGGCTCGGCTCGCTCGTGGGATGGGGTCGCGCGGTTGTTCTAGGCCGACCCGTTGCCCGCACCCATACACGATTCGGTTCCGGGACGCTCTCGGCAAGCAGCGTGAAGAGGCCGGCCACGATTCGCAGGACGACGCGATCGAGCGCTTTACGCAGATCTACGCGGAGAAAAAGAAGACCGCGCCGTCCGTCACCGAGGCCCGCCGGGAATTCGGTCAGCAGACGGTCGCGGAATACGCGAAGCAACGGCGGCCCCGACAACGCAGGATGATGTACTTCACGGCTGGCCGTCGACAGCTCCATCAACGTGCACATCATCCCCCGTGTCGGATCAAGAAAGCTGAACTCCGTCATGCCGATCGTGGTCGAGCCTTTCCTGGACGTGTAGGAGGCCGATGGGGTGGGCCGCGGAAACCAGGTGAACACCTTCCGCACTCTGAAGGCGATCTTGCTGTATGCCTATGGCTGGGCTATGGCGGGCGATCCCGTGAAGGGGTTCCAGGAGCTGGAGTACGTCCGTCAGAAGGTGGTCATCCCGCCCGTCGCTAAGTGAAGAAGGCGCTGACTGCCGCTGACGAGTATCTCGCGCTGGAGATCGTCATGATGGTGGCAAGTGGCGCGTGATCTACGACGCTCTGCAATGGGGCCGCAGTCGGGCAGGCCATGGACGGGCCAAGCGATAGCGCCCGTGCGGACCTCGTCCAGGTCCCTGCGATGGGGCCGCAGCCAGGCAGGCCACGGGCAAGGCGACGACGTGGGCCCTCTCGTCGAAGCCCCATGATCTTGCGATGGGGTCGCGACCGAGCAGGCTGCGGACAGAACACCACCTTCTCCGGGTACCGATCCTGCGATGGGGCCGCGGCTGGACGAGCCGCGGACAAGTGTGCCTGAGCAAGATTCTGCAGCACCGCGACCATCCTGCGATGGTGCCGGGGCCGGGTAGGCCGCGGACAGCGCCTAAGGGCTCATGGTGTGCGTCCCGGGTGACGTCCTGCGATGGGGCCGCGACCAGGGAGGCCGCGGACAGGGGCAAGCTGGGCATCATCAGGGGCCAGCGCCGCATCCTGCGATGGGGCCGCGGACAGGTGCGAGCTTACCGACGATCGGACTCGCGAGGCCGTGGCTGGGATGGAGCCGCCGACAGCGTGGCAGCCCGCGGACAGCCTTGTCCAGCGCCTTTTCCTGGCCATCCGGGGTGACTCTGCGATGGGGTCGCGGCCAGGCAGGCCACGGACAGACGGTTGATCGGGGCGCCGCCGTCGTAGTGGAGGAACCTGGGATGGGGCCGCGGCCGGATAAGCCGCGGATAGCACCTACGCCGTCAACACCGGCACCGGCGACCTGCTGCTGCGATGGGGCCGCGGCCGGGAAGGCCGCGGATAGCGGGCTGAAGAAGGAGCCGATCGCCAACGACCGGGTCCTGCGATGGGGCCGCAGCCGGACAGGCCGTGGATAGGACGCGGGCCCGGTGATTGCGAACATCGTCGCGCACCTGTGATGGGGGCGCAGCCGGATAGGCCGCGGATAAGTGACCTGGTCATCATGGACGACTGCGTGGACAACACCCTGCGATGGGGCCACGCCCCGACAAGCCGCGGATAGTGGTGTAGGGAGCGTGGATCCAGCCCCGGAGGAGCCATCTGCGGTGGGGTCGCGGCCGGGCAGGCCACGGAATAGGGTCGTGCGGATCGGCAGCCCCAGGTACTCGTTCTCCTTGCGATGCGGCCGCGGACGGGAGCCTCGGATAGTGGTGGCGATGGTGATGTCCGGGGTGGTGCCACCGCTCCTGCGATGGGGCCGCAGCCCGACGGGCCGCGGATAGGAGCCAGTGCTGCGGGCTGTCGGGGTACGTCGTCCCGCTGCGATGGGGCCGCAACCAGGCAGGTAACGGACAGATCTGGTTGGCACCACCGAGAAAATAGGCACGGGCACACCGCGATGAAGCCGTGGCAAGACAGGCCACGGACAGACCAGGCGCCCGGCAATCCACGTTTTACCGACGCCGCTGCGATGGTGCCGAGGCTGGGCAGGTCGCGGACAGGATGCCGACCTTCCACGGGTCGGCCGGCGTGCAGTTTCCGCGACGGGGCCGCAGCCGAACGGGCCGCGGGTAGCAGCATGGTTGGGCCACTAGGGACAACCGGGACTAGCCGCGATGGGGCCGCAGCCCGACGGGCCGCTGATAGTGCACCACCGCACCGGAGCCAACGGCAGCCGGGAGCTCCTGCGAAGGGGCCGCGGCCGTTCAGGCCAGAAATGGCGTGACCGTGTACCCGCCCGAGCCGTTGTTCACGTCTCTGCGATGGGGCCGCGGCCGGACAGGCCACGGACAGGTTCGCGTCGGCAATGCGTCCCCGGGCGTGCAGATCGGCCTGCGATGGGGCGGCGGCCGGGTAGACCGCGGATAGAGGCGCAGGGTACGACCGACGGCCGCGACCCGAAGAACCTGCGATGGGGCCGCGGCCGGACAGACCGGGGACAGACCGACGATGCCGCCCCGCCGCCCTTCGTTGTCGATCCTGCGATGGGGCCACGGCCGGACAGGCCACGCATCGCTCGTCTCGGAGGTCGTGGGGACCTCGGGGTGGATGCTGCGATAGGGCCGCGGCCGGGCAGACCGAAGATAGCCGACAACCCGTCGCTGTACTGGGACACGCGTCTCCTGCTGCGATGGGGCCGCGGCCGGGCAGGCCGCAGATAGGCCACGTGAGCTGCAGGTCTGCGTATGGCCTGGAGGTCCTGTTGCTTTCCGGCATGGGCAGGTGCGGCTCTTTCGGACATTACGCTTGGGTGCGTTCTGCGTGTCGCTGATGTGCTTGTGGTTCCGAAGTGAGGGTGGGGAGGAGGAGTCCCAAGCCGAAGTGACTGTGGCGGCCGAGGGCGATTGGTCCGCTGATGGGTTCGTTGAAGGTGAGGTGGAGTCCTCGGCTGGGTCGGTTGTCGTTGCGGGTCTCGCGTTTTGTCCAGCGGTGCTGGGTATAGAGCGGCCAGTCGCCTTGGAGCAGCTTGCTCTGGGCCGGAGCGGGATATTGGCGATGGGCGAGTTCGCGGGCCGCTTCGGCGGTGAAGAACTCGGTGAGTGTCTGGCGTTTCTTCGGATGCCGCGTTGGGACGAATGGGGTGAGACTGGTGTAGCGAGTTGCAGGTTTGGTCCATTCGGCAGGGAGGACGTCGGCTGCTGCTCCGTAGGCAGTGACGCGGAGGTGGAGGCGGCGTGGGCCCGGGACGCCTTCCGGGACGCCGATAGTTCCGGTGGTGGCTTGGTGGATGGCGTCGAGTTCCTCGGTGTCGAGTCCTCCCGGGGTCCAGATGATGATTTCGTCGATGCGGCGGTCGTGGTTGGCGTCCCAGGGCAAGAAGTGGGCGTGGTGGTGGCCGGTTAGAGGCGTGCCGTCGGCGGCCTTGCCGGCGAGATTGCTGTGCCGCGGGGCCTGCCTGCCGTTGCCTGGGGTCAGGGGCTTGATGCAGCGGGATCGGAGTGTGTCGGTGAGCGGCAGGGTCTGGGTGAGCGGGGGAAGTGCGGGGCCGTTGATGGTGAGCCGGACCGCAGTGATCTTCTCCGTCTTGAATTTGGTCCTGGGCCGGTGCGCTGGTGGCTGTGCGTGGGAGTGCGTGAGGGGTGTCGCGTAGGACAGGAGTCGGCTGCCGGGAGGGTAGAGCAGTGAGCGGGCTCGGACGTCGGTGGGGCGCATGGTGAGCCCGTCGAGGTCCAAGGGGATGGTGGGTGCCAGGAGTTCGAGGTTCGTCCACCCGCTGGGGGCGAGGTCATCGTCGTGGAGCTGGACGGCTGGGGTGTGGGTGTCGGTGGGGGTGTCGTCGGCACTGGTTAGCAGGCGGGCTTCGACGATGCTGTCCGCGCGGCCGAGGTAGGGCAGGGATTCGGCGAGCTGGGCCAGGGTTTTGGCCTGGTCGGTGGCGAGGCCGCCGGGCCATTGCACGTAGATGGTTGCGTCACCGCCAAGGACGGCGAAGGCGTCCAGGGCGAGGTCGGTGCCTGCGCTGCTGCCGGAGCGATGCGTGCTGTCGGGGAAGTAGTGGCGGCTGTGGCTGAGGTGGTGTGGCGGGATGCGGTAGGTGGGCGGGGAGGACAGGCAGGCGAGGACCTGGTGGACTTGGTCGGCGTCCAGGTCGGGGCAGCGTTCTTTCCAGGTGGAGTAGAGGGCGCGCAGGATGCGCCAGGGTGAGGGGGGCAGTTCGACGGCACCTTCGTTGACGAAGTGTCCCCAGGGGGTGGCGTGGTACCGCTTCCAGGGAAAGCGCAGGGCAAGGGTGATCACTGGGCGCCGCCTGCGGTCTTCTTCTTGGGCTTTGCGCCGTTCCACAGCACGGTGAGGGCGCCGTGGGTGGGAAGGCTGGCGGTGACCTGCGGGAGGAGTTCGGCGATCCGGGCGGTGAGTTCGTCGCGTTCGGGGAGGTCTCCGGCGTTGCCGGTGGGCTTGGCGACGGGTTCGAGGTCGCAGGCGGTGCGCAGCCGCAGGCCGCCGTCGAGGAAGCTGCGGATCTCCCACAGAGCCAGCGTGATGAGGAGTTCGGTGCGGAGTTCGCCGAGTCCGTAGGAGCGCAGCAGGGCGGTGTCGATGGCGAACATCGCACGGATTTCGCGTGCGGTCCATTCCACGCGGTGGAAGGGGACCGATCCGTAGCCTTCGCTGGTGCCGCCGGCCCCTTCGCTCTGGTCGCCGAGAGCGTGCCGGACGCTGTCACTCTTGCGTCCGCCGCTGACGGCACGGCGTACATCGTGGGCTTCGATGACGGCGGAGACGGCACGGGTGAATCGCGGCTGGCCCCACCACGCCTTGTTGTTGAAGAAGGCGCCGTGCAGGAGCACGAAGGGGTCGAGGCTCATGAGCGCGTCGGCCATGGCCGGGAAGTTGAGCGGCTTGTCGTTTTCCAGCCCCAACTGGCTGGCGATGAGGTCGAGCATTTTGGTGCCGTCGAGGGTGGCTTCACGGACGAAGGCGGAGGCGATCCGGTGAGCCTCGAGGCGGCTGGAGGTCAGGAATTCTTCGGGCGCGCTGGCACGGTGGACCCGGATGTAGGGCAGATCGGCGATGAGGTCGACGGGCTGCTGGGCGCCGTAGTCCCAGGCGGTGGCCTCCAGGCGGTTGGCCATGGACTGCACGGACTCCACCAGGAGGGATGGAGTCGTGGTTCCGTCGTCGGTGAAGGTGTCGAAGGTGCCGGCACCGATGTCGGGGAAGCCGGTGGGCTGGAAGGTCGACCCGAAGGCCGGGCGCAGGGGGACCTCGAAGCGGATGCGGTGGAGATCGGTGGTGATCACGGAGCGTCCTTTCACGGGCCTGGTCTTCAGGCGGTGACGGGGGATGCCTTGTCGGGGCGGGTCGCGGTCGCGACGCTCAGCGCCTGGGCGCGGTCGCGGGTACGGACGCGCATCAGGAGTGCGGCGGCCAGGCGGGTGCCGTCGGTGTGGTGCACAGCCACGGAGTCGGCGCGGTCTGGTGGGCGGCCGACCAATGGCCGGCATCCGGCGAGCTGCAGCCGCAGCAGCGCGTCGTCGAGAACCCCGGCGGGGCCGGCAGCGATCAGGCGGGCGATCCAATCGGGGCGCGGGCGCAGCGTCGCGGCGAAGGCGACGGGGTCCGGTCCCCAGGTGGAGACCAGCCGGAACGGCTCGGCGGCGAAGAACGGCAGCAGCACGGACAGCACCGGGTTCAGTGCCCGCCCGTGGTGTGCCTGGGCTGGCTGGTTGGTGGTCCAGCCCAGGGCCATCAGGCCGCGCAGGTAGTTGGCGGTCAACTCGTCATCGCACTCCCCGTCCACGAAACTTTCGAGGACCGGGAGTGCCGCGGTCTGCCCGACGGGGAATTCCGCGGCGGGTGGTTGTGTGTCACCGGGTGCGGCTTTGAGGGGCTGCAGGCGCATGCGGTGGGCCTGGGCGAGTGCCTGCGCGAGGGTGGAGCCGAGGAGTTCGGTGCCCGTGGCGGGGCTGTCGGCCCACATCAGACGGTCCCTGCTGCGTGTCACCCGGGTCAGCAGTGGTCGCAGCGCGGGAATCCTGAGATCGCTGCGGGTCTCGGCGAGGGAGGCCAGGGCGGAGGCCAACTGCAGCTCGAGTTGGCCGGCAATGCCGGGCGGGGGTTCCCAGATGCGGGCTTGGCGCGGCTGGTAGGGGGCCATGTCTCCACGAAGGCGTCCGGAGCGGGCGACCGCCTCGTGCAGGTGGCCGAAGGAGATCACGAAGCGGGCCATGGCGGTGGTGTCGCTGCCGGTGATGGCGGCGAACAGGGCTTGATCACACTGGCGCAGCAGGGCGGCCACTCCTGCGGGGATCTTGTCTTTGCGGCGCAACCGGGTCAGCCACACGTACGGTTCTGCGAGCAGGGTGTGCTCGCTGCGTAGGGCGACGGGGACGTCTGTGGCCCGGATGGCGATAGGGCTTTGGCCGAGGCGTTCGACGATGACGAAGCGACGGAAGGTGGCCAGGTTGCGGTCGACGCCGAGGGCGGAGATGGCCAGGGCGAACAGCAGGCCGTCTTTGGCCTGGGCCCCGGCCCACCGTGCCCGGCCTTCACCGAAGAGCTGTTCGAGTTCGGCGAGGTTGGCGGGGCGCTCCCACAGAGGTGCCCAGATCTCGCCCTTGGCAGTCTCACCGGTCGAGGCGGTGGGGTGCCCGATGGGGGTGGCGTGAACGCTGAAGGGCCAGGCCGCCCCGGACTCGGCGGCGTTGCGGCGAACCGCGGCGCTGGCGAACAGCAGCAGTCCCTCGCAGGTCAGAATGGTGCGCCAGGGGTTGACGAAGCCTTGCTTGTCGGGTTCGCCCCAGATGGAAGCCAGGACTCCTCCGGCGCGGCCGGGGTCGAACTGGCCGACGGCTCCTCGTCTGTACGGGATGTCTTCGGCACCGGTCAGGGCGGCGCGTACCCACGCGGGGGCATGGCTTTGGTCGGCTTCGGGGCCGAGGACCAGGGCGAGATGCTGGAGGTAGGTCGCGGACAGCTCCTGGCGGCCGAAGTTGCCGCCCGTGCCGGCCACCGGGTTGAAGTGGACCTCCGGGCCGCTGAGGACGGCAGCCACGTCGATCCAGGGCAGCGCCTCATCGGGGAAGGTGTTGCGGCACAGGCTGATCACGGACTGCTTGTGCTGCTTGGCCCACAAGCTCTCACCCGCCCAGCCGCGCGCACGCGCTCCGGCCACGACCTCGCGACCTGCGGCGATGGCCTCTCGCAGTACCGCCAGGCGTGGATCGTGGCTGTCCTCGATCTGGGCCACGGCCCTTTCGGCTTCCACGCTCTTGCCGTTGCCGGCGAACCCCGCTCCGGCGTTCCACGGAGAGACGATGGGGCTCGGTTTGTAAGAGCTGACGAGCCACGCCGTCAGCTCATCGATGCTGCATGCGCTGGTCAGCACGGGAAGGTCGTCTGCCCAGCGCAGCCGAGTGGTGGTGTCGTGCTGTGTCGCCAAAATACGCAGCAGGCCGAGCGCACTGAGATAGCCGCCCAGCGTCGTAGCGCGCAATCCACGCAGCGGAATCTGGATACTCACCACAGCACCTCCTGCTCGAATGCGCCCGCCGGTGCAGGAATCGGAAGCAGAGCGGCCGACGACTGCTCGTCCGACGGAATGGCCTGGTCCGGCGCGGGCTGCGGTGTGCGGTACGCCTGACTGGCCCGCCAGTCCGCGACACGCACGAGCGCCTCCAGCAAGGCAAGCCGGAACGGTCCAAGCTGGGACAGAAGCTGGGAGATCCGCTGCGTCCAGGAGGGAGCTCCCTCCGGACCACTGCCGAGGAAGAGCACGGACGGGTCGACGACGATGCGCGGGAGCACCTTCCCGCCCGGCAGATCGACCGGGCCGACCTCCTCCGCCGGTTCGACGCCCAGAACCCGGGGAGGCACGCGTTCGGCCTCGCCCGGCATAGAACGCACCGACACCCGCACCTTGCCGTGGTGCGCCGCCGCAAGATAAGCGATCAAGTCCGAGTGCTCGCTCCCGTCCAGGAGGGTGCTGTCCGGATGCAACAGTGCCAGCGCACTGATCAGTTCGTGCCGGAAGTACTTACGCTTGTGCCGCCCCATCCGGTGAAGCGTTTTCGCCCAGGGGCCTTCGCCCGGCGGCTGCTCGCCCTCGGGACAACTGCGGCGGATCGTGTTGGCGAAAACGGAGTGCGCCTTGCCCAAGTCGTGATAGCGACCGGCCAGCCGAGCCGCTTCAAGGTGCCCGGCGGACAGCCCGTCCAACGGAGCCAAGCCCTCTGCCAGCAGCCCGACTTCCCGTTCGACGTCCTCAAGGTGCTCGATCAGGTCCACCCATCGGTCGGCGCAGGAGGCATCGTCCTTGCTCATGCCGTCCGGAGCTTTCCCGGTCCGGGCGCGGGAGGTCACCCGGCCTCGGTGCTTCAGGCCCCACCCGAGCCTCGAGTCGTACCAGCCCGAGGCGGTAGAGGTCAGCAGCACGGCGCCGGGGCGAATGTCCGCGAACTGGGCACGCCGCCAGGCGCCCTCCGCCGCGTCCAGGACCCACAACGGGCCCAAAGAGTCCTTCACGATCGTCTTAAGGTCCTGGACCGGCGCGGCGCACAACTCCTCACGGGCAGGAAACGCGTCACGCTCGCCCGGCCTGTCGTTCGCCAAGTCGCGCCAAGCCACCAGGGCCGTAGTGTCCTGGCCGTTCCTGATCCACTGGGAGACGTCGATGTCCGCACCGCTCAGGTCTGGCATGGTGTCGAACAACTGCAACAGATCACGGCGCCGCAGGACCGGATGGACAACGGGCTTGGGGACGACCGGCATCTCCTGGAGCCTCGTGGAAGTCACCCAGGTGCCCTCAAACGAGGTGAGTGCCTCCACCGCCGTCTCGACATCCTCTGGCTCATACGGCGCGTACTGCCCCCGTCCGGAGGGAGGCGGAGCCCACAGCAGGTTGGCACCTTCCGGAAATTCACCGGCGCGGTTACACCGCCCCGCCCGTTGCACCACCGAGGAAAACAGAGCGGCCTCGGTGAACAGCACCCGAGATGAGAGATCGACGCCAGCTTCCAGGACCTGGGTGCTCACCACGATTTGACCTGCCGCAGACGACGGGGCCATAAGCTCGTCCATCAGCCTCTCCCGCTCGGGCGGCCGGAACCGGGAATGCAACAGCACCACGTCCGGCCCGCCCCGGCGAACGAGCTTGGCCAACGCCGCCTGAACCGCCATGGCGCGCTCTACCGTGTTGAACACTGCGATCGTCCGCGTTCCCGGCACGTGACGCGCCACCAGGACCTGCGCCACCCCGGCCGGGTAGGCAGCCGCCGACTCGGGCACCTCGACCCGCTCAACCTGCCGCACCGCGTTCAACCGCACGGCCAGGCCACCGACCCGGTCGTCTTCCCCTAGCTCCACCACACCCCGCACCTCGCGGTGGTCGGGCGTGCATACCTCTTGCGGCGCAAGCGTCGCCGACATCCACATCGACCGCGATGGCACGCCCGTACCCAACTGCTCCCGCAACCCCTGCAACTGCGCGGACGTCGGCAGCCCGGGCCCCATCAGCTGCGTCTCGTCAAAGACGAACTGCACACCGCTGTGGAGCAGCCCGAATGACACCGGCCATTGCGCACGCGACTCCCCGTACCCGCGCATCAGCAGGCGGGACAGCAACATGTCCTGCGTTCCGACGAACACCGCGGTCCGCGACGGATCTATACGCCACGCGTCATCGTCGCGGTCCTCGCCCCCCATGAAGACATGGACCCCCACCGCCCCGGCTAGGCCAGCGTTGGCGATCCACTCCCGTGTCACGGCCGCCGTCTGCTCGACCAACGACCGCAGCGGCAGAACGAACACGAGCCACCGGGCCTCACCGGCGCGCACTGCGGTATCTGGATGCTCGAGGCGGCGCCACAACCAGGGCAGAACTCCAGCCGCTGTCTTACCCGCCCCGGTGGGAACCCGCAGCAACTCCGGCAGGCCCTCCGCAGCAAGCCGCTCCTGGTACGGATACGGCCTCGCATCCACATCGTTCATCGCAGCACGGAACAACTCTACGAACGTGCGCTTCACGCGCACCCCTCCCCATATACAGCGCAGTTGGCAGCTGGGCCGCACACTGACATGCCCCACTGACAAACCAGCGGTGTCAGTCCTCGTTGGGCCACTCGTACACGGTCGACTCCACGGACAGGTCGCGTACGCCCTTGAGGCGGACGTCCGTCGGCGGTTCGACGTCGAAGCGGTGCACGGGGTCGTTCACCAGACGGAGGGTCGGCGTGCCGACGCCCTCTTCCAAGTGCGACGCGATCACGAGGGTGTAGTTCTCACGCTCGGTCCAGGCCCGCACGAACTCCGCACGAGTCAGGGACAGTTCGGCCGGGACCGCGCGTCCGTGGGCCTTGATCTCGTAATAGCGTCCGGTCGAGTCGTACGCGTCGGCGCCCACACCCGACGCACCCCGCTGGTCCTCCAGCTCGACGCCCTGTTCCCGCAGGATGCGGCGGAGCGCCTGGAGGACGAGTTCCTCCTTGTCATGGTCTTCGTAGCCGACCGGTGACGCCTTGCTGCGGGGCGGGGCCCCTCCGGGCCTGGGGTGGGGGAGCGGGGCGCCGTGCCGGTGGGGCGCGGGTCCCCCCGTCCCCGGTGTCCGGGCAGGGCCACTGCCCGGTGTGGACGGCGCTCCGGTGTGGGTGACCTTGCCGGGCAACCCGTCGAAGACGACCGCGTCCACCAGGGGGCGCGCGGCCGGCGCCCGCTGCGGGCCGAACCGGTTGCCGGACCCGGGGTTTCCGGGTGCCGGCGCGGGAGCCGAACCGCTGCGGGGCGACGGCAGGAAGCCGGTCGGGCCGCCGGGTACGGCCGGGCCGGTGTCCCGTTGCGGGGCCGGCTTCACCTTCGGCACCGGCGCGGCGGGAGGCGCGAGCCGCGCACGCCGGCGCAGTTCTTCGGCGAGCCGTTGCCGCTCCTCGCGGTCGCGCTGCCCCGCCGAGGTGAGCGCCGTCCCAGGCTCCGCCTCCGCCAGGCGTTCCTCCCAGACGTCCCGCCAGGTGTGGCCCACGCGTGACCGCGCTTCCGGGAAGTGCGCGGCGATCGCCGCTCCCGCTCCCGACTTGGTGGGCAGCGCCGCGTGCGAGTCCAGGAACAGCGTGTTGCGGTCGCGGTCGATCTGCGCGTCGACGGGCAGGGTGAGGGGCCCGTGGGCGGGTCCCGGATCGATGCGGATCCGCAGGCCGGGGAGCAGTCGCACGTCCAGGCCGGCGAGCCAGGCCCAGCCGGTGAACGCCTCGGCCGTTTCGGGTTCGTCGCGCACCAGCAGGTCCTGGAGTGCGGCGACTCCCCGCCGGAAGTCCTCGGTGAGGCTCGCGTCGACCGGCCGGTCCAGGAGTGCGCCCTCGGCCGCGTTCACATCTCCGGTCTCGTACGTGACCTGGGCACCCGCGACGTCCAGGGGCGTGACGTGCAGCCGTCCGAACAGTGCCGTGAACTGTTGTACGTTTCCTCCGGGCTTCCACAGCGGCAGGCGGCCCGTCAGGGCTCGCTCGACCCGGGCGTCGGCCACGGCGAACACCGGCTGGCCCGTGCCCTTGACCCAGCCGGCCGTGGTCCACAGCGGCATATTGCGCAGCCTGCTCTGCAGCCCCGGCGGCATGGGCTTGTCGTCGGCGGAGATCATGTCCCGCAGCCGACGCAGAGCCTCGAGCATGACCCTTTCGCCCTCGGCGTCGGGGGCGGCGCCGGTCGCGGACATCTCCCTCAGTACGTCGATGAGGTCGTCGAGCCCCGGTTCGGGGATGCCCAGCGCCTGCCACAGAGGGTCGACGTCCGCCCCGGTGAGGGTGAAGGGACGGAAGCCGCGCAGGATCGCGGGTCCGCGGAAGCACTCATGGGACCTCGACCAGCCCCGGTCGGTCAGGACGAGATCCTTGTACGAGAACGCGTTGCGGATCTGCTTCTCGACCGCGGTCGGGGAGGCGTCGGCCGAGCGGTGCGTCAGACGCCGGGCCAGGGACTGGTAGACCAGCAGCGCCTCGGCCCTGAGGCTGTCCGGCACGCCGACATCGGTGTCGCTGTCGGCGTCGTGGCAGCGGTCGCGGAGTTCCCGCAGCCGTTCCATCAGGCGTGGGACGTCGGGATCGCCGGAGACACCGAGTGCGGTGAGGACCTCCGTGCGGGTGGCCAGGGCCTGGTGGATCGCCGGGTGCAGGTAGCCGGGATCCTCCGGCCCGTACAGGGCTTGCGTGTCCCGTGTCCGCAAGGTGAGGCGGGCTGGCGGCTTGAGCTGGCCGTGGCTGTCCTCCAGCCAGGCGGTCTCCCGGAGCCGCCACACCCAGAGGGCCGCCGTCTCACCCGTGAGGTTCCACTTGTAGTGGCCCCGGGCCATGGGGACGACGGCCTGGTCCGTACCGGTCAGCGGTGCGGTGAGGGTGCGCAGCAGTGCGGCTGTGCGGCGGCGTCGCTCGTCCACGTCCTTCTCGGCGACGATGTTCTCGACCACGGCGAAGAGGTCGGCACTGGTCAGGTCATCCAGGGTGTGGTCGGCTCCCTTGGCCGCCATCTCCGACCGCCGGCCCGTGACGGACCACCTGCAGTTCCGCGCGAGGCCGAGACGGGAATCTCCCGGGTACGTCTTGGTGTCCCACGGGTTGTACAGCTCGCACACTGGAGTGAGCCGTGGAGTGCCCGCCACGCCCAGCAGCCGGAGGAAGGCCGTTCCGCTCAGACCGCCTGCCCGGGCGGCGGGGAGCAGCGATCGCGCGTAGGAGCGGCGTACCCAGACGAGACCGGGCGTCCTGCGTGCCGCGACCTCGAACCGGTCCCCGTCGGCGCTCTCCAGCGCCTGGGGGAGATAGGCGGCGCCGGGTTGCACACGGCGGGCCTGTTCGGTCCCGTCCTTGTCGTAGGCGAAGCCGTTGAGGAGAACGGCCCGTCCGATGCCCGGACCGAGCCGGTCGCGCTGCTTCTTGGGCAGCTCGCCGAGCGCCTGCTGCAGGGCGACGAGCCGGGCGGTCTCCATCGCCTCGTCGCCGTCGGTAAGTCGTCTACCGGCTTGTCCGAGCTGGGAGACGATCCGCAGTACGGCTGCCGTGTCGTCGCGGCGCACCAGGCAGTCCCGCCGACGCAGCCAGGCGGTGACGGTCTTCGCCCAGACGTTGTCCTCCGCGTAGGCGGGATGCAGGTCCAGAACGACGCCCAGCAAATCCAGGGGGCCGGTGGCCCCGCCGGACGCGTCGGCGAACGCGTTCGCCGCGAGCTGCGGCCGAAGTCGGCGCCCGTCGGCGGTGACCAGGCACGTCCGGCCGGTCAGCGCGTACTCATGGCCAGCCTCGAGGGCGACCGCGGCAAGCCGTACGAACCGCGTGACGTCCTGCCACTCGTCGTCGGAGAACAAGGCGAGGGCATCCATGACCCGCACCTCTGCGCGCAGGGACGCGGCACCCGCCGCACGCCAGTCCGCGAGGACGTTCCGCCAGCGGCCGCCGCTGTCGCGGACGGCGGCAGGCAGGGAGTACCGGGCTTCGCCCAGCCGTGCGATGTCGGTGTAGTCGAGGACCCCCGACAGTGCGGCCTCCTCGACCGCGAAATCGGACAGCGGGACCGCGGGCCCACCCTCCGCGACCGGCAGGACCAGCTCGGCAGCGAGTGACTGCCGGGCGCGCATGAGCAGCTCGGTGCGGATCCGGTCCTGGAGCAGGTGCGCCGGTGCGGAGCCCGGCGGGCGGGGAAGCGGAACAAGGTGCCACGCCGTGTGATCCACCCTCTCCAGGACGTCGCGTACGGCGGTTTCCCACAGGTCGGCGATCACGGGGACGAGCTGTGCGTTGAGGCGGCTGTCGGCAAACCCTTCGCGGCTGGCGACGGGGTCGAACTGGGTGTGGACGCGGGCCGCCACGTCCAACGGGGCGACGGGCAGGCCGGCATGGACACTGCCGGACACCTCGCCCCCCAGGGGGAGCGCGATGCCCACGGGCACGACCGGGCCCAGTGCCTTGTGGCTCCGTTCCCATTCCGGTTGTGGTTCCACCTGCGCCGTGTACACACGCCACACCGCTCCGTCGGTCGTCCGGGCGTGCCGCACTCTCACCTCATGCTCGATGCCCTGGACCACTAGCCGATGCCGTGCCACGTCAGCCCAGGCCAGGGTCAGTCTGGCGCTGTGCTCGCCGGCCGTCACCTCCAAATCGCGGAGATGGCGCAGGAAGAGCAGGGAAGCGTCGCTCCAGTCGTCGAACCATTCGAGGAGCTGGGCCGCGCTCAGTTTCCCGGGGGCCAGTGGAATACGGAAGACGGTCCACTCGGGACCGGAAATCTCGTCGGGGAGTTTGGGCGGCGGCGCGGGCTCGAGGTCGGTCCCGCAGAAGCGCACGTGGAACGGGTGGCAGTGCACCTCCCACACCGTAGAGAGGGCCCTCAGCGTGGACAGTCCGATGCCGAACCGGCCGGTGGCCGCGGCGTCAGCGGTCTTGCCGGTGAGCCAGGGCATGCCGAGCGGGAGCACATCGGCCAGACGCAGGCCGGCTCCGTCGTGGGCGACCAGCATGTCGTCGGACCGAAGCAGGACGCGCAACTGTCCGGCTCCCGCGTCATCGGAGTTCTGGACGAACTCGGAGAGGACCTGCAGGCGGTCCGTCGAGAGCGTCTCAGCGCCGTGCAACGCGCCCTCGGCCATCCTGCGGTGGACCCCACGACCGCTACGCAGTCCCTGGTCGAAGAGCCGGACGGCGCGCGCCGCTTCCTCCGGCGTCGACACCTCCACTTCCACGGATGCGTCCGGATCCTCCAGAAGCGTGCGCACAGCCGTCGTGAGAGCATCCACGTCGGTATCCCTCCCCCTTGGTGCCTTGTGACACCGACAAGGCTGAGGCTGGGGACGGTTTCCCGATGACCGTGTGGACGTAATCCAGCCATTTGCGCGCACAGTTACGGCGAGGGCTTTGGTCTGGCTGTCCGCTGTCGGCACTGCGGGTGCAGGAAGCGGGGCGGATGACAAGCGGCTCCGACAGCAACGGGAACACGGCGAAATCTGATCCCGGGCGCCCCTCGATTGTCAGACCGTCCTGGTAGAGCGCCTCGGTCGACGAAAACGCCCGACCTGGTCGTAGTTTTTCGCCCGCTCCGTCCCGGTCGTCGGCGGGGGAGGTTTAGTCGATGATCACCGGACGGCGGCAGATCAACCCGTCGCTAGTCAGTGACCCGTACATGAAGGTGACACGATCCGTACGGCTGCTGGTGAGGGTGCCCCTCATCTTCAGCAGGTGCGGTCCGATGGGTGCCCCGAGGCGGAGCTGTCAGTCGGGCGGGTGGGGTACACGATGGTCCGGTTCAGCGGGTTGGAGCGTCGGCGTAGATCGCCCGCGGGAGGGCACGGTGCCTTGCGTCCGGTATTTCCTTTTCATTGCCATGCGGCTTGGAGTGGCAGGCTGGGCAGGCGGCCGGAACGTAACTGCCCACCAGGTGGTAGTGGTCGCGATCGATCGGTCACAGTCGGGTGCCGGGACCGGATGAAGCCCGGGCTGCCGGGCGCGTTGAACGACTTCCAGGTCGATGCGGAGAGTGGCTCCGTGCTCGACGAAGCGCGTATCTGGCGCATCGTCAGGTAAGTCAGCACCTGGTCAGCATCAGTTCCCGAACATGCTGAAAAGGCTGTCCGAACAGGCGCCCGGTCGGTGGCGCCACAACAGCCTGGTTGGCGCGGAAGCCCAGGCAGGGAGCCCTATCCCCAATGAGAAGCGATGTTCCTCACAATCATCGACTTCGATGCGTGCCCGTGTAGAGTGGAGAACGCCCTTGACCTGCAGAAAGCAGGCAGGGAGCCGTCTTACAGGAGTCCAAAGTGCTGCGTACTCTGTTCAAGTCCAAGATCTGACTATTTGGCGTTGCCGCAGGTCAGGGGCATCATGTGCCCCCCTCAGGTCAGCAAACGGTCAGCATGCGTCCGCATGGTGTCCGCGCTTGCTGACCTTCGACCTGCAGCAGGCGCCTGAGCATGATTCTTGGGCTGGATCGGATGGTTCGCGACATGGCCCGACAGCTCGCCCGCGGCATGGGCTCCTTCTTCAAGGACTGCGGCTGCGCCAAGCCCACCCGCTGCCCCCACCCCTACTCGATCCGTTTCCGCGACGCGCTCGGCAAGCAGCGCGAGGAGTCCGGATACGACACGCAGGACGACGCGATCGAACGCCTCACTCAGCTGTATGCGGAAAAGAAGACCACGGCTCCGTCCGTGGCGGCGGCCCGCCGCGAACTGGGCCAGCTGACGGTCGAGGAGTACGCCAAGCAGTGGCGGCCCCGGCAGCGCCGGATGACGGACTACTCCACCGGCGAGCACGTCGACAGCTCGATCAACGTGCACATCGTCCCCCGCCTGGGAGCGCGGAAGCTGAACTCGGTCACCCCGATGGTGATCGAACGCTTCCTGGACGAGATGGAGAACGACGGAGTCGGCCGGGGAAACCAGGTGAACATCTTCCGGGTCCTGAAGACCATCCTTCGGGATGCGTATGCCAAGGGAGCCATGGCGGACGACCCGGTGAAGGGGGTCCAGGAACCGGAGTATGTGCGCGAGCAGGTTGCCATTCCCTCTCTCGCCTACGTGACGAAAGCGCTGACGGTCGCCGACGAGGACCTCGCGCTGGAGATCGTCATGATGGCGGGATGCGGTCTGCGCAACGGTGAGGCGCGGGCGGTGAACGTCAACAACGTCGTGGCGCAGGACGTCTACCGGGTGCGAGAGCAGATCCACTCCAACACGCTGAGGCCGGCAAAGCTGAAGCACCGCAAGACGGGGGAGTTCCGGGAGGTACCCCTGCCGCGGTCGGTGCGGGAGGTGATCGAGCGGTACGCGGCCAAGCACGGTACCACGAAGGACGGCTACCTGCTGCGCGGTCCGGGCGGCTACTTCACCGAAGGTATGGAGCGACGCCGGGTGAAGAAGCTCTTCGCGGACCTGCCGCCGGAGGAGGGGGTGGGGATGTACGGCTTCCGGCACTACTTCGCCTCGAACGCCCTCGGCAACGGCATCCCCATCACTGACGTGGCGGAGTGGATGGGTCACAAGTCCATCGAGGAGACGTACCGCACGTACCGGCACCTGATGCCGGGCAGCATCACCAAGGCCGCCCGTATCCTGGACGCCGGCCTCTGGCAAGCAGCCTGATTCCCGGTTTTGAGGTAACCGCAGGTGCTTGGTGTGCTGGTGGTACACGCCTTGTGCGGCCGCTGACTAGCGGAAACGGCCACGACTCGGCCAAGCTGCAGGCGGCTGGTCCGCGTGTGGCCCGGACCTTGGTCGGCACGGAGGGGACTTCGGACCGATGGCCCGTGGCGGCGGCGAGTTGGCCCCCGAGCGAGGGGCGGGCCGACAGGTCGCCACGGAGCATGCCGCTGCCTGGGCCTGTAGCGGCTGGTTGCGTACCGCCGCCCTTGCGCCGATCACTCTCCCCATTGTCGTCGCCCGTACGCAGCCGCCAGGTGCTCCGGCGCGTGCGAAGCCGCTCGTCCTCAGTCCAGGTGGGAGACCTTGAACACGAGATGTGCGATCTCGCTGTCGGTGTGCTGGGACAGGTGCCGTATGTCGGAGTGGTCGGCGTGCAGGAAACCCGGTGCGCTTGAGGCGGCGGCGCCGTCGGCCAGCAACTGCCAGAGCCGGGGGTTGTCGGCGAGCAGGTTTGGGCTCAATGAGATCCGCGCGCCGTGGACGTCCTGTAGGAGCACGTGACGTGAGGGGCCGGCCGACCACCCCACGCGCACGAGGCGGTCGATTCGCACTGTGCGTCGGCGCACCAGCCCGTGCGTGGCGAGCCAGCCTTCCCCCGCAGTGACTCGGTCCGGAAGCAGTACGACGAAGAGGAGGACGGCGAGTCCGCTCCACAGGGCGCCGCGGACCGGAGAGAGCGCCTCGGCGACGGCGTCGACCAGGAGGAGCAGTCCCAGCAGCGTGGCGGCGCAGATGACCGCGGTCCGCAGTGCGTGGGGCCAGTCCGCATTGTGAGCCAGGGGCATGGGTGACCGGGTGTCAGCCGATGGGTGGCGTCCCATGGGGCTGAGGCTAGAAGAGCGGGAGGTGGTTGCCGTGGATCTTGACGGGTCGCTGACGTGTTGTGTACGCGACTTAGTCGCCGGGCGCGGCCTACGCCACCTGGGCGTATGGGCGTCCCTTCCTCGCTGCGGCCGACTTACGCTCGCGCTGTGCCGAAGGTGACGGGGATGCTCAAGCGCCTGGTGATCGGGCGTGCCAAGCGTAGTGAGGAACTGGGGGAGACGCTGCTGCCCAAGCGGCTCGCCCTGCCGATCTTCGCCTCGGACCCGCTGTCCTCGGTGGCGTACGCCACCCAGGAGATCCTCCTTGTCCTCACCCTCGGCGGCCTGGCGTATCTGCACTTCACGCCATGGATCGCGGCCGCGGTCGTCGCGCTCATGACCGTGGTGGTGCTCTCGTACCGGCAGGTGGTCAACGCCTATCCGAGCGGCGGCGGCTCGTACGAGGTCGCCTCGACCAACCTGGGAGCGTCCGCCGGCCTGGTGGTGGCGGCCTCGCTGCTGGTGGACTACGTCATGACCGTGGCCGTGTCGGTCGCCTCCGGAGTGGACAACATCATCTCGGCGCTGCCGTCGCTGGCCGACTACAGAGTGGTGATGGCGCTCGGCTTCGTCGCCTTGCTGACCGCCATGAACCTTCGAGGGGTACGTGAGTCCGGCCGGTTGTTCGCCGCTCCCACGTACCTGTTCATCGGCGGCGTCCTGATCATGGTGGGCACGGGCCTGTTCCGTTACCTCCTCGGCGATGCCCCGGTTGCCGAGAGCGCCGCGTACGGCATTATCCCGGAGGAAGGAGACGCGGACCTGGCGGGCCTGGCCCTGCTCATGCTGGTCCTGCGCGCCTTCTCCAGCGGCTGTACGGCCCTGACGGGCGTTGAGGCGATCTCCAACGGAGTGCCGGCCTTCCGTAAGCCCAAGCCCCGGAACGCGGCGACCACCATGGCCGCGATGGGCATCATCGCGATCACCATGTTCGCCGGCGTTACCACCCTCGCGATCATCTCCAAGGTGCACATCGTCGAGGACGCGTGCCGCCTCACCGGCCTTGACGCCGACTGCGAGAGTTACACCCAGCGCACTGTCATCGCCCAGCTGGCCGCGTCCGTCTTCGGCGGCAACGACAGCGTCGGCTTCTACTACATCCAGGCCGCCACCGCGCTCATCCTGATCCTCGCCGCGAACACCGCCTTCAACGGCTTCCCGCTGCTGTCCTCGATCCTCGCCCAGCACCGCTACCTGCCGCGCCAGCTGCACAACCGCGGCGACCGGCTCGCCTTCTCCAACGGCATCCTGGCACTGGCCATCGTCGCCGGCCTGCTGCTGTGGGGCTTCGAGGCGAACGTCACCAGCCTGATCCACCTGTACATCCTGGGCGTCTTCACGTCCTTCACGCTCTCTCAGAGCGGGATGGTCCGGCACTGGAACCGCGAACTGCGCACCGAGACCGACCTGACGGTGCGTCGACGCCACCAGCTGTCCCGGGTCGTCAACGCCACCGGTGCGGTCGTCACCGGCCTGGTACTGGTGATCGTGCTCGCCACCAAGTTCACCCAGGGCGCGTGGCTGGCGGTGCTCGCGGCGGTCCTGCTGTGGCTGATGATGCGCGCCATCCGCCGTCACTACGACCGGACCGCCGCCGAGCTCGCGGTCACCGACCCGCACATGGAGCGGCGGCTTCCGTCAAGGGTGTTCGCGATCGTCCTGGTCTCCACCGTGCACAAGCCCACCATGCGTGCCCTCGCGTACGCACGCGCCTTCCGGCCCGACCATTTGGAGGCGCTCACGGTGGCGGTCGACCGCGAGGGCCTTGACCGGCTTCGCAGGCAGTGGGACGACTTCGAGATCGACGTTCCGCTGAAGGTCCTCCAGTCCCCGTACCGCGAGATCACGAAGCCCGTCGTCGAGTACGTACGGTCCATCCGGCATGCGGGACCACGAGACGTAGTCGCCGTCTTCATCCCCGAATACGTCGTCGGCCACTGGTGGGAGAACCTCCTGCACAACCAGTCCGCCCTCTGGCTCAAGAGCCGCCTGCTCTTCACCCCCGGCGTGATGGTCACCAGCGTCCCCTGGCAGCTCACCTCGTCCGCCCGCGCCGATCGCCCAGCCGCCCGCGCACCGGGCGCGGTCCGCCGTGGCGAGCCGATCACACTCCATGAACACGCAGCGGCCCGCCACGCTCCGCCGGGCACGACTCAGGAGTGACCGGTGACCGGGTGGTGCAGGCGGCGGGTCCCGTGGCGTAGTGGACGTATTGGCGGGACAGCCGGAATCCGGCCGTCCGGGCGAGGAGGCGGTTGGGGCGGTTGTCGCCGGAGCGGCTTCAGTTGCCATGGTGCCCGCGCGCCGTGATGTCCTCCGTGAGGCGGGTGACGCACGTCAGTGCGAGGTTTTGCCGACGGACGTCGGGCGCGGTGGCGCAGGCGATGTCCTCGTACCGGTGGCCGAGCAGGCGGGTGCAGGCCACAGCCATGACGCGGCCCTTGTGGAACGGCGCCCAACCCAATCCGGAGGCGGCGAGGGACGCGGGGGCTCTCCCAGCTTTCGTGGATCCAGACCATGCCGGGGTCGAGTGCGGCCAGCGCGGGGCGCCCTCGGGACGAGACGGCGCACGGTCACCCCTCGCGGAACACGGGGCGGGGTGGCCGGGGCGCGAGGGATGTAGAGCATCCGCTCCCACGGCACGAGCCGAAGACGACATGAGACCGGCGGCGGGCCCGGCGCGGTCAGCCGACCTCGGGCCGCGCCTGCGGCACCTCCAGAGCGAGCTCGCAGGGGTACTCCCGCCCCTCGCGCAGGAAGGTGAGGCGGACTGTGAGGACACGGGCGGAAGGGGCGACGGCCGGCTGCCCGGTGATCGTGCCGTCCGTGTGGCTGCCGTCCACGCTCACGCCGTACGCCCCGCCCCAGTCGGTGTACTCGTTGCCGGCGTCGTCGCAGGCCTCCAGCGTCAGCAGGACGAGTGACTCGCCGTCGTCCCCTTCCGGCAAGGGCGGCGTGACCGTGTAGTGGAGGGTGAACGAGTCCTGCGCCAGAGACAGGCCGTCGACGACGAGTTCGTGGTGGCCGTCGAGGAAGCGGGCGGTGGGGCAGGGTGTACGGCTGTTCATGGGGTGCTCACGCGCTTCCGGGCTTGGGGACCTGGCAGGTGATGTAGCGGTCGGCGGCGGAGTTGGGCTTGGAGCCCTTCAGGAACCAGTAGAAGGTCGATGGTGCCGGAGCCGCCGCCGACGTACTGGTACTTGTTCATGCTGCCGCGGAAGTTGTACGTGCTGATCGCGCCCCCCCGCGGGGCAGTCCGTCACTGATGCGGGACGGGGATGCCCGCCGCGCGCAGGTGCGCCTCGACCAGCCCGTTCAACCGGGCGATGGACGGTGCCTCGTCCTCCCGGTGGTGGTTGACCACGCCGTACCGGGAGGCCGCGTCGGGCCCGTGCGGTCGCTCGGCCGGCAGCGTCAGCAGCGCGCGGACGCCCAGCAGGTTGGCGGCCACCGCTGAGGCCAGCTCCTCGATCCGCGGGTCGTCGGGATCCCAGGACCTCGCCTCCCAGCCGCGCTTGGTCAGCTCGACGAACTCGGGGTCGTCGAGCCGGTGTTCGAGGTTGGCCAGGAAGAGGTCGAAGACCTCGGGAGTGAGCGCCCGCGACAGCACCAGGGCTTCCCGCTGGGTGGTGACGTAGTCGGCGCTGAAGTCGAGCTCGGCGAGTCGATCCAGGACCGCGCAGGCCCGGTCGGGCAGCAGGGCGCGGTCACCGTGGGCGAGCCGGTGCAGGGTGTCGCGGCGGGCGGTCAGCTCCTCGATCTGTTCGGTGAGCCGGCGGCGGACGTCGTCCAGGGCGGTGGCGAACCGCTCGGGCTCGGCGTCGAGCAGCTCGCCGATCTCGGCCAGCGGCACGCCCGCCCCGGCCAGGGCCCGGACCTGGACAAGGCGCAGCAGGTCGGCCGAACCGTAGCGCCGGTAGCCGGAATGGTCCCGTTCCGGTTCGGCGACCAGGCCGAGCCGGTGGTAGTGCCGCACCGTCTTGACGGTGATCCCGACGAAAGCCGCCGCCTGACCGATCGTGAGCCCCTCTGTCATGGGGTGAGAGTAACGCTCCTCCGTCGCCTTGACCTTGACCTTGGGTCAGGGTCCACGCTCATCTCACACCCGCTGACGCGAGATGAGGAATCACCATGACCGAGCAGAACACCGCCGCCGCGCAGGACCGCCCCGAGCTGCGGAAGGCCATGCAGGAGATCGTCGACGCCGGTTTCGCCGGAGTGCAGTTGCGCGTGAACGACGAGCTCGGCGAGTGGGTCGGCAGCGCCGGCGTGAGCGAGCTGGGCCGGACCGCGAAGCCGCCGACCGACGGGCACTTCCGGGTCGGCAGCGTCACCAAGACCTTCGTCGCGACCGTCGTCCTGCAGCTGGTGGCCGAGGGCCGGCTCGGCCTCGAGGACCTGGTGGCCGAGCACTTGCCCGAGTTCGGGCTCGACCGGCGGATCACGGTAGGGATGCTCCTGCAGCACACCAGCGGGCTGTTCAACTTCACCGGCGAGTTCGCCAAGGACGGGTCGGTCGAACCCGGTGTGGTCGCCGGATGGGGCAAGGAGTGGGTGGACCTGCAGCACGCGACCTACCGGCCGGAGGAGCTGGTGCGGGGGGCGTTGGCGAAGCCGGCGCGGTTCGAGCCGGGGACGGCCTGGAGCTACTCCAACACCAACTATGTCCTGGCCAGGCTGCTGATCGAGCAGGTCACCGGCCGCTCGCTGCCCGAGGAGACGCACCGGCTGATCCTGGGCCCGCTCGGTCTGACGGGCACCCTCCTGCCGGAGACCCGGGAGGACATCCCGGAGCCGCACGCCCACGGCTACTTCGGATACGACGACGCCGGACAGTGGAAGGTGGTCGACACCACCCGCTTCAACCCCTCCTGGGTATCCGCCGCCGGCGACATGATCTCGACCAGCCGGGACCTCCACACGTTCTTCTCCGCGCTGAACAGCGGCAAACTCATCTCGACCGAGCTTCTGGCCGAGATGCGCGTCGCGGACCCCACGATGGGTTACGGCCTGGGGGTGTTCGTGGAGGAGCTGGACGGCGGCGGCACCGTCCTCCACCACAACGGAGGGTTCTGGGGCTGGGGCGCGCTGATGTACAGCACGCCCGACGGCACCAAGACCCTGACCGGCTCGCTGACGTCCGGGGACGTCGAGATGGACCTGCCCACGATGGCCGGGACGTTCGAGAAGGTGAAGAAGACCCTGGTCAAGGCGGTGTTCGCCTAGGGGGCGTCCCCGGGGGCGTGTCCGGAAAGGTCCGGGCCGGCTCCGCGGGCGGACGCCCATGCATTCCGGACACCCTCAGCGGAGGACGTTGCGCTGCCTGCCGACAGGCTCCGTCACACGACGCCTCCGCCCGGCGTCCGGGTGGAGGCCGAGCGTGGGATCGGTTTGCACTGCTTCTGCACCGTCGGCCCGTGTCAAGAACGCGTGAAGACAGGGCACCCGGGCGCAAAGAACCCGCCAGGAACGGCAGAAGTCGTCCTCGCCAGGGCTCACTCTGAGCGGACATGAGTCCGAAGGAGTCGACCGCATGACCACCCTGACCGCTGAGACGGACGCCGTACCCGGTGCCGAGGAGCCTCCCGATACCGGCGCACGGCACAAGCTGACCGCCGTCACCGGACTCGCCGCGCTGTCGCTGGACGCGATGGCGTCGGTGGCGTACGGGCCCGAGGCTATCGTGCTGGTCCTCGCGGCGGCCGGGGGGTACGGGCTCGGGTTCACGCTGCCGGTCACGCTGGCGATCGCCGGTCTGCTCGCAGTGCTGGTCGCCTCGTACCGCCAGGTCATCGCGGCCTTCCCGGACGGCGGCGGTTCCTACGCCGTGGCCAAGAGCCACCTGGGACGCCGTACGAGCCTGGTCGCGGCCGCCTCCCTGGTCCTGGACTACGTTCTCAACGTGGCCGTCGCCGTCACCGCCGGCGTGGCCGCGCTGACCTCCGCTTTCCCGGGTCTCTACGATGACCGGCTGGTCATCTGCCTCGGCGTGCTCGTGCTGATCACAGCCGTGAACCTGCGGGGGATCGTAGACTCGGCTCGGGCGTTCATCGTGCCCACCGCCGTCTTCGTCGGCGCGATACTGGGGCTGATCGTCGTCGGCCTGTTCCGTGACGCCCCTGTCTCTGTGGCCGCGTCTGCCGGCCACGCCTCGGTTCTCGCCGACAACGCCACCACCGTGGGCGCTCTGCTGCTCCTGAAGGCGTTCGCCTCCGGCTGTTCGGCGCTGACTGGTGTGGAGGCCATAGCGAACGCCGTGCCGTCGTTCCGGGCTCCGGCCGCCCGGCGCGCGATGCGCGCGGAGGTGGCGCTGGGAGCGCTGCTCGGTGTGATGCTGATCGGGCTCTCGGTGCTGATCTCCCGCTTCGGGCTGCAGCCAGTGGAGGGCGTCACCGTCCTTGCCCAGCTCGCCGATGCCTCACTGGGCCACAACTGGGCCTTCTACGTGCTGCAGTTCACCACCATGGTGCTCCTTGCGTTGTCTGCGAACACGTCCTTCGGCGGCCTGCCCGTCCTGCTGAAGCTGTTGGCGCGCGACAACTACGTGCCGCACGTCTTCGGTCTGAAGGCCGACCGTCAGGTTCACCGGCACGGAGTCGTCTGGCTCGCCCTCGTCTCGGCCGCGCTGCTGGTCTTCTCCAGGGGCGACACCAACACACTCGTCCCGCTCTTCGCGATCGGTGTCTTCGTCGGCTTCACGATCGCCCAGACGGGCATGGTCCTGCACTGGCGCAGGGAGCGCGGAACCGGGTGGGTGGGGAAGACCCTGCTGAACGGAGCCGGGGCAGTGCTGACTGGGGTCTCCGCCGTCGTCGTCACCGCCACGAAGTTCCACGACGGGGCCTGGCTGATCGTGATTGCTCTGCCCCTTCTCGTCGCCGTCTTCGAGGCTGTCCACCAGGCGTACGGAAGGATCGGCGAGCGCCTGGGCGTGGGGCAGATCCCCGAACCGCCGCACCGCGAGCGCTCCCTGGTCCTGGTGCCGGTCTCCTCACTGACCCGGCTCACCAGCGAGGCCCTCACCGCCGCCGTCTCCCTCGGCGACGAGGTCCGGGCGGTGACCGTCTGCCACCCGGACCCCGAGGACCGTGCGCAGACCGAAGCCCTGGAACGGGACTGGGCGCTGTGGAACCCGGGCGTTCCACTGGTCCGGCTGCCGGCCGAGCGACGCTCGCTCGGCCGGCCCGTCAGCGCCTACATACGCGAGCTGCGATCGACCGAGCCGCGCACCCGGGTGACCGTCCTGATCCCGGAGGCCGAGCCGCAACACCTGTGGCAGCGGCTGCTGCAGAACCAGCGAGGCGCGGTCGTCGCCCACGCTGTCCGCCGGGACACGGATGCCGTGATCTGCCGGCTGAGGTTCCGGCTCGGGGCCCCCTAGCCGGCTACTTCGTCGCCCTCAGCAGCGCCTCGAAGCCGTCGAGGATCGCGTCCAAGCCGAACTCGAAGGTGCGGTCCGGGGCCGCGCTGTACTCGGCAGCGGCGCTGCCGCCGAGGCGTTCGCGCAGGCGGGGGAAGGCCATGGCGACCTCGGTGGCCGCCGCCATCGTGTCGGCCAGTTCCTTCTCCGGGTCGCCGCTCTTGCTCAGCCGGCGGGTCAGCGAGACCTGCGCGGCGGCGCCCAGCGCACTGCCCAGGACGTAGACGAAGACGGTGGCCGCGGCCCGGTCGGCGTCCGCGGGGGCGAAGCCGGCCTTCTCGTGCAGGGCGAGGCTGTGATCGTCGTGCCGGGACTTGCCGGGGCCGTAGAGCAGGTGGCTGCCGAAGGCCTGGCCGAGCCACGGGTGCCGGGTGAGCATCGCGTGCATGCTGCAGGCCATGGCGGCGGCGGCCGGCCGCCAGCCCGTCGCGTCGAGGTCGGGCAGCTCGACCTCGCTCCAGACCTCGTCGCCGGCGAGCCTTACCAGCTCGTCCTTGGTCTTGATGTGCCAGTAGACGGCGGTGGCGGCGGTGCCGAGCCGCGCGCCCAGGCTGCGCATGTTGAGGCCGTCGAGGCCCTCGTCGTCGAGCAGCTCGATCGCCGCGCGGACGATCTGGTCGGGGGTGAGAGTGTTTCGCGCCATGCCCGGACTCTACTTGAACTTAGTGCAACGATGGGTTTACAGTGCTCTTGCACTTAGTTCAAGAAGCCCGGGTTCGAGCCGGGCTCGAAACGCAGTCCCAGGGGGAACTCGTCATGCAGCCGCACCAGCAGCACGAGAACGATCAGCAGAACCAGCAGGACCGCGAGATCGAGTTCGCCGCGATCGTCGCGGCCCTCGCCGAGGAGCACGGCGTGCCCGGCGCCTCCGTCGGAGTCCTGGCCGGCAACCAAACGACCTTCGTGAACCACGGGGTCACGAGCCTCGCCCACCCGCGCCCGGTCGACGAGCACACCGTCTTCCACCTGGCGTCGATCTCGAAGACCTTCACCGCGACCGCCCTCCTCCGCCTGGTCGAACAGGGCCGGGTCGACCTCGACGCGCCGGTCCGGCGCTACGTGCCCGAGCTCGTCCTCGCCGACGAGGAGGCCGCCGACCGGATCACCGTCCTCAACCTGCTCAACCACACCGCGGGCCTCGACTGGAACCTGATCGACACGGAGGGCGAGGACGGCTCCCTCGCCGCGTTCGTCGCCAAGCTGGACCGCCTCCCGCTGATCGCCGAGCCCGGCGCCCGCGCCTCCTACAGCCAGGCCGGCTACAACCTCGCCGGGCGGATCGTCGAGAACGTCACCGGCCGCACCTTCGAGCAGGCCGTGGCCGCCCTCGTCCTCGAGCCGCTCGGCCTCACGGACACCGTCTTCGACGTGGACGACGTCATGGTCCGGCCGTTCGCCACGGGCCACGTCCACGCCGAGGACGGCGAACTGAAGGCCGCCCGCCCCTGGAAGGCCTTCCGCGCTGGCACCCGCGGCGACAACCCCGGCGGCGGCATCGCCTCCACCACGGCCGACCTACTCGCCTGGGCCCGCTTCCACCTGGGCGACGGCGACGGCCTGCTGCGCACCGGCACCCTGCACGGCATGCGCGAGGAGACGGCGCCGCTGCGCGGCAGCACGATGGGCGACGGCTTCGGCATCTGCTGGTTCCGCCGCGCCGTCGACGGCGTCCGCACCATCGGCCACGGCGGATCCGGCAACGGACAGTACGCCGAACTGCACCTCGCGCCCGAGCACGACTTCGCCGTCGTGACCCTCGCCAACAGCGAGGAGGGCTACCTCTTCAACCAGGCCGTCGTCCGCGCCGCCTTCGCGCACTTCCTCGGCCTGGTCGAGAAGGACCCCGAGCCCGTGCCGTACGACGAGACCCGCGCCCGCGAGGTCGCCGGGCGCTACGAGATCGACGCCATGAACCTCGACATCGCCACCGACGGGCAGCGGCTCACCCTCGCGGTGGAGATCAAGCCGGAGATCCGCCAGGCCTCGGACGCGGACATGCCGCCGGACATCGCCCCGGCCGCCATGGGCTTCCTGCCCGGCGACGGCGACGAGTACGTCCTCACCGAGGGCACCCTCGCGGGCCAGCGCGGCTTCTTCACCCGCGACGCCGACGGCCGTGTCACGGGCGTCGACCTGGGAGGCCGTCTCTTCAGCCGGACGGCCGGCTGACTAGCCGACGTGGACGCGGGGGCGGCGGTCCCGGTCGGATTCCGCCTCGCGCAGGATCTCGCGGGTGACGGGGGCGATCTCGCCCTGGCCGAAGAGGAAGAAGCGGAGGAAGTTGGCGAAGGGGTTGCCTTCGGTCCACTCGAAGTAGATGTGTGGACGGGTGCCGGTGAGGTCGCGGGCGTGGAGCAGGAGTGCCGCGAGGGCGTTGGGCACGGAGGAGCTCTCCACCGTGAGGACCCGGAAGCGGTCGTGGAGGACCTCGCCCTTCACCGTGAGACCGGCCTCGAACTCGGACGGGTCGGTGATCTTCACCTCGACGAAGACGAAGTCCTCGGTGCCGGGGATGTCATTGTCGGCGCGGATCTGGTCCTTCTTCGCCCGGTACTCCTCGGCGTCGCGGTTGTCGGGCTCGTTGGCGATGAAGCGGGGCGTGCGCTTGGAGATGTCGCGGATGAAGCGCTCGGCCATGTCGTCCAGCTCCACATGGGTGACCCGCAGCTCGAAGGCGCGACCGAGGCGGGAGAGGAGCGAGATGAGGATGATGCCGGCGATGAAGCACGCACCGATCTTCACGCCGTCGGGGCGCTCGATGACGTTGAGGACGGTGGTGTAGAGGAAGACGGCCGAGATGATCCCGAAGCCGATGGTCCAGCCCTTCTGGCCGGCCTTGCGGGCGGCGATGGTCACGGCGATGGCGGCCGAGCAGATCAGGACGAGGACACCGGTGGCGTACGCGCCGCCCTGGGCGTCGACGTCCGCGTCGAAGATCCAGGTCACGAGGAAGGCGACCAAGGTGAAGACGATGACCATCGGGCGCACGGCGCGCGCCCAGTGCGGGGCCATGCCGTACTTCGGCAGGTAGCGCGGCATCAGGTTGAGCAGGCCCGCCATGGCCGACGCGCCGGCGAACCACAGGATGAGGATGGTGGAGACGTCGTAGACGGTGCCGAAGGTGTTGCCGAGGTACTCGTGAGCGAGATAGGCGAGCGCGCGGCCGTTGGCGCTGCCGCCGGACTCGAACTCCTTCTCCGGGATGAGGACCGTGGTGATGAAGCTGGTCGTGATCAGGAAGACGCTCATGATGAGCGCGGCCGTCGTCAGCAGCTTCTTGGTGCCGCGGATCCGCCCGGTCGGCTTCGCCTCGGTGTCGCCGGGCTCGCCCTGGACGTGGGGCATGACGGCCACGCCGGTCTCGAAGCCGGAAAGACCGAGCGCCAGCTTCGGGAAGACGAGCAGGGCGACGCCGATCATCGCGAAGACGTTGCCGTGCTCCTGGGTCAGTGCGGCGGTCCAGTCGGTGACGACGTGGCCCTCGGTCAGGACGTGCCACAGGCCGTTGACCACGACGACCGCGTTGAGCGCGAGGTAGATGCCGACCAGGGCGACGGCGACGCCGATCGCCTCCAGGAAGCCCTTGAGGAACACCGCGCCTAGCAGCGCGATGAGGATCATGGTGATCAGGACCTGCTTGTCGTGCAGCGCCGATTCCAGGTGCGGGTTCTCCACCAGGTGGGTCGAGGCGTCGGCGGCCGACAGCGTGATGGTGATGAGGAAGTCGGTAGCCGCGAAGCCCAGCAGGGTCAGGACGAAGAGCTTGCCCTTCCAGAAGGACAGCAGCCGCGCCAGCATCGCGATCGAGCCCTCGCCGTGCGGGCTCTCCTCGGCCACCCGGCGGTAGACCGGCAGGGCGCCGGCCAGGGTCACGATCACGAGCACGATCGTGGCCACGGGGGAGAGGAGACCGGCGGCCAGGGCGGCGATGCCCGGCTGGTAGCCGAGGGTGGAGAAGTAGTCGACACCGGTCAGGCACATCACCCGGTACCAGGGCTGACCCTTGTGCCCGGCGTCCGCGGCCGGTTCCTTGGGTCGGGAGGGTTTGCCCTTGCCCATGTCGGACAGGCCCTCCAGCATCCACGCTCGCAATCGGCTGGTGCGAGCGTCGTTCGTGGTGGCCATCGGTTGTCCCCGGGTGTTCGTAGGCGATCGTTCTTGGCCGTCACACGGACGGCCGGGCAAGCCTAAGCAGGACGCCCCTCGCAGACCCCGGTTCGCGCGTCAGGAAAGCGTCAAGATGGCCCGGTCGGGCGTCGGATCCCTCACACCACGGGCAGCCTTGAGTCGTATACGGAGGAGGTCTGGGATGCGGACGTCACTCCGGGACGCAGTCGCGATGGCGGCCGCGCTCCTCGCACCGTTTCTGATGGCGTTGGTGCTGCTGCCGTTGCGTACGAGCCTCACGCACACCAACCTGGCGCTGCTGCTGGTTGTCGTGGTCGTCGCCGTGTCGGCCCTGGGTAACAGGTTCGCCGGGGCGCTGGCCGCCCTGTCGGCTGCGGCCTGGTTCGACTTCTTCCACACCGAGCCGTACCAGAGCTTCCACATCCAGGACCGTGCCGACGTCGAGACGGCGGTTCTGCTGCTGCTCGTCGGCCTGGCGGTGTCCCAGCTCTCGGCGCGTGCCCGCGTGTTGCGGCGGGTCGCGGTCTCGGACGCGGAGCATCTGGAGCGGGTGCATGCTGTGTCGAGGCTGGTCCGGTCGGGCGGATGCTCGGCTGACGAGCTCGTCGAGCGGATCCGGGAGGACCTCATCGCGCTCCTCGACTTGCGCGACTGCCGCTTCGAGCCCGGCGCGGAGTCCGCCGCCGATCGGCTACCCAGGCTGGAACCCGACGGCTCGCTGCGGGTCGAAGGATGGATCTGGGACATGGACCGGCAGGGATGGCCGGACGGGCAGACCGAGCTGTGGGCCGTCGCTCAGGGGCGCTGCCAAGGGATCTTTCTTCTGACGCCTGCCCCCGGCGTCGTGCCGGCGTCGCCGGAGGCCCGACTGGTCGCGGTCGACCTGGCGGGCCTGGCCGCCCTCGCGCTTGCAGGGCAAACGGATCTATCCCAGCCCTGACGCCTTGAGGACCGATCGCGCCGTCTCGGCGTGGATGTAGAGGGAGAGCCGAGCGAGATCGCTGGTGTCGCGGCTCAGCGTGCCGCGCCGCACGGAGGCTCGGGCGCCGGCCTCGAGCCGGAGCCAGATCGCCGGATTGGCGGACAAAACCCGTAGGTCGACCTCGACTCGGCCGCCCTCCGCATCTCTCAGGATCACGCGATGCGAAGTGCCCCCGGACGGCCAGGCGACGCACGAGAGCCGGTCGATGCGGACCGTCCTCGCCACCCAGAGGCCCTGGACGATCAGCAGGTCCGATGCTGCGGTGACCCGCGCGGGCAGCAGGATCACCAGCAATACCGACGCGAGAGTGATGAATGCCGCGGTGCGGAGGACGGCTAGGCCGTGCGTACCGGCGTCGACGATCAGCGACATCAACAGCAGCATGACGGCGCATCCGACGGCGGTCCGGGCCTCTCCCGGCCATCCCACGTCGGAAAGGACATCGCCGGGGACGCCCGGTACGGGTCGGGCGATGCGACGGGGCATCTTCATGGCGCTCACGCTAGGCGCACAGTCCCGCCAGATCATCGAGCTCCTACGCCGTGCTTACGCTGCCTCGCCCAGAATTGACGCGTTGCTGACGGGCACGGGCCCAGTCGTGTGGTGGACGTACTCGCGGATGAGGCGGAAGCCGGCGGTCCAGGCCAGGAGGCGGCTGGCGCGGTTGTCGCGCGAGCAGCTCCAGGTGGCGATTCGGCCTCGGGCGGAGATGTCGTCGGTCAGGCCCTGGACGCAGGCGAGGGCGAGGGGCTGTCGTCGCTCGGAGGGGTCGGTGGCGCAGGCGACGTCCTCGTACCGGCTGCCGGTGAAGCGCGTGCACGCCACTGCCAGCACGCGGCCCTTGCGGAAGGCGGCCCAGCCAAGTCCGGAGGCGGCGAGGCCGGCCGGACCGCCCCACGTGGCGTGGATCCAGCTCATGGTGGGGACTATCGCGGCGAGCGCCGGACCGTCCTCGGGACGGAGCCGCCGTACCGTCACCCCGCGTGGCACACGCGGCGGTACGCCGGTCGCGTGGTGCACGTACAGCATGCGGTCCCAGGAGTGCAGGCGGTCGAAGGCGGCGCCGAGGAGCGGCAGGAAGCGGTCGGAGGCCTCGACGCAGAGACCGGCCAGTGGGGCGAGGTCGGCAGAAGTGAGGGCTGTGGGGTCACCGGCCAGGAGGGCGTGATCGCCGCAGGTGACAGCGATGACGCGGGGCCGGACGGTGCGGTCGGTCCACCAGGAGCCGTGGCCCGTGGTGAGGACGTGTTCGGCGAGGGCGGCGGTGCCACGCCCTCCGATGGGGAACACACGGGTGCAAGAAGGTGGTTGGTGGGCGGGGTGTGGGATCACGGGAGAACCTCCGGTACGGACACGGGGCGGCTCGCCGAGGGGCGGGCCGCCCCGGTCGGGTCAGCGCTGGCCGGCCTTGCGGCCGTGGTTGGCCTTCTTCTTGCGGCGGGCCTTCTTCTTGCGGGCGCGCTTCGACATGGCGGGTCGCTCCTTCAGGCGGTGTGGCCGACGAGGACGTCGGCGAGCTTGGTGAGGCGCTTGACCGTGCGCTCCTCGGTGGCGGCGGGCGCCGGGGCGACTCGCTGGTCGCGGTCGTAGTACGCCCCGTTGACGATCTCGACGGCCGGGTCGCAGAGCCGCACGACATGGGCGGCGCCCTCCGCCGGCGACACGCCTTCGTGGGCATACAGCGGCAGCAGGCTGGTGGTGCAGATGCCGGGGTGGACGGAGACGGCGGTGACGCGCGGGTCGGCGGCGAAGACGGTCAGGGCCAGCTGGGACTGGGCGTAGGCGGCGAGCCGGGAGTAGCGGCGGGCCCGGTTGGGGTCGGCCCACTGGATGGAGCCGGACCGGTGCAGTGACGAGGACACGTTGACCACCCGGCCGCCCGACTCCGAGGTCAGGGCCGGCTCCAGGAGGTTGGTCAGGAGGTAGTGCGCCAGGAAGTTGACCTGGAAGGCGATCTCGTTGCCGTCGACGGTGACGGTGTGCCGCTCGGGCGCCGCCATGCCCGCGTTGTTCACCAGGACGTCCAGGTGCGGGTGTTCGGCGCGGACCCGTGCGGCGAGCTGCTCGACCTCCTCCAGGCGGGAGAAGTCCGCGCCGAACGCGCACACGCGCTCGGCGGACACGTCGGAGAGCGTGACGAGCCGGTCGACGGCCGCGTGCGCCTCCTCAGTGGTCCGCCCGTGCACGAGCGCGGTCGCACCGCGCTCGGCGAGCAGCCGGGCGGTCTGGTGGCCGATGCCGGAGGTGGCGCCCGTGACGAGCACGGTGCGTCCGGACAGGGAAGAAGAAGACATGGTTCGTCCAGGGATGGTTGATGCCGATGAGGTACGAGAAGAGGGGCGCCGAGACCGGTAACGACGGTCACGGCGCCCCTGTGACGTGGCGCGGGCAGGCGTCAGCGCAGGGCGGACGCGCCCGGACGGCAGCGGGGCGTGCGACTCGGCGACGCCTGATGAGGCGGCCGGTCCAGCAGGAGCCACGCGCTGTTCACGCTTCTCATCCAATCCCTGGCCGCGTCCCCGGGCAAGCCCAACGACGTTTCTCTGACGCTCCCCTGACGTGCGTTCACCCGAGGCTCGGGATCGTCGACACGAGCAGGTCGATGGCCTTGATGCCGACGAACGGAAGGACCAGGCCACCGAGGCCGTACAGCAGCAGATTGCGGCGCAGTAGGTCGTGCGCGGACGCCGGCGTGTAGCGGACTCCGCGCAGGGCGAGCGGAATGAGCGCCACGATGATCAGGGCGTTGAAGATGATGGCGGAGGTGATCGCCGAGGTGGGGCTGTGCAGGCCCATGATGTTGAGCGCTTCCAGACCGGGGTAGGCGCCGGCGAACATCGCGGGGATGATGGCGAAGTACTTCGCCACGTCGTTCGTGATGGAGAAGGTCGTCAAGGCGCCTCGTGTGATGAGGAGTTGCTTGCCGATTTGGACGATCTCGATGAGCTTGGTCGGGTTGGAGTCGAGGTCGACCATGTTGCCGGCCTCCTTCGCGGCCGACGTGCCCGTGTTCATCGCCACGCCGACGTCAGCCTGCGCGAGCGCCGGGGCGTCGTTCGTGCCGTCGCCCGTCATGGCCACGAGCTTGCCGCCCTCCTGCTCCTTCTTGATGAGGGCGAGCTTGTCCTCGGGGGTGGCTTCGGCGAGGAAGTCGTCGACGCCGGCCTCGGCGGCGATCGCGCGGGCGGTCAGCGGGTTGTCGCCGGTGATCATCACCGTGCGGATGCCCATGCGCCGCAGCTCGGCGAACCGTTCCTTGATGCCTTCCTTGACGACGTCCTTGAGATGGACGATGCCGAGCACCCGAGGGCCGTCCCAGTCGTGCACGGCCACCAGCAGCGGCGTGCCTCCAGAGGCGGCGATCGCGTCGCTCCAGAGGCGCGCCTCGGCCGGCACCGCACCGCCGTACATCTCTACCCAGGCGATGACCTGCGCGGCGGCGCCCTTGCGGATGTGGCAGACGGCGCCGTTGCCCCAGCGCAGGTCGATGCCGCTCATCCGGGTCTGCGCGCTGAACTTCACGAACCGGGCGTTGGACAACTCGCCTTCGGTCGGCGCCCGCAGCCCGAAGCGCTCCTTCGCGAGCACCACGACCGAGCGTCCCTCGGGCGTCTCGTCGGCGAGGGAGGAGAGCTGGGCGGCGTCCGCGAGCTTGGCCTCGTCGACTCCCGGGAGCGGTACGAAGTCTGCTGCCTCCCGGTTTCCCAGGGTGATCGTGCCCGTCTTGTCGAGGAGCAGGGTGTTGATGTCGCCGGCGGCTTCGACGGCGCGGCCCGACATCGCGAGCACATTGCGCTGCACGAGACGGTCCATGCCGGCGATGCCGATCGCCGACAGCAGCGCGCCGATCGTCGTCGGGATCAGGGTCACAAGCAGGGCGACCAGCACGGTGGTGGACGGAGCGGCCCCCGCGTACGCGGCCATCGGCTGCAGGGCGACGGTGACGAGGACGAAGACGGTCGTCAGCGCGGCGAGCAAGATGTTGAGCGCTATCTCGTTCGGGGTCTTCTGCCGTGAGGCGCCCTCGACCAGGGCGATCATCCGGTCCATGAACGAGTGGCCGGGGCGGGAGGTGACCCGTACGACGATCCGGTCCGAGAGCACCGTCGTACCGCCTGTCACGCCCGACCGGTCGCCACCGGCCTCCCGGACCACGGGTGCGGACTCGCCGGTGATGGCGGACTCGTCGACCGCCGCGACGCCGTCCACGACGTCGCCGTCGGCCGGGATCAGCTCGCCCGCCTCGACGAGCACGAAGTCGAACATCGCCAGATCGGTGGCGGCGACGGCCTCCGTCTCGGCCGTGTGGAGATTGGTGCCGTAGCGCCAGTGCTTCAGCCGTAGCGCCACCGTGTCCGTCCGGGCCTTGCGCAGCGACTCGGCCTGGGCCCGGCCGCGCCCTTCGGCGACCGCCTCGGCCAGGTTGGCGAAGACGACCGTCAGCCACAGCCAGACGCTGATGACCCAGGTGAAGACCGAGGGGTGGACGATGGCGGAGAGGGTGGTGAGCACCGATCCGACGGCGACGACGAAGAGCACAGGGTTGCGGACCAGGTGCCGCGGATGCAGTTTGCGCAGGGCGTCGGGGAATGAGCTGAGCATCTGGGCGGGGTCGAGCAGCCCGCCCTCCACGCGGCGTCTGCGCCGTGGTGGGCGTGCGGTGGGCGGGACGGAAGGCGCCTGCTGGACTGGAGCGGCGGGATTCATGGGGCCAGGACCTTCATGAAGGAGCCGCCGCCCGGGACGGTGGGCGGCGGCTGGATCGGCAGGACGCACCGGGCGAGGCCCCGGGTGCGCCGGATGGACGAGCGGACAGAGGAACGGGAGAGAGGGGGCGGCATCCCGCCGAGCCCTGAAGAGGTAGGGCGATCGGCGGGACGCCGGCCCCGCTCGGCGCATGCGGATGGGAGGCACGGCACCGAGCGGCCTTCGTCGAGGGGTCGAGCCACTGACGTCCTCGGCGGTGAGCGGCGGTTGCCGAATCTAGTCCCCGACTCGGGCCGCGCTGGGAGTCGTTGACGTCCTTCTGACGGTTGAGACGCTTCCTCTGACGGCTTCTTTGCACCGCGCAAGTGCTGTCCGTCAAGGCGGTGTCAGGACCCACGGGCGGCGCGTCAGAAGCACGTCAACAGCAATCGATTTCGGTCTTCGTCCGGTCAAGGATGATCGACACGGGGGGCGGACGACCGTTGAGATCGGCGGGCGCGTGACCATCAGCGCCGGTACCGGGAACAGTCAGGGGGCGGGGGCCCCGACTGAAGCCCAACGCCATGCGACGGCCGTCCGGCCAGGGGCCTCGTTCGGCCTGTGACCCAGAGGGGGGTCGCGGGTCGGGCCGGCCGCGGGCCGGGGTGTCCCAGGAGTTCTGACACGCACTCCTGGAACGGCACCCCGGCCCGTTTCGGCTGTCCCGCCCGGCCGTGCCGGCCGCGGACGACGCCCGTACGGATCGCGTCAAGAGCCTGACAGCATCGCGGCCCGGCGCGCCAGAGAGCCGTCAAAGTGGCTGTGCAGGACCCAGCGGGAGGCGTTTCCTCCGAGTGTGCGTGCGCAGCACGAGCGCAACTCCGATGAAACGCAAGGCAGTCGAAGGGGCAGTCCGGAACATGAGTGTCGAGAACGTCGTCGGTCTGATCGTCGCGGTCGCGCTGGTCGGCTACCTGGTGGCCGCCTTCGTCAAGCCCGAGAAGTTTTGAACGCCCGCCATCCCACCGAGGCGGCTCGTGGTCGCACCGGCCGGCTCAAGGTCTACCTCGGGGCCGCCCGTGGCGCGGGCAAGACCTGCCGGATGCTCGACGAAGGCCGCCGCAGGGCAGCGCGGGGTACGGACGTGGTCGCCGGGCTCGTGGAGTGCCGCGGACGGCCGTACACCGAGACCCTGCTCGAGGGGCTCGAATGGATCCCGCCCCGGGGCCGGGAGCTCGACCTGGATGCGGTGCTGAGCCGCCGCCCGGAGGTCGTCCTCGTCGACGATCTCGCCCACGTCAACGCCCCAGGCGGCCGCAACGAACGGCGTTGGCAGGACGTGGCCGAACTCCTTGCCGCCGGCATGGACGTCGTCACCACACTGGACATCCAGCACCTGGAATCGCTCAGCGACGTCGTCGAGCGCATCACCGAACTGCCCGGCGGCGACACCGTCCCCGACACGGTCGTGCGCGGCGCGGACCAGATCGAGCTCGTCGACGTGGCGCCCGAGGCGCTGCGCCGCCGGATGGCCCACGGCGACATACTCCCGCCCGGCGAGGTCGACGCCGCTCTCGCCCGCTACTTCCGCATCGGCAACCTCACCGCGCTGCGTGAACTCGCCCTGCTGTGGCTGGCCGACCGCGTGGACGACGCCCTGCGCGCCTATCGTTCGGAACACCGCATCGGCGGCGTCTGGGAGACCCGCGAGCGGGTCGTCGTGGCGCTCACCGGCGGGCCGGAGGGGGAGACCCTGATCCGCCGCGCCGCCCGGATCGCCGCCCGTGCCGCCCACGGCGAACTCCTCGCCGTGTACGTGGCCCGCAGCGACGCCCTGACCGCGGGTGCCTCGGCCGCCGCCCTCGGCCGGCAGCGCCGGCTCGTCGAAGACCTGGGCGGCAGCTACCACACGGTCGTCGGCGAGGACGTGCCCACGGCCCTGATCGACTTCGCCCGAGCGGAGAACGCCACCCAGCTCGTCGTCGGCACCAGCCGGCGCGGGCGGCTGGAACGATTCCTCACCGGGCGCGGCATCGGCGAGACGACGGTGGCGCTCTCCGGCGACATCGACGTCCACATGGTCACCCACGAACGGGCCGGGCGGGGCCGTCTGCTGCCTTCCCGGCGGCGCACGCTGCCGACGTCCCGGCTCGTCGCCGGGCCGGTCGCCGGCCTGGTCCTCCCCGTACTTCTGACCCTGCTGCTCGACCGCGCCCGCGGCACGCTCAACCTCACCAGCGAGGCGCTGCTCTTCCTCCTCACCGTGGTGGGCGTCGCGTGCATCGGCGGTGTCGCCTCCGCGCTCGTCGCCGCGCTCACCGCCTCCCTGCTGCTCAACTACTGGTTCATACCGCCCGTCGGGCAGTTCAGCTTTCAGGACCCCGACAACCTCCTCGCCCTCGTCGTCTTCGCCGTCGTCGCGGGAGTCGTCGCCGTGGCCGTCGACCGCTCCCTACGGCTCTCCCGCAGGGCCGCACGCGCCACCGCCGAAGCCGAGACCCTGTCCTCGCTCGCGGGCTCCATCGTCCGCGGCGAGGAGGCCATCTCCGCCCTGCTCAGCCGCGCCAAGGAGGCCTTCGGCATGGCATCGGCCGAGCTCATGGACTCGACCGAACTCGCCGCCGCCCGGCAGGCAGAACCGGACGACAGCATGGCCACCACCGGCGTCGCCGTCGGCGACGACCTGCACCTCGTGCTGCGCGGCCGACTCCTGTCGTCCTCCGACCGCAGGGTCCTCGCCGCCTTCGCAGCCCACGTCTCCGCCGCCACCGAACGCGACCGGCTCGCCGAAGCCGCCGCCCAGGTGGAACCCGTACGGGCCGCGGACCGCATGCGCACCGCGCTCCTCGCCGCCGTCAGCCACGACCTGCGCACGCCGCTCGCCAGTGGCTGGGCCGCCGTCGCCTCGCTGCGCAGCCCCGACGTCGACTTCACCGAGGAGGAACGGCGGGAACTCCTCGACACCGCCGACACCTCCATGGCCCGGCTCGGCCACCTCATCGACAACCTCCTCGACATGAGCCGCCTCCAGGCCGGGGCGCTCTCCCTGTCGCTACGGCCCACCGCCCTGGAGGAGGTCATCCCCTCGGCTCTCGACACCCTGCCGCCCGGCTCCCGGCCGCCGACGCTCGGCGCCCTGGAGGACACTCCCGAGGTCCTCGCCGACCCGCCCCTCCTCGAACGGGTCGTCGCCAACCTGGTCGCCAACGCCACCCGCTTCGCCCCGCCCGAGCACCCGGTCCTGATCACCGCCAGCACCCTGGCCGGCCGGGTGGAGCTGCGGATCGTCGACCGCGGCCCCGGTCTGCCCGCAGACGCCCATGAACGGGCCTTCGAGCCCTTCCAGCGCCTCGGCGACACCGACAACACCACGGGCGTCGGCCTCGGCCTCGCGCTCTCCCGAGGCTTGACCGAGGCCATGGGCGGCACACTCACGCCCGAGGACACCCCAGGCGGCGGCCTGACCATGGTCCTCAGCCTGCCCTGCGCACCGCTGGAGGCGAGTGGTGCCGGGGGAGCCACGAAGGCGGCCAGGTGAGCGAGCCGACCTGGGTGTCTCCGTCAGGCCAGGTCATTCGTTCAGGCGTGTGCGGATCAGTGTGTCGAGACGCCGCCACGCCGGCGACTCGGCGTTGACCGTGCCCTGGATGAGGGCGGGGATCTCGGAGGCCGTGTCCAGCTCGGGCACCGCGTCGCGTCCGTAGCGTGCCCGGGTCTCCTCGACGATCCGACGGGCGAGGTCGACGAGGCGAGGGTCGTCGGGATCGCGGTCGTGCGCGTGGTCGTAGTCGAGGAAGAGCTGCCGCCGCGCTGGGTCGGACACGATCTCGCTCTGGTCCTCGAAGAGCGTGATCGCCTGGTCCGGATGGGTGGCGAACACGAGGATCCACAGGTCACGTTGCAGGTCCACCCAGCGGGAGGTGAATCCCCAGCGGGTCAGCCGCTCCAGAAAGGCGACGACCTCGGCGGGCAGGGGCGACAGTTCCCCCGCCGCAAGCCGTCGCAAGCGCACTTGGTTCGCCCGCAGGCCACGGATGCGGGCGGTGAGCTCGTCATCGATCTCATGCAGCGCCTGCTGGAAGTCCTCATCGGCCGCCGCTCTGAGGTCCCGGATACGGGCCAAGGGGACTCCGGCTTCCGCGAGTGCGCGGATCTTGATCAGCTCGATCGCGTCAGTAGCGCTGTACCGCCGGTAACCGGATGCGTCGCGGTCGGGCTCGGCGAGCAGCCCTTTGTCGTGATAGACGCGAATCGTCTTCGTCGACACTCCGACATACCTGGCCAGCTGCCCGATGGTGATCACGCAGCCATCGTCCCATTTGACCTTTCCCCAGGGGCAAGGTCGCACCCTGGCGCCATGACGAACACGAACATCGATCGGGAAACCCTGCGGGCGCTGGCCGAGGAGGGCAACGAGACGGCTCTGGACAGGCTCGCCGACCTCGCCGACGCCGACGGCGACCTGGAGGAGCTGAGCGAGCTGCTGGACGAGGGATCCATGCGGGCCGGGCTCCTGCTCACGCGACGCGCGGCCGCGGCGGGCGACCTGCGCGAGCTGCAACGGATCTCGGACGCCGGGTACGACGATGCCGGGGACGAGCTGAACCGTCTGCTGAAGGGGCAGGCCGGCGGGGAAGACGACTGATCCAGGACGAGGGCGCGTACGGGATGTGTAAAGACGACCGCAGTGCACGTTAGGAGGGCGTCAACGCCGACGGTGTGCTGGCTGAAATGAGCTTTCCTCTAACAGGTCCGTTCGGACCGCTCATCTCATCCACACACATTCGGGAGCTCACGATGGCCGACGTGGCCTTCGTCGTCACCACGGTCGCGATCTTCGCGCTGGTGGCTTTCGTCGCCAAGGGGGTGGCGAAGCTGTGACTGTCGAGAACATCGTCGGTCTGGTGGTCGCCACCGGCCTGCTGGTCTATCTCGTCCTCGCCCTCGTCAAGCCGGAGAGGTTCTGAGTACGGATATGAGTCCCGTCCTGGCTGGAGTACTCCAGCTCGTCGCCCTCGTCGTCGCCCTCGGTCTCTCCTACCGGCCGCTCGGTGACTACATGGCCAAGGTGTACTCCTCGGAGAAGCACTACCGGCCCGAAAAGTGGCTCTACAAGGCGATCGGTGCCAATCCGAACGTCGAGATGCGCTGGCCTGCGTATCTGCGCGGTGTGCTGGCCTTCTCCGCGGTGAGCGTCCTCTTCCTCTACCTGCTGCAGCGTCTCCAGGGTGCGCTGCCCGGCTCGCTCGGCTTCGTGTCGATCGACCCCGACCAGGCGTTCAACACCGCCGCGTCGTTCGTGGCGAACACGAACTGGCAGTCGTACTACGGTGAGCAGGCCATGGGCCACGTCGTGCAGACCGGCGGCCTCGCGGTGCAGAACTTCGTGTCGGCGGCCGTGGGTATTGCGGTCGCGGTCGCGCTGGTGCGAGGCTTCGCCCGGTCGCGCACCGGTGAGCTGGGCAACTTCTGGGCCGACCTGGTCCGGGGTGTCGTCCGGATCCTGCTGCCGATCTCGGTGATCGGCGCGCTCGTCCTCGTGGCGTGCGGTGCGATCCAGAACTTCTCCGGCATCCACGAGGTCGGCCAGTTCACGGGCGGTACGCAGCAGTGGAACGGCGGCGCGGTTGCCTCGCAGGAGGTCATCAAGGAGCTGGGCACGAACGGCGGCGGCTACTTCAACGCCAACTCCGCCCACCCCTTCGAGAACCCGAACGGTCTCTCCAACCTCTTCGAGGTCTACCTGATCCTCGTCATCCCGTTCGCGCTGACGCGGACCTTCGGCCGCATGGTCGGCTCGCTGAAGCAGGGCTACGCGATCCTGGCCACGATGGCCACCATCTGGCTCGTCTTCACGGGCCTGATGATGTGGACCGAGTTCGCGGGCAAGGGCCCGGCCTTCGACATCGCGGGTGGTGCGATGGAGGGCAAGGAGACCCGGTTCGGCATCGGGGCCTCGGCGATCTTCTCGGTGGCCACCACGCTGACGTCGACCGGCGCCGTGAACTCCTTCCACTCCTCCAACACCGGCTTCGGCGGCGGCATCAACCTCCTGGGCATGCAGCTCGGCGAGATCGCGCCCGGCGGCGTCGGCTCCGGGCTGTACGGCATGCTGATCATGGCGATCATCGCGGTGTTCATCGCCGGCCTGATGGTCGGCCGCACGCCCGAGTACCTGGGCAAGAAGATCGGCACCCGCGAGATCAAGTTCGCCGCGCTGTACATCCTGATCACCCCGGCACTCGTGCTCTGCTTCACGGCGGCGTCGTTCGTCCTGGACACCCCGGCCAACTCGATGACGAACTCCGGCGCGCACGGCTTCTCCGAGATCCTCTACGCGTACACGTCGGGCGCCAACAACAACGGCTCCGCGTTCGCCGGTCTGAACGCCGACACCCAGTGGTTCAACTCGACCATCGGCATCGCGATGCTGCTCGGCCGGTTCCTGCCCATGGTGTTCGTCCTCGCCCTCGCCGGCTCGCTCGCCGAGCAGACCCCCGTCCCCGAGACCGCGGGCACCCTGCGCACCGAGAAGCCGCTGTTCACCGGCCTGCTGGTCGGCACGATCATGATCATCACGGGTCTCACCTACTTCCCGGCCCTCGCGCTGGGACCGCTCGCCGAAGGGCTCGCGGCATGACCATCGACGTAAAGAAGCAAGAGGACGCTGTGAACCAGCCGTCTACCTCCACGGCGACCAAGGCGCCGCACGGCGACCTGTCAGCCGGACACCAGGCTCCCGGCCGCGTCGGCGGCGGTCTGTTCGACCCGAAGCAGCTGGTGAAGTCCTTCCCAGACGCCATCAAGAAGCTCGACCCCCGGGTGATGGTCAAGTCCCCCGTGATGTTCGTGGTGCTCGTCGGCTCGGTGGTCACCACCGCGCTCGCGATCAAGAACCCGGGCGACTGGTTCGGCTGGGCGATCACCGCCTGGCTCTGGCTGACGACGATCTTCGCCAACCTCGCGGAGGCGGTCGCCGAGGGCCGCGGCAAGGCGCAGGCCGACACCCTGCGCAAGGCCAAGACCGACACCGTCGCCCGCCGTCTCACCAAGGACGGCAAGGGCGAGGAGCAGGTGCCCGGCACCGAGCTCAGGATCGGCGACCTGGTGGTCTGCGAGGCCGGCGACGTCATCCCCGGCGACGGTGACGTCGTCGAGGGCGTCGCGAGCGTCGACGAGTCCGCCATCACGGGCGAGTCGGCCCCGGTCATCCGTGAGTCCGGCGGCGACCGTTCGGCCGTCACCGGCGGTACGAAGGTGTTGTCCGACCGGATCGTCATCAAGATCACGACGAAGCCCGGCGAGACCTTCATCGACCGGATGATCAACCTGGTGGAGGGCGCCGCACGGCAGAAGACGCCGAACGAGATCGCGCTCAACATCCTGCTGGCGTCCCTCACCATCGTCTTCCTGCTGGCCGTGGTCACGCTCAAGCCCTTCGCGATCTATGCCGGGGCCGACGAGCAGACCTCGATGATCGTCCTCACGGCGCTGCTGGTCTGCCTCATCCCGACGACGATCGGCGCCCTTCTCTCCGCGATCGGCATCGCCGGCATGGACCGGCTCGTCCAGCGCAACGTCCTCGCCATGTCCGGCCGCGCCGTCGAGGCCGCCGGCGACGTGTCGACCCTGCTCCTGGACAAGACCGGCACGATCACGCTGGGCAACCGCCAGGCGTCGGAGTTCGTTCCGGTCAAGGGCACCACCGAGGCCGAGGTCGCCGACGCCGCGCAGCTTTCCTCGCTGGCCGACGAGACGCCCGAGGGCCGCTCGATCGTGGTGCTCGCCAAGGAGAAGTACGGGCTGCGCGAGCGCCACCAGGGTGAACTCGCCCATGCCGAGTGGATCGAGTTCACCGCCCAGACCCGCATGTCCGGCGTCGACGTCGACGGCCGCAAGGTCCGCAAGGGCGCGACCGGTTCGGTCGTGACGTGGGTGAAGGAACGCGGTGGCGAGGTCGCGAAGGATGCCCAGGAACTCACCGACGCCATTTCCCAGGCCGGCGGCACGCCGCTGCTGGTGGCCGTGGAGGACGACAAGGGCGCGCGCGTCCTCGGTGTCATCCATCTGAAGGACGTCGTCAAGGAGGGCATGCGCGAGCGGTTCGACGAGCTGCGCCGCATGGGCATCAAGACGATCATGATCACGGGTGACAACCCGCTGACCGCCAAGGCCATCGCCGAAGAGGCCGGCGTCGACGACTTCCTCGCCGAGGCCACGCCCGAGGACAAGATGGCCCTCATCAAGCGGGAACAGGCCGGCGGCAAACTGGTCGCGATGACCGGCGACGGCACCAACGACGCGCCCGCGCTCGCGCAGGCCGACGTCGGCGTCGCGATGAACACGGGCACGTCGGCCGCGAAGGAGGCCGGCAACATGGTCGACCTCGACTCGAACCCGACCAAGCTCATCGAGATCGTCGAGATCGGCAAGCAGCTCCTCATCACCCGAGGCGCGCTGACCACCTTCTCCATCGCCAACGACGTCGCGAAGTACTTCGCGATCATCCCGGCCATGTTCGCGGTCGCCTACCCATCGCTCGACAAGCTCAACATCATGGGCCTGGCCTCGCCCGAGTCCGCGATCCTGTCCGCGGTCATCTTCAACGCGCTGATCATCATCGCCCTGGTCCCGCTCGCCCTGAAGGGCGTGCAGTACCGGCCCTCCAGCGCGGACTCGATGCTGCGCCGCAACCTGGGCCTCTACGGCCTGGGCGGCCTGATCGCCCCGTTCATCGGCATCAAGATCATCGACCTGCTCATCTCCCTCATCCCCGGGATCGGCTGACGACCATGAACAACTCTGTCGGAAATGCAGGGCGTCTGCTCTGGGCCGGGCTCCGCGCCCTGCTCGTCCTGACCGTGGTGACGGGCGTGCTCTATCCCCTCGCCGTTACCGGCATCGCCCAGGTGGCCTTCCCTGGCAAGGCCAACGGCTCCGAGATCAAGGACGCGAGCGGCAAGGTCGTCGGCTCGGAGCTGATCGGCCAGACTTACAACCTGCCGAAGAAGAACCCGGACGACGCGGAGGAGGCCGTGGTCCCGGACCTGAAGTGGTTCCAGCCTCGCCCCTCGAACGGCCTCGGCAGCAACAGCGTCAACACCCAGTACTCGATCATCCTGTCCGGCGCCACGAACCGTTCAGGTGACAACGCCGACCTGATCAAGTGGGTGACAGACGCCAAGGCGGCTGTCGTCAAGGACAACTCCACCGCCGACTACAAGGTGAAGCCGTCCGACGTCCCCGCCGACGCGGTCACCTCTTCCGGCTCCGGCCTGGACCCGCACATCTCGCCCGAGTACGCGAAGCTCCAGGTCCACCGGGTCGCGGAGAAGAACCGTCTCGACGTCAAGCAGGTTGAGAAGCTGGTCGCCGACCACACCGACGACCGTATCCTCGGCTTCATCGGCGAGCCACGCGTCAACGTCCTCCAGCTCAACATCGCGCTGAAGAACCTTGTGGCGGCCAAGGGCTGATGGCCTTAGGTCCGACACTTGGGAGCCGGCAGTCCGGGACCGCCCCGGCTGCCGGCTCCCGACACGCATCCGACGCCATGCTCACAACGAAAGGCAGTACGCCGATGACCCGCGTCCTGGTCGTCGAGGACGACGCGCAGCTCGCGCGTGCGCTGACGATCAACCTCAAAGCACGCAAGTACGACGTGGACGCGGCCTACGACGCCGCCACCGCGCTCCGGCTCGCGGCCAGCGAGCAACCGGACGTGATCCTGCTGGACCTCGGACTGCCGGACATGGACGGCATCGACGTCATACGGGCGCTGCGAGGCTGGAACCGGAGTCCGGTGCTCGTGCTGTCCGCCCGCAGCGGGTCCGAGGACAAGATCCGCGCGCTGGACGCGGGCGCGGACGACTACATGACCAAGCCGTTCAGCATGGACGAGCTCCTCGCCCGGCTGAGGGCGGCCACCCGCCGGATCGAGGAGTCGCCCGCGCACGTGCAGCCGGGTGCTGGAGCGGCGGTCGGCGCCGTGGTCACGACCGACGACTTCACCGTCGACCTCGTGGGGAAGAAGGTACGGCGCGGTGACCGCGACGTCAGGCTGACCCCGACCGAGTGGCATCTGCTGGAGATCCTCATCTGCAACCCCGGCATCCTCATCAGCCAGCAACGTCTCCTCAAGGAGGTGTGGGGGCCGAGCTACAGCACCAAGACCAACTACCTGAGGGTCTACATGGCGCAGCTGCGCCGCAAACTGGAGGCGGACCCGTCACACCCCCGCTATCTGATCACCGAGCCTGGCATGGGGTATCGCTTCGAGGCGTGACCCCGCCCACGCACCCCTGCCCACTCACCCCACGGGCTCTGCCCTTACACGCTCTGCCCGACATCGACGAGAAACGACACCATGGGACGCGGAAAGCTTCGTATCTACCTCGGCGCGGCACCGGGCGTCGGCAAGACGTACTCGATGCTTTCGGAGGCCCACCGGCGGGTGGAGCGCGGCACCGACTGCGTCGTCGCCTTCGTCGAGCACCACCACCGGCCGCGTACGGAGGTGATGCTGCACGGCCTGGAGACGATGCCGCGCAGGGAGATCGAGTACCGGGACACCGTGTTCACCGAGATGGACGTGGACGCGGTCCTTGCCCGCAAGCCCGCCGTCGCGCTCGTGGACGAGTTGGCCCACACCAACATCCCTGGGGCACGGAACGCCAAGCGGTGGCAGGACGTCGAGGAGTTGCTCGCGGCCGGCATCGACGTCATATCCACGGTCAACATCCAGCACCTGGAGTCGCTCGGCGACGTCGTCGAGTCGATCACGGGGGTACGGCAGCGGGAGACCGTTCCGGACGAGGTGGTGCGCCGTGCCGACCAGATCGAGCTGGTCGACATGTCGCCCCAGGCGCTGCGCCGGCGCATGGCGCATGGGAACGTCTACAAGCCGGACAAGGTCGACGCGGCCCTCTCCAACTACTTCCGCCCCGGCAACCTGACCGCCCTGCGTGAGCTCGCGCTGCTGTGGACGGCGGACCGGGTCGACGAGTACCTCCAGGAGTACCGGACCGAGCACCGGGTCTCGAAGATCTGGGGCTCCCGGGAACGGATCGTGGTGGGCCTGACCGGCGGCCCCGAGGGCCGCACGCTCATCCGCCGGGCCGCCCGGCTCGCCGAGAAGGGCGCGGGAGGCGAGGTCCTCGCCGTCTACATCTCCCGCAGCGACGGCCTCACGGCGGCGTCCCCGAAGGAACTGGCGGTTCAGCGGACCCTGGTCGAGGACCTCGGCGGGACGTTCCACCACGTCATCGGCGACGACATCTCCACGGGGCTCCTGGAGTTCGCGCGCGGGGTCAACGCCACCCAGATCGTCCTGGGTGTCAGTCGTCGCCGCTCGTGGCAGTACGCCTTCAGCCCTGGGGTCAGCGCCACTGTTGCTCGCGAGTCGGGTCCCGACCTCGACGTCCATATCGTCACTCACGACGAGGCGGCGAAAGGCCGAGGCCTGCCCGTCGCGCGCCGCGCGAAGCTGGGACGTTCCCGCACCATCTGGGGTTGGCTGGTCGGCCTCGTGGGACCCGTCCTGCTCACCCTGCTGCTCAGCAGTGCCCTCCCCGATGTGGGCCTCGCGAACGACGTCCTGCTCTTCCTCACCCTCACTGTCGCGGCGGCCCTGCTCGGCGGCCTCAAGCCGGCCCTCGCCTCCGCCGCTGTCGGATCGCTGCTGCTCAACTACTACTTCACTCCTCCTATCCACGAACTCACGATCGCCGACCCGAAGAACGTGGTCGCCCTGTTGATCTTCGTGGGCGTGGCGATCTCCGTAGCGTCCGTTGTCGACGTGGCTGCCCGCCGCACCCATCAGGCCGCCCGCCTGCGGGCGGAGGCGGAGACGCTCTCCTTCCTCGCAGGCAGCGTGCTCCGCGGAGAGACCAGCCTGGATGCCTTGCTCGAACGCCTTCGGGAGACCTTCGCCATGGAGTCCGTCGCACTCCTGGAACGCCATGACGACACCGAGCCGTGGACGTGCGTCGCCGTCGTCGGCCCCGGCCGCCCGGTCGGCCGCCCCGAAGACGCGGACGTCGACATGCCGGTCGGCGACCACTTGGCGCTCGCCCTGACCGGCCGTGTCCTCCCGGGCGAGGACCGGCGCGTTCTCGGGGCGTTCGCCGCCCAGGCGGCGGTCGTGCTCGACCGGCAGCGCCTGGTCGACGAGGCGGAGGAGGCCCGCAGACTGGCCGAGGGCAACAAGATCCGCACGTCCCTGCTCGCGGCCGTCAGCCACGACCTGCGTACCCCACTCGCCGGCATCAAGGCCTCCGTCTCCTCCCTGCGCTCCGACGACGTCGAATGGTCGGACGAGGACCGCGCCGAACTCCTCGCCAACGTCGAGGAGGGAGCCGACCGGCTCGACCACCTCGTAGGCAACCTCCTGGACGTCTCGCGCCTGGAGACCGGCACCGTCACCGCCGTACTCCGGCAGACCGACCTGGACGAGGTCGTCCCGATGGCCCTCGTCGGAGTGCCTGACGACAGCGTCGAACTCGACATCCCCGAGACGCTGCCCATGGTCGTCGTCGACCGAGGCCTGCTGGAGCGGGCCGTCGCCAACATCGTCGAGAACGCGGTGAAGTACAGCCCCGCCGGCACACCGGTCCTCGTCGCCGCCAGCGCCCTCGCCGACCGCGTCGAACTCCGCGTCGTCGACCGCGGCCCCGGCGCCCCCGACGAGGCCAAGGACCGCATCTTCGGCGCCTTCCAGCGCTACGGCGACGCCCCGCGCGGCGCCGGAGTCGGCCTCGGTCTCGCGGTCGCCCGCGGCTTCGTCGAGGCCATGGGCGGCACGGTCACGGCGGAGGACACCCCCGGCGGCGGCCTGACGATGACCATCAGTCTCCGCATGGAGGACGGCGCCCCGCCCTTCCGCCCCCACGCGACGACCGAGACGACGTGACCGCTCGGCAGACCACACGGAGAGGATGTTCGGGCCTGCACCGAGGCAGGTCCGAAGCCGCCAGGACCAGACGTCGTCGATCAGGAGGCGTCCGCCGGGCCCGGCTGCTCGGGCACGGCACCCGTCGGGGTCAGAGCCGCGCGTGCTTTCCCGGACGGTGACCAAGCCGTGCCACCCGCGCGCGCTCGGACCCGCGGACCCGCTGCGCCGAGCCCTTGCGGCCGAGACCACCCCCCTGTGGCGCCTCGGAATGGCTGTGCCGAGTTGTGGGAGGGCGGCCGGCGTGGGCGTGTCGGTTTACTTCGGGTCGCGGTTGAACTGTGCCGTCGACCAGCGGTAGCCGAGTGCGGTGAGGGCGACGCACCAGGCGATCGCGAGCCAGCCGTTGTTGCCGATCTCGGTGCCGAGGAGGAGGCCGCGGAGGGTCTCGATGGCGGGGGTGAAGGGCTGGTACTCGGCGATCGGCTGGAACCAGCCGGGCATGGTGTCGGCCGGGATGAAGGCGCTGGAGATGAGAGGAAGGAGGATCAGCGGCATGGCCATGTTGCTCGCCGCCTCGGGGTTCGGGCTGGCCATGCCCATGCCGACCGCGATCCAGGTCAGCGCCAGGGCGAAGAGCACGACGAGCCCGAACGCCGCCAACCACTCCAGGGCGGTCGCGTCCGTGGAGCGGAAGCCGATGGCCACGCCGACGGCGCCGACGAGGACCACGCTCATGACGGATTGCAGCACGCTGCCGGCGACGTGCCCGATGAGGATCGAGGGGCGATAGACCGCCATCGTGCGGAAGCGGGCGATGAGGCCCTCGGCCATGTCCATGGAGACGTACACCGCGGCCCCGATGACGGTGCTGCCGATGGTCATCAGCAACAGGCCGGGGACGATGTAGGCGATGTAGTCGGAGCGGTCGGCGGTGCCGCCGCCGATGCCGGCGCTCATCACGTCGCCGAAGATGTAGACGAAGAGCAGAAGCATCATGATCGGCGTGAGCAGCAGGTTCAGCGTCGCTGACGGGTAGCGCCGCGCGTGCAGCAGGTTGCGGCGCAGCATCGTGTTCGAGTCGCGTACGGCGAGAGAGAGCGAGCTCATCGGGCGTTCTCCTGGTGCTGGCTGGGGGTGTCGGTGGGGGCGGTCAGGGCGAAGAACACGTCGTCGAGGTCAGGGGTGTGTACGGTCAGTTCGTCCGCCTCGATGCCGGTGGAGTCGAGCCAGTCGAGAATGGAACGCAGTTCGCGCTGGCTGCCGTCGCTGGGGATGGACAGCGACAGTGCCTCGTCGTCCCGGTTGACCTCGCGCAGAGAGTCGGCGGCGGACTGGTACGCGTCCGGGTCGGTGAAGCGGAGCCGGATGTGGCCGCCAGGGATGAGCCGCTTGAGCTCGTCGGCGGTTCCCTCGGCGGCGATCTTGCCGTTGTTCAACACGGCGATCCGGTCGGCGAGTTCGTCCGCCTCCTCCAGGTACTGCGTGGTGAGGAAGACGGTCACGCCGTCGGCGACGAGGCCGCGGATGATCTGCCACATGTTGTGGCGGGAGCGCGGGTCGAGGCCGGTGGTCGGCTCGTCGAGGAAGATGATCCGTGGGCTGCCGACCAGGGTCATGGCGAGGTCGAGGCGGCGCTTCATGCCGCCGGAGTAGGTCGAGGCGGGCTTCGTTGCCGCGTCCACGAGGTCGAAGCGGGCGAGGAGTTCGGCGGCGACCCTGCGTCCCTCCGCCTTGGGCAGGTGGTGGAGGTCCGCCATGAGGAGCATGTTCTCCTCGCCGGTGATCAGGCCGTCGACGGCGGAGAACTGACCGGTGACACCGATGGCGGCACGGACCGCCTGCGGGTCGGCGGTCAGGTCGTGCCCGCCGACATGCAAGTCGCCGGCGTCGGCGGTGATCAGCGTGGAAAGGATCTTCACGACGGTGGTCTTGCCGGCGCCGTTAGGGCCGAGCAGCGCGAAGACGGTCCCGGCCGGGATGTGCAGATCGATGCCGTCGAGGACGGTCTTCTCACCGTACGACTGGCGCAGACCCACGGCGGAGACCGCGGTCGGTGACGGACGCCCGCCCCTTCGATTGGATGTGGGCATGACAGATGAAGGCATGGTGGCTTCCTTCCGAAAGGTGAAGGTGCAGGGGGGAGTTAACTGTCCGACCGTCAACCGTCTGTGACGACACGTCAGTCATGTCGCCTTGGGAGAGGATGTCGAGTGGGCTCGTGCCGAAGCCCCGCGCGCAGGGGGGCGTCGGTATGGCTGAGCCAGGTATCGCGGGCAGTCTCGACCACCTCGATGGGTGGGAGCTGCGGCGGCTATGGGGAGCCGGTCGGCGTGCGCCTGTTCGCGCTGCATCGATGCGTACGAACCGCGCCTGCGGGTCACTGCGCCCCCAGGCGCGGCGGCGCGGGTGTTACTTCTCGGTCTTGCCGTGTTCCCCGCTGATGGACTCCTGGTAGAGGTCCGCGTAGGTACGGGAGTCCTTGATCAGCTCGTCGCAGAACGCGGCGACGTCGGTACCTATGAGTTCCAGCACCCCCTTGCCCGAGGCGACCCCCTCCTCGAAGAAGTCGACGATCCCGGGGAGCAGAGGCCCGTCGGGCAGGTCGATCGGTCCGACCTTGAACAGGTACTTCTGCATCTCGTTGTAGACGATCTGGTAGTCCGGCGGGAGCGCCTTGACCCGGGCCTTGTGCGCCCGCCACTGCTTCTTGCCTTCGATGATGTCCTGGATGCCCATGTCAGCCTCCCAGCCGGCTCAGTTTCCTTGCGACGTTCCTGTTCAACTGCTCGCGCCACCGGTCGCGGTAGGTCCGTGCCCCTTCGCCACCGGCCAGCGCCGTGCAGAAGCCCTGGACGTCGTCGCCGAGGACCTCGTCGATGCGCTGCCCGTCCGCCGCCGTCTCCTCGAGCAGCCCCAGGGCGGAGTCGAGGATCGGCATCAGGTTGCGGCCGGTGAAGTCACCGTGAGGGAAGAGATGAGCCTTGATCTGTTCCCATGCTGCCCGGTAGTCGTCCGGCAGCGCCGCGGCCCGGGATTCGAACGCCTTGAATTCCCTGGTGAGATCGCTGCCTGTGATGGTCTCCCAGAAGTTCATCTCCCGCCCTCCTTGAGCCTGTCGATGCGTGATGAGACGTACTGCCATTTCGCCCAGAACTTCGCGAGTTCCTCGCGTCCGGCGTCGTTGAGCGCGTAGAACTTGCGCGGCGGACCGACGCCGGAGGGTCGTTTCGTCACCTGGACGAGCTTGTTCCTCTCCAGTCGCAGCAGGATGGTGTACACCGTCCCCTCGACGACGTCGGTGAAGCCGAGCTCGTTCAGCTGACGGGTGATGGCGTAGCCGTAGGTTTCCTCGCTGCCGATGATTTCGAGCACGCATCCTTCGAGCGTGCCCTTCAGCATCTCCGTCAGATCCTCCATTGCGAGCCCTCCTCGGCTCCCTTGGTACTCCGTAGTACCGAGTACCACTACACAGTATCACCGAGTAGTGGACTCGGCCAGCATCGGCGAACACGGACCGGACTTTGCGATCCGTGCAGAGGAACCGCATCCCTCGTCGCCGGTCCGTCTCGGCACGGCAATTCATGGGACGGGTGAGTGGCCGGTGATCCGACCCGTGGACGGCTCTTGATCACCGAAGGCGTCCTCGGCACCGGAGCCGGGGCGATCGTGGATTGGCTCCCCGCCCTCGCAATCGCCCTGGCCGTACTCGCCGCCGGAACCTGCGGCATGGCCGGCACCGTCGTCCCTGCACCTGCACGACGAAGAACGCAGGTGAGGACAGGTGCGGCTGTAAGTCGTCCGCAGACCGGATGAAGATCAGCAACACGGCCCGCCGGTAGGGTCCCGCGTTATGACTGTCGCTCGTTCCGTTGCCCTGTTCATCGTCGCCGCCCTCTTCGAGATCGGCGGTGCCTGGCTCGTCTGGCAGGGCATCCGCGAGCACAAGGGCTGGATCTGGATCGGTGCCGGCATCATCGCCCTCGGCCTGTACGGGGTGGTCGCCACGCTCCAGTCCGACGACAACTTCGGCCGCATCCTCGCCGCCTACGGCGGCATCTTCGTCGCCGGATCGATCGCCTGGGGCATGGTCGCCGACGGCTACCGCCCCGACCGCTGGGACGTCATCGGAGCACTCGTCTGCCTTGCGGGCATGGCCGTCATCATGTACGCGCCCCGCAGCCACTGACCTCACACCGCGGCCCCAGCAGCACCAAGTCGCTGCGGCCTCCATTGTGAGACTTCTGATAGCCGGAACCACCAGCATGCTCGGGGTTCGTCATTCTGCGTCCCGAGCAGGTCAAGGCGGTCAGGGACGGAGGGCGTAGCAGCGGAGGACATCCAGATCGGCCGTATGGACGCGGGACCATCCGGCCGCGAGCGTCTCCGCTTCCGAGAACGTGATGCCCGGCTCCTGGAGGCGGTGATCGTGCCGGCGTCGGCCGGAGACCTCGGTCACGACCCAGAAGGTTCCGCCGGGTGCGAGGAGCCGGCGGACACGGTCGAGGAAGGCCGGTTTGTCGTCCATCCACCGGTAGACCAGGCGGCAGGTGATGACCGCGTACGCCGGCTCCGGCAGGCCCGTGAGATCGCCGGTGATGATGTCGAGGCACTGCCACACAGGCCCGCGCCCGGACCCCGAGCTTCGGGAGGCGGCGAGGGCGACGGCGCTGGGCGAGCAGTCGATGCCCGTGGTGCGGTAGCCGAGGTCATGGAGGTGGCGGGCCAGGGCGCCGTCGCCGCTCCCGACGTCGAGGGCGGCGCGTCCGCGGCCGGGGCCGAGGTGCTCGTCCAGGAGCCGGGTCTCGGCGTCGTCGAGTTGCCGGTATCGGCGGCCCTCGGCCCACAACGGCTCCCAATAGGCGGCGGTGGAGGTCGTCTCGGTCACGTGACTCCTTGGCGTGTGGGTGGGCACAGTGCAATAACTGCCGCCACCGGAGCCGGGTCAGTCATGGAAGCTGTCGAGAACGGAGGAACCGGCTGGCCCTGGCAAGGTCCTCAGGTGTGTCGACTGCGAGCCCGTCGTCCACGACGGGGTGCATCTTTACGCGGTGACCGTGTTCGAGGAAGCGCAGCATCTCGACGCCCTCGGTTCGCTCCAGCGGCCCGTGCGGGAGTTGTCGGAACAGGCTGAGGGCCGTTCCCGTCAGGCCGTAGAGCCCAAGCTGCCGCAGGTACTTCGGTCGGGCGTTCCGCGGATAGGGGATGGGCTGGCGGGAGAACATCAGGGCGTTGCGATCTGCGTCGACGACGACCTTCACGACGTTGTGGTCCAGGACCGCGCCGGCGTCGTCCAACTCCGCGTACGCGTTCACCGCGAGTGTGCCCGGCTCCAGGCGCTCCAGGGCCGCGGAGACCGCATCGATTGCGGCGGGGGAGATGAACGGTTCGTCACCCTGCACGTTGATGTACGCGTCGGCGCTGAGGCGCTGCGCGCACTCCGCGACGCGGTCGGTCCCGGTGGGGTGTTCTCCCGTGCGCATGCACTCGATGCCCAGGTCGCGGCACGCCTCCTCGATGCGTTCGTCGTCGGTGGCGACCACCACGCTGTCGAGGCGCTTTGCCTCGAGGCAGCGCTGATGAACGTGCCAGAACAGCGGCCTGTTCCCGAGCTGGGCCAGGGGCTTGCCGGGAAACCGGGAGGCGCCCCAGCGGCAGGGGATGACCGCTATGTTTCGGCGTGCGGGGGTGCGTGGGGACGCGGTGGCAGCCACGGTGCTCCTGTCGGTGAGTATCGAGCGTGGGGGGCGAGGTCGTGTGCAGCCCGTTATGCCGCGTGGCCATACGCGACGGAACTGGTAGCCAGTGCCTGCATGTGGGCTCGCATGCCGGTGTGGAGGTTGACCTGGGGCCGCCAGCCGAGGACCTCGTGGGCGCGGCCGGGGTTGGCGCGGGTGGTGAGGACGTCGCCGCTGCGCGGGTTCTCCTGGTGGACCTGGATCTCGCGCCCGGAGAGGCTGTTCGCGATGTTGATCACTTCGAGCAGGGAGGCGCTCGAACCGCCCCCGACGTTGATCACCCCGCTGGCCGTCGGGATGGTGGCCGCGGCCACCGTGGCAGCCACCGCGTCGTCGATGTACGTGAAGTCCCGGCGCTGGTGCCCGTCCCCGTACAGACGCAGTGGCCGGCCGGTCAGGGCCGCAGTGAGCGCGCGGTGCGTGAACATGTCCTGGCGCTGGCGAGGGCCGTAGACGGTGAAGTACCGCAGGGCGACGACGCTGGTGGGGCAGTGCGCCTGTGTGGAGTGCGCGAGACAGAGCTGCTCCTCGGCGAGCTTCGTGACCGCGTACGGAGATGCGGGCTGGGGCCGGTCGGTCTCGATGCTTGCACCACCGTCAGTGGGCCCGTAGACGCTGGAGGAGGAGGCCACTACGAGCCGCGGGACGCCCATCCGGGAGGTGGCTTCCATGACGCGGTGGGTGGCGAGGACGTTCGAGGCGACGTACTCGCTGAACTTCGGCCCCCATGAAGGGCGTACCCCAGAAATGCCCGCCAGGTGGAAGACGGCGTTCGCCTCCACGAGAAGCGGCTCGATCGCGCAGCTGAGGAGGTCGGCGGTGACGTGCATGTACCCCGGGAGCCCCTGCAGGACGGAGAGGTTGGCCGCGGCCGTGGGGTCGGTGGCCGGGCCGCGCCGGTCGACGCCGATGACGACGGCGCCCGCTTGGACGAGGGCGTGCGCGAGGTGGGAGCCGATGAAGCCGGCGGCACCGGTCACCACGGCCCGGCGGGGCACGGCGGCGGTCAGGTGTGATGGGTGATGCGACACGGGGATCTCCAGGATTTCCGGGGAGGGCGTGGTTTTCAGGTGAGGCGGGTCAGAACGGTGCGACCGTGGGTACTGAGCGAGAGGTCGTCCTGCTCGTGCCCGCGGACCAGGGCGGTGACGGCCTCGATCGCGCCGAAGGACTCCAGCAGCCGCTGTTCGGTGTCATTCAGTGGCTGTCCGTATCCGGCGAAGAACGCTGTCCGGAGGCTCGGGACGGCCTGCCAGCGGCGGAACTCGAGCCGGGTGAAGTCGCGGATGCGGGCGTCGCGGCGCATGTGCTCGAAGTCGCACAGCCCGAAAGCGTCGCCGATGAGCCAATTCCGAGGCTGGTAGTCGAGGTGGCATACGGCGCTGTCCATGAGCGTGTTCGCCAGGACGTCCGCGTTGTGGTTCAGGCGGTCGCGTTCGACCTTGGAGATGAGATCGGCCCGGTCTGCGCGGGCGATCCAGTCGCATAGCCGCTGGGCGAGTTCCGTGCCGACGGCGCCGGTACGCGGCGCCGAGGTGGCATGGTGCAGCTTGCCCAGCACGCGCCCGGCCTCGTAGTGGGCCTGCTCCTCCTCGGGCGACCCCGGTGCGACCGTGTCTGCCCGTACGCCGGGGACAGCGGTGAGCAGCAGGGTGCACGTCCGATCCTGGCGGCCGACCACGCGGGGGACATGGCCGATCAAGCGAGATCCCCAGGCGAGGTAGGCGTGCGACTCGCGGGTGTACCGGTCGCGTTCGCTGTGCTGCTTGGCGAAGAACTCGTCGCCGTCGGTGTTGACCAGACGCATGACACGGGACGGGAGCGTCGGATCGTGCACGACACGGACCTCTCCGAGGGCGCCTCGGGCCAGGTTCAGACGCGGGTCGTCGAACATCGTGATCACGAGGCGGCCTCCTGCGTTAAGGCGGCCAGGTGCTCGGTGTCGTTATGCCGGTCGAGCATCCACCGTCTCTGTCCGAGGCGGTTGAGGTGGTGCTGCCAGCGGGTGACGGACGCGTGCGAGACCGTGAATCCTGCCGAAGAACCGGGCGGGATCCCCAGGAGTAGGGTGTGCGCAACGATCACAGTCTCGCCGTGCGCGGCGAACAGGATGCGGTCACCCTCGTGCTGCTCGATGAGCTCCTGCAGGAGGCGGCCGGCGCGTTCCAGGTATCCGTTCCAGGTGTCGGATCCGGCTGCCCACGGCTTGTCAGGGTGGGCGTGAGGCCCACCATCGGCGGCGGCCTTCACGTCGGTCCAGGGCAGACCGTCGGCGGCGCCGTGGACGGGACCGTCGAGACGGTCGTCCGTGTGCAGGGGGAGCCGAAGGGCCTGGCTGATGATCTCGGCGGTCTGGCGCAGTCGGATGCGCGGGCCGGTGTGCAAAGCGTCGAAGGGCTTGGCGCGGTGCTCGGCGGCGAGGCGGAGCGCGACCCGTTCGACCTGGTCGTATCCGATGTTGGTCAGTCCGGTGCAGGTGCGGGGGCCGCCGACGAGGCCGTCGATGTTGCACTGGGCCTCGCCGTGGCGGACGAAGACGAGTTCGGTTGTGATCATGCGGATCCTTGGGGGCGGTGTCGGGACGGCCAGCTGTGGAGGTAGCCATTGCGCCCGGCGTACGGAGCGGTCAGGACGGCGTGCAGGGTGAGGAAGTCGTTGAGCCGCCGGCGATCCGTGGTGGCGAGTCGGGGGTTGTGGCGCTCGGCCGCCTCGTTGTAGGTGCGCAGGGCGGAGTCGATGGCCGGGGTGGGCAGAGGCCCGTACGTCAGGATGAGCGTCGCGATCAGCTTCGCCAGGTCGTACCCCATCGGCGCCAGCGTGAGGTCGTCGGTGTCGACCGTGTAGACATCGCCAGCTTCGGTGAGGAGGAAGTTCCGGGGGTTGCTGTCCTTGTAGAACGCAGTAGGCCCCTCGGCGGTCTTCTCCAGCAGCGTCAGCATCGCGTCGAGGGCGTCCCGGTCCGCCAGGTACCCCTGCTCCAGTCTTCTTCGCAGCGCGGCCTGCCGAGGCCCGGTGTAGTCACCGAACGCGATGCCGTCCCGGAAGCGGTGCGGCGTGTTCAGGGAGGCCGGCCGGAGGTCCGTGGTCCATGCGGCGCCGTGGGCGTCGCCCAACAGCGCGGCCAGGGCCGGCAGGTCCTCGGGCCGAGCCGGGCGGCCGTCGATCCATTCGTACGTCAGGCTCGTCGGCCCGACCACGGTCAGCGCCGGCAGCCGCAGCGGCCGTGCGTGCTCGGCGAGCCAGGCGTGATGGCGGGCTGCCGCGGCCACCAGGCCAGGCGCCTCGAAGCGCTTGGTGAAATACCGGAGCCTCACTGCGGTCCTCCCCGCGACTGGGCGAGCACGAAGGTGACGAGGGATTTGGTGGTGAGGGGCCGGTCCGGCAGCAGCTCGTGCAGGGTCGTGGCGAGCGCGGCCGCGTCGCCGTAGAGGCCACGGGCCAGGTCGTACTTCGGGTTGGTGGCGAGGTACTCGGCGACGTGGTCGTGGCCGTCGAAGGTGAAGGTGTGCTCTTCGTGCTCCACGGCGTGTACGTCGAGCGACACGGCGACCAGGTCGGCGAGGTTGCCGCTGTGCGCCGAGACGTACAGGCTCTCGTGCTGCTCTGCTGCTGGATCGAGGCCGGCGGCAGCGACGAGCTGGTCCATCTCCCGGTAGCTGTCGAGGCTCTTCGTGACGAACACGGCCAGACCGCCGGGAACGAGCGCCCGGCCGATCTCCGTGACCACGGACCGCGGACGCGGCGAGTGATACAGGCAGAACGCCGCGACGACGACATCGCACGACCCGGCGGACACAGGGAGATGGTGGAAGTCGCCCTGATGGAAGGTCACCGGGAGATCGGGGAGTCGCCGGGCGCGCTGACGTGCCTGCTCAAGCAGGGCCGGTGCGGCGTCGAGGCCGACGACGTGCCGGGGGCGGAGGTCCTCGGCGAGGGTCAGGCTGCTCGTGCCTCGACCGCAGCCGAGGTCCAGGACCAAGCCGAGGCGATCCGGTCGCTCGTGGTGGTGGCGCACCAGCCCGACGATTGTGTCCGGTACCGGGCGCCCGGAGGTCTTCGCCCGCATCAGCGCGCTGGACCGGCTTGCCAGCCGAGAGTCGTCCCCGTACAGCTCCGCCTGCCACAACGGGTCCAGGAACGGGTTGATGCCACTCACGCCGCACGCTCCCCTCGGGCGAGCGGTGCACTCAGCGGTGCTCGGCGGCGACCTTCCGCAGCCAGCGACGCGTCTGCCGCCGGCTGGACAGCAGCACCACGTCGGCACGGCCCGAGGCGAACTCGCCGATCTTGGCCATGACCCGCGGGCGCATCTTGCGGCGGTACGTCGCCACGTACTTGATCACGCCCCAGTGGATGCGGTTGTGCACCCCGTTGCCCTTGTGCCCGGCCCCGTGCCGGAGCTGGCGGGAGAAGATCCCGAACAGCGCGGCCGCGGTCGAGACGTCCATCAGGACCACCGTGTCGCAGGCTTCGAGCCGGATCTGCAGCGTCGAGTTGTAGTTCCCGTCGATCACCCACCTCGGCTGCGCGACCAGCTCCCGCTGCAGATCGGCGAACCTCTCCATGGGCAGCTCGTTCCACTCGTCGTCGTAGAACGCGGCGTCCAGGTGCGTCACCGGGGCGTCGAGAATCCTGCCCAGCTCGCGCGCCAGGTACGACTTGCCGCTGCCTCCGCAGCCGACGATGGCGACCTTCTTCATGATGCTCCAGCGTAGAGGTGCTCGGGTGCTCGGTCGGACCGGCGGCCCGGGCACCTTCGGATGATCCGGACTTGGCGACCTGGCTGCTCAGCTGCATCAGGCCGCTCCGCGTTCCAGTGCCACGACGGGGTACACGGCCGTGTTCAGGACGGCTTCCAGCGCGTCGACCTGTCGGCTCAGGCGGAACAGGTCCAGGCGGTCCAGGCAGGTCGCGATCAGGTCCGCGTGCTGCTGGGTGCCGGCGATCTGCTGGAGGTGGTTCAGTCGCTCGATCACCTCGTCGCCGGAACGGACGATCAGCTCCTGGGGCACGAAGCGGTCGGCGTGCACGATGTCGGCAGGAGCGAGCGGGAGGCAGCCGGCGAGTACGGCCTCGAAGATCCGCTGAGTCACCTGCCCGACGGCGGCGTACCGCTCCGGCAACATGAGCACGGTCGCCAACGACCTGCCGTACACGCCATGGACCGCCTCGAAAGGGAGCCTGCCGAGGAACCGGACGTGCGGCCAGCGGCTGGCGTTGGTCCACTTGCCTCCGACGAGGTGGTCGAAGCGCGCGGCGGCCGGTGCGAAGAAGCGGTCGAAGTGCTCGTCGCGGTCGTACTGGTTGCCGAGGTACCCGAGGACGAGGTCCCGGGGCCGCTTGGCGAGCGCGACCGGATCCGCCCCGGCGAGCAGGCAGTCGTCGACGGGGAAGAGCAGGCGGTGAGCCCCAGGCGTCGGTTCGAGGGCGGCCTCGCAGACAGTGGCCTGGGGAACGCGCCGCCACACGCCTTCCGCCCGGAGCTTGCGGTCCTTGTCCCAGATCACGGTCGGCGTCTTCCTGCGCACCGTGTAACGGGTGAGCAGCTCGGCTTGGCGGTGCAGGTCGCAGGTATGCCCCTCGGTGCCGCATGGCGTCGTGTTGCGCCCGTCGATCGCCCAGCGCCACTCCAGGAACAGGGCGTCGATGTCCGGGCTGCCGCTGTGGAAGGTGTAGGCGTTGCTCAGGTCGTCGCCGGCCTCGATCAGGTCGCGGTTGGCCTGCAGGAAGACGATCTCGTGGCCGCGGTCGAGGAGGGCGTCGATCAAGGGGCGGCGGTGGCTGCGGCCCCCGTCCGGTGTGTCGGTGATCCCGTTGCCGAGGAAACCCCAAAAGCTGTATCCGATCCTCACTTGGTGATCCACCGTCCTTCTAGCAGCAGGGCGTCCAGCCCCGAGTTGGCCAGGCAATCGAGCGCCATCTCCGGTGTCCCGCACATCGGCTTGCCCTTGACGTTGAGCGAGGTGTTGATCAGCACCGGTACGCCCGTGCGCCGAGCGAAGGCGCTGAGGACCTCGTGCATGAACGGGTTCTGCGAGCGGGTGATGGTCTGCAGGCGGGAGGTGCCGTTGGCGTGCACGATGGCCGGCACCAGTTCGCGTGCTTGGTCGGTCACGCCGGACGCCATCGACATGTACGGCGCCTCCTGACCGAGGGTGAAGAACTCCGCAGCACGCTCGGCCAGGACCATAGGGGCGAAGGGACGGAACGGCTCCCGGAACTTCACTGTGGCGTTCAGCCGCTCGACGACGCCAGGCTCCCGCGGGGAGGCCAGGATGGAGCGGTTACCCAGGGCGCGGGGGCCGGCCTCGACCCGCCCTTGGAAGAGCCCGACGATCAAACCGTTGGCGAGCTGCTCGGCGAGGAACTCGGCCACGTCGCTTCCCAGCGCCTTCTCTTGGAGGCGGGGCCACCGGGTGAGGTCGAGGGCTGCTCCCTCGAAGGACGGACCGAGGTAGCAGGCCCGGGTGACACCGGACACGGGCTGTCGGCCGTGGCCGTCGTGGTGTACGGCGATGGCAGCGCCGATCGCGGTGCCGGCGTCGCCGGGGGCGGGCGGCACGAAGACCTCTTCGAACACGCCAGCGTCGATGATGCGGCCGATGCTTACGCAGTTCGTGGCGACGCCGCCTCCGACGCACAGTCGGCGGGAGCCGGTGATGGTCCGCGCTCGGCGAGCCAGGTGCAGCATCACCTGCTCGGTGCGCTCCTGGAGGGCTGCGGCCAGGTCCCGGTGCACGTCGTGCAGCTGTTCGCTCGGATGGCGTTCGGGGCACGTCTCGTCGATGAAGCGCCGGGAAGTCCTTGGGTAGCCCGAAGTCAGCACACGCGGGGGAAAGTAGAGCGGGTCGACGGCGAAGCCGGTGGGGGTGACGCGGACGGCACGAGCGAAGAGTTCCCGGAATCGCTCGGGATCGCCGAGCGCGGCGAGCGCCATCACGGTGCCTTCCTCGTCACCGCGACGCCAACCGAGGTGCTCGGTGACCGCGCCGTACACGTACCCGAGGGAGGCGGGATCGTTGATCGCCTCCAGGGTGCGGGTGCGTGGTCGGAGTGCGTCGTGCCCGCGGGCGATGGTCGTGGTCTGCCGCTCGCCGAGGCTGTCGATGACCAGCACGGCGGACTCGTTCCACCCAGAGGCTGCGAAGGAGGCCAGCTGGTGGGCCCGGTGGTGCAGGACGGGGGTTACGCGTGCGGCGGGGAACCGACGGCCGATGTCGCGGACCCGGATCTGAGTCCGCCACGCCACCTTGGCGAAGCCCCGGGCTCGTGGCACCGCCCGGTCACGCGTGGTCGGTGACAGGGCCAGACGCAGGGAGGCCGGGGATTCGAGTAGGTAGCGGGTGGGCTGGAAGTTGTAGGCCACGGCGTCGACGTCGGTGGGGGACAGTCCGGCCTCGCCGAGTAGCCACTCGACGGCGTGGCGCGGGTAGTCCTTGGTGTGCTTCTTCTGGGACAGCCGCTCCTCCTCGACGAAGCCGACGAGCTGCCCGTCGACGAGCAGCGCGGCGGCGGAGTCGTGGGTGTACGAGCACAGCCCGAGAATGACCGAGGGCGCCTGGTCCACGGCCGCCGTCACCGCGCACCGGCCGAGGCATGCGCGGATGAGGTCGTGGAGCGACGGTTCAGCTCGTCGTACCAGGCGGTCATGGCCTGACCGAGCGGCCCGTCGATCTTGCCGGCCAGGGCTGTCGCCTGCTCCCGTCGGCCGCCCTTCCAGAGCTGGTAGCTGCGCAGGGTCTCGGACATGGTGTCCCAGCCGGCGTGGCCGGTCACGTCCCGCCCCCTGACCTGATGGAGGAGGTCGTCGAAGCCCTCCCACGACGTGGTGAGCTCCGGCATGTTGACGCTCGCGACGATCGAGGTCAGCTCCTCGGCCTGGTCGAGGTGGTTCTCGTAGATGTGCAGCGACCCGATGTGGTGGTGGAACTCGCCCAGCTCGGCGCCGACCCAGCCGGCCACGAGCTCGTGCAGGACCGTGTAGAAGAACAGGTCGTACGGCATGCCGATCCACACGTCCTGACCGCGCATCGTCGTCGACATGTGCAGGCGGCCGTCGCGCAGGGAGAAGCGGAAGCCCAGCGTGCAGGGCACGTCCTTGTGGCCGGCGGCGTCCCGGGCCGGGTCGTAGAGCTGGATCAGGGCCCGGCGGGAATCCGGGTCCTGCTTGAGGATCTCCACGACGCGGGCCAGCTGGTCCACCGTGCCCGCCCACTTCCGCATCCGCGGGCCGTAGGCGCCGCGCAGGACCCCGTCGTCCGCGTACTGTCGAAGCTTGGTGTTGTAGTCGAAGATCCAGGGCTCGTCGGAGCCGGAGAGGATCCAGACGGTCTCGGCCACCGCGAACGCGGGGTTCAAGATCCTGCTCGGGGGCGCGTACAGCAGGCGGGCCCGCGGACGGGTCAGCCGCATGTGGACATCGAGGACCTCGCGAGTGGCCATGCCGCGGGGGCTCACGATCTCACCGGACTTGGCCAGGGATACGGCACCGACGAAGAGTTCGGCGATGCTGTCGGCGGTCAGGGATGTCATCGGGCGGGAGCTCCTTCGTTTCGGACGTGTTCGACCTGATCGCCGGACGCGCGGCTGACGATGAGTCGCGCGACGAGGGCGGCGCTGTCGCCGCTCCAGCGGCAGACCGCGTCGGTCGAGCCGGGCTCGGCAGCCGTACCCGGCTTGCGGAGTGCGGAGAGCGCGTCGGCAATGTCTCCGGCGGTGCCGCAGCGTCGTGCGAGGCCGTGGGCGGCGAGCCCGAGCGTGTATTCGTTGGGCGTACCGATTTCGAGGATTGGCACGCCCAAGAGGGCGGCCTCAATGCCGCACGTCGAGTAGGCGCTCGCCACGACGTCGGCGCCGGCGAGGCAACCCCGTGCCCCTACCTGCGGATCGGCGACGGCCACGAGCGGCCTTCCGTCCCGCTGCATGAGCGAGGCGAAGACCTCCGGGCCCTGCGCCGGGTGCGGGGCAATGACCAGTCCCCATTCGCCCTCGGCGTTCCACATCCCGTCCAGGAGGAGGTCGGCGTGGGCCTTGAGTCGGTCGGGACCGAAGGGCTGGCAGGCCCAGACCATGATCCGGTCGGGGATCCGCCCGGATCCGGGGACCAGCAGCTTCTCGAGGTACTGCCTCTGGGTCTCCCGCCCGAGGCCGGCGAGGACGTCGAAGCGGGGCTGCCCCAGCACGTGGACCTCGGCGTCCGGGTGCCGCGCCCACGCCTTGGCGAGCGGGACATCGCGATCTCCCATGACGACGATGTCCCGGCTGTGCAGCGCGGGCCACGCAACCGACTCCGCAGTCCAGGCCCCGTGCTGCACATGGACCGTGTTCACGCCGTTGAGCTCGGCCAGGTGGGCGGCGAGCGCGCCGACCGGGCTGGTGTCGTTACTGACGAGCAGCGTGTGCGGGCGAGACGCCTCCAGGACACCGCTCAGCCACGTCTCCAAACGGACCACGGAGCGCCACGACGGCTGGGTGCATCCCCCACTTGTCTCCAGCAGGACGGCCAGGAGACGGACCAGACGCGAGAGCCGGACGACGTGTTCCTCCACCTGCACGACGTGCTCGTCGTCCCGCGGCTGCAGACGCCCCACGGCTCCGGACAGAGCGAAGAGGCCAGGAGGAGGCGTAACGAGCGTGATGCACTCGACAGCTGGGGTGTCGCAGTGTTGCGCCGGGTCCGTAGCGAGATCGACGAGGAGGCTCGTCCGGCCACCACCTGCCAGGTTCTCGAGTACCGGCAGCAGAGTGGCCGCATGTCGGGACGACCACGAGAGCGCGACGACGCCGGTGCGTGGCAGCGCCGACGGGGGAGGGCTTGGCACCCGGGTGTCGACGCGCACCGACTGCAGACTGCTCACCTGCGCCGAACGGAACGGGTTGTACAACGCAGTTGCCCCGAGCAGATACGCGATGCCGGACCAGGTGACGGTGTAGGCGAGGTACTCTCGCGAGCTGCTCTCCCGCAGCCCGACGAGCCCCTCGTGCGGAGCGATCTTCAGCGGGCCGGGCGCCTCTCTGAACGGCTCCCAGGCGCTGAGAGCCATCAGCTTGCGCACGACGTGAGCCACCAGGCGCCGGACCGGTACGTGCTGCACGTACAGCCACCCGGCCCCGCCCGGCGTCGTCCTGAGATAGGCCCCGTACCACTGGAGGGCGTCCATGACACGCTCGACCAGGGCTTCGTGCTCCTGCGTGTCCACGGGCAGCGCCTCCAGCTCGCTGGTCGTGATCCGGGCGGACGTCAAAGTCGCGAACGAGTCGCCGACCAGTGCCCAGGCGGGCTGTCCGTCGATGTCGGCCCGCGTCAGACCGTGGACATGGCGAGAGGGCGTGGTCACAACAGACTCCCTTCGAGGAAGGGGCCCGGAGAAAGGAGCCTCAGCAGGTCCTTCGGGGACTCGGCGACCACAGGGGAGGAGGAGCCCGGGCAGCCGTAGCCCCAGCCGGCGTGGACGTACGGGACTCCGGCGCGGCGGGCGGCTTCCTGGTCGACCGCCATGTCGCCCACGTACACGGCATCGGCGGGATCGACACTCAGGTCGGTCAGCGCGAGGAGAACCGGGTCCGGCGCGGGCTTGCCGCGCCCACCACCGTTCGGCGTGCGCACCGTGGAGAACGGGCAGCCGAGGTTGGTCAGAAGCGGGGCCGCCCGCTCCAAGGGCTTGGACGTGACGATGCCGAGGAGCCAGCCGGCGGCGACGAAGGCGTGCAGGACCTCCACGATGCCGTCGAACTCGCGCGCACGCTGGGCCGCCGTGATCGACGCCTCGTTGTACGTACGGTGAAGCCGCTCGGACTCGGCGAACCCGAGCCGCTCCATGATGTCGCCGAACGGCCGGCCGATGTGGCGCTCGTACTCCTCGAACGGTACGTCGAGGCCGTGCTCCTTCCGGACTTGCTGCCATGCGCTCTCCATGACCGGGCGCGTGTCGAGGAGTACGCCGTCGAGGTCGAGCAGCAGCGCCTTCAGGGGTAAGGGCGAGGGCGGGAGCGGGGTGGACATGAGGTATCTCCAGTGGAGTGGATCAGGGGTCGATGGAGCTCTCGGGGCGCTTCACGAAGGCGATCACCCGCTTGCCGCTGCCGTCCTTCTTGGGACAGGCGGTCCAGGCGTCGGCCAGTGCGGATACGAGGAGCAGGCCACGTCCGCCGGTCGAGTAGGGGGAAGCGATCCGCGGGACGGGGGGCTCGGGGGAGTTGTCCTCCACCTCGATCCCCACGATGTCGGCCTGGAGGGCGAGCGTCAGTGTGATCTCGTCCTGCTGTCGGCGGTACTTGGCCTGCCCAACGCGCTCGTGGTGCATGAAGGGCCGACCGTGGCGTTCGGCGTTCGTCGCGAGCTCGCTGACAATGAGCACGACGTGGTCCAGCAGGTCCTCGACGCCCCAGGCAATCAGCGCTTCGCGGGTGAAGGACCGTGCCCTGCCCGGTGCCGTGTCGTCGGCGGCGAGCGTCAGGCTCATCTGGTGCTGTGGAGTGCCGAGGATGCTTCCCAGACCGTCGATTCGGCCGCTGTCCGGCAGGAGCAGGTCCCGGTCGAGGCTCATGATGTGGCGCTCCCCGAGGCCGGCATCGAGGCGGGACCGCTGTTCGGGGAGGGGCGGGCCCCTCGTACGAGCAGGATCTCCGCTCCGGCCGCGCGGAGCCGCTGCCTGCGATCAGCAGCTATGGCCCTGGGGCCGAGGTGGGACGGGGCGGGGAAGACGACGCCGTACGGGCGAGTGGCCGCGACGGCGTCGAGCATGCCCACGAACGCGCCCGACGTCGCCGCACACCGCTCCATGTACACACCGCCCAGCGTTAGTTCGTGGCGGCGGCAGTAGTCGGTGATGGTCTTGGCGAGAGCCTGGTGCCGGCTTGCGGACACCCCGACGAGCCGCAGGAATCCGAAGACGATCGGGCCCGTGACGTTCCGCTGTTCCGTAAGGAGCTCCATGGCCGTGACCACCCATCGGATCGGGGGAGGGGAGACACTCCGAGCCTGGCCGCCGCCCCGCGATCGGGGAATCCACGTCTGTCCCACTTCTGTCCCACAACCGCCCCCGGCACGGTCGCCACGTGCTTCGATGGCATCGGAAAGGAGTGGCACGTGGCGACCGTTCACGAATGGACCGGCCTGGAGGCGCTTGCCCTGCGCAAGGCACTCCGGCTGAGCGTGCGCCGCTACTCTGAGCACCTGGGCATTGCGGTCAACACCATCAGCAACTGGGAGAAGTACCGGGACAAGCGGCGGCCCAACACCGAAAGCCAGGCCATCCTCGACACGGCGCTGGCCCGGTCCGATGCCGCAACCCATCTGCGATTCGAGACGGAGCTCGCGAAGCTCTCCGAGGGAGAGGGGGGACGCCTCGCCGGCGAAACGGCGCGCGTCACCATCCCTCGACCTCGGGCCTGGGAGTACGAGTCCTGGACGGACGACCTCGAACGTGCGGTCGTCGCGCTGTCCCACCAGAACTTCGCGTTCGCCGACGACCTGCTTCGACGATGGTCGTCCAGCTATCAGCCCTCGGAGCTGGACGAGCGAGGCACCTACCTCCTCGCCCGCTCCGTCGCCCTGCAAGGCGATCTCAAGAGGGACCAAGGGGCAGTCGTAGGCCCGCTCTCCGCCCAGCGGTGTTACGCCAACGCACGTACGCTCTACACCGAGTTGCAGATTCCGCGCCGTGTGGCGCAGCTCGACCTGTCCCTCGCGGTCGTTACCGAGATGTCCGGCGCCCTGGAGACAGCGGCCCGCCAGTACGAGGACCTTGCGATCGATGAGCGGTTATCCCCAAGGGATCGTGCTCGTGCGCGCCTCTGGGTAGGCACCGCGCTCAGCAAGGACGGCAACCATGATTACGCGGTACGGGTGATGGAGGAAGCCATCCGCGAGTTCGAGGGCCTTGCCGAGCAGGACGACTGGTCCGTCGCACAGCAGAAGCTCGCCCTGGCCCACCGCGGTACCGGAAATCTCGACGCAGCCCTTCGCCTCATCGACTTGGCTCGCAGCACAGGCATCACCGACGCGCCCATGCAGCGGGTACGGCTGGACACCGCGTACGGGCACATCCTCCTCTCCGACCGCGCGACCCTGGATGATGGGTTACGCGTCCTCGACGACGCTGCCAAGCGGGCGGCCCAGTACGGCCTGACCCACCAGCTCCGCAGCATCACGGACATCCGGAGGACGGCCGATGGGCCAGCCAGCCCTTTACCACGTTGACCAGGGAGACGAGCGAGTGACCGACAACCAGCCGGCCATCAACGACGAGCAGATCCGCAATGCCAAGCTGGTCTGGGACTACCATCAGATGGGTCACGAGCTGCGTCCCGTCGATGTCGCGATCGGCCTGGGCAGTCACGACCTCGGCGTCGCTGCCTTCTCCGCCGAGCTGTACCGCGCCGGGTTGTTCCCCACCCTGGTATTCACCGGCGGCAACAGCCCCACCACCGCGAAGGTCTTCCCCCGCGGCGAAGCCGTCCACTTCCGCGAGCACGCCCTCACGCTGGGCGTCCCGGACAGCGCGATCCTGGTCGAGCCCAACGCAGGCAACACAGGGCAGAACATCGAGCTGTCCCACGAGCTCCTCGTCTCCGCCGGCATCAACCCGAAGGCGGTGCTCCTCGTCTCCAAGCCGTACATGGAGCGGCGCTCCTTCGCCACCGCCCGCAAGCTGTGGCCCGAGGTCGAAGTGCTGTGCGCCTCCGAACCGATGGAGTTCGACGACTACCGGAAGAGCATCGGCGACGAGAAGCTCGTCATCGACATGCTCGTCGGCGACCTCCAGCGCATCATCGAGTATCCGAAGCAGGGCTTCGCGATCGAGCAGGACGTCCCGGAGAACGTGTATGCCGCGTACGAAGACCTTATCCGCGCCGGCTTCACCAGCAGGCTCATCGGCGCCTGACACGGCCTCCGGGGGATTGGTGGCGATCCACCAGCCCAATCTCTTCCCCCGGCTGAGCACCCTCGCGAAGCTCTTCGCGGCGGACTACTGGATCGTCCTCGACGACGTCCAGTTCGCCCGCCGCGACTTCCAGCACCGCGCCCGCCTCGGGAGCATGTCCAGCCCGTCCCGGTTCCAGTGGCTCTCGATTCCCACCCACCTGCCCCACGGCCGAGCCACGCTCATCAGAGACGCTGTTGTGGTCGACCCACGGCTGGCTCGTCGCCGTGTCACGCAGATGTTGACGCAGTACTACGCGAAGAGCCCTGACTGGCCGATGCTCCGCGACGGACTGGACTCAGTCCTTCACCGGCTTGAGACCGAGAGCATGGCCGAGGTCGCTGAGGAGTCCACGAAGGTCTTGCTCAGTTTGCTGGGGTGGCGGGGCCGCATTGTGCGTAGCAGTCGCCTGCCGGCCCGGTCGGAGCGCTCGCAACGGCTCGCAGACCTCGCCGCCGTGACCGGTGCACACGGCTACCTGTGCGGAACCGGCGGCATGCGCTACTTGATCAACACGCCTTTCGAAGATCACGGATTGAGTGTCTTACCCTTCGTGACCCCGAACGCCGGCGTTTGGAGGGATGCGCGCCGGGTGAGTTCCGTACAGCCCCTCATGACCGCAGGGATTTCTGCGGTGCTCGGCGAACTGCGAGCCATCGCGTCCCAGCACCGTCCGGGGACGGGCGGGGCGTAGGACGACGGAATGTGCTGTTGCCGTAGAGGGTCGGGATGGCTTCTATCGAAGGTCGGGGCTTCTTCCACACCTCTGGCCGTGACCTTGGGAAGGCGGTGTCAGGGGTCGGCTTCTTAGGTGCCGGTGCTGTCGGGTGCCTTTGGGGGGCGTGCGGCGCTGATGGGGAAGAAGCCGCAGCGGCCCTCCGCTGAGCCGGTGAAGCGGTAGGCGGTGACGTGGGGGAGGACGTCGTCCGGGGGGTCGCCGTTTTCGACGATGACGGCCTGGCCTGGGAACGTGGCCATGTCGCGGTAGAAGTGGTCGACGACGTGTCCGGTGATGTCGACGTCCTCACCAACGGGCTCTCGGTAGGTGACGACCGGGGAGTCGAGTACGACAAAGCCGGGGTGCGGGAGGTCGTGGTCGTGGCAGTAGCGGGCCAGGGCGGTGGTGAAGGCCGAGTGCAGCACGGAGCGCACACCCTTGCCTCGCCCCGCGCGCGCTCGGCTTCCGGCACGGATGTCGGCGGTGTACTGGTCGTACTCGGCGAAGTCGACAGCGGGCACCTTCCAGGCACCGAGGGTGTCCCTAAGAAAGCTGTCGAAGGCGTTCACCACCCGTGCGGGGATGTGCTCGGCCGGGCGGCTGGTCGCGACCGCGCCCTCGCCATCGAGGGCAGAGCGTCGGTTCTCGAGTTCGCTGATGCGGGAGTGCAATTCCAGCTCTCGCTCCACGGCGGATCGGGCGGCAAGGAGATCGTCCATGTGTGCTCGCAGGGGTGCGAGCTGGCCTTCGGCTGTGTCGATCTGTGCGTCGAGGTCAGCAGCCCGCGCCCTGCCGGATTCGTGGCGCATGTGCAGGGTGGCCAGTTCTGCGTCCAGCTCCGTGATGGTGGGCAGAAGGTCGGTGAGCAGACCGGTGGTCTTGCCCATCTCCGCCTGGACGGCATCGTGGAGCTGTGTTGTCTCCTCGGCGCTGTGGCCAGGGTGTTGGTGCTCTGGTGCGGCACCGCAGAAGACGCAGGTTCCCACGCGGAAGAATCCCAGGAGACTCCCGACTTCACTCACCGTTTCCAAGCGCTCCAGGTCGGAGCGGTACTGCTGCTCGAGAAGCCTGAATCGGGTGAGGAGGTCGGTGACCTCGGCCAGACGATTGTCCAGTGCGGCCAGTTCCTGGGATGTTTGCATGCGGCTGGTAACCGCGTTCATGTGCCGGTCGGCGATGAACCTCAGGGACTGGGACTGCGCGTCGATGGTGGTCTGAATGCGTGCCAGCCGCTCGCGCAGCTGCGTCTCGTTCTCCTGAGTGGTGAGCTTGCCCGTAAGGTCGAGAACGATCTGGTCCAGAAGGGTGATCTGCCCCTTGTGAACCCGACGCTGGCCCTGGTTCGGACCCGTGTCCACGACGGGGTCGTCTTCGCCGGTGAGAAGGAACTTCATCACCGAGGTGGCTGCGGTCTTGGTCGAATTGGCATGAGAGGTCAGGACCGGGGAGAGCGGGTCGACCATGCGGGTTTCCGTGACAACCGACAGGTGTGCGAGGTCGGCGAGCATCAGGTCGCGAGTCCCGCCCGCCTCGTTCTTGCGGATGCGCACACTACTCAGCCCGAGCTCGCCCAGCAGGAACATGGAGAGGCTGCGGGTGCTGCGTGCGGTGTGGGTGGCTGTCAGGTGACGGTCCGCGGCGCGGGTCACCAGGTCCCTGAGGTCGGCGAAGTGCGCCTGTACGGAGTTGCTGTCGGGCCGGCGCACGAGAGTGAGGGGGCTGCCGTCCGGCAGGCGCAGTCCGAGGAGGATCTGGCTGTAGCCCTCGGCTTCGGGGATGAGGGTCAGGTTGCTGTTGCCGAGCATGTAGGCGATGGAATCGACGATGAACGACTTGCCGGTGTCAGAGGCCCCGTAGATGACTGTCATGTCGTCGTCGAAGACGACTTGCGCAGGAGGCCTGGCTGATCCGGCATAGGTGAGGTGGAGCAGTCTCAGGTCAGTCACGGTGGACCTCGTGCGGCAGAAGTGGGTCGGCGGGGCGGTTGATGAGGTCGCGTGTGACGGCGTCCACCTCGACGTGGGGCGCGTATTCGTGCACGACCCACTCGGCGCGGTCGCGCAGGCGGTCGACATAGGGTGTTTCGAGGATGTCGATGAACGCCGGTCCCCGTTCCGTGGCCCGGTACATCAGGCCCTGCTGGTGTGCTTCGATGCCGGCCAGCCCGGCGCGGATCAGTACGAGCAGTCCCTGTTCGAGGAGTCGGCGCTTCATGCCCAGCTCTCCGGTCCGCGCGGGCAGGTCGGGATGCAGGCTCGGCGGGCCGTCGAATTCCGCGCTGTGCAGAAGGGCGTAGTCGAGCACGACGAGTTGGGTGAGGTCCATGGGTTCGGGATGACTCTCGGCCAGCAGAGCCAAGGCACGCACACCGACTTCCAGCGGGCTGTTGAGCGGGTTCATGCCTTACCTCCCTGGCGCCAGGTGAGCCGATCGTCGTTCGCCAGGTGGTGGCATACCCCTTTACGGTCGAGAGGTCTCACCTGCTTGGCGAGGATCGTCTCGGTGAGCACCACCTGGCCGGCCGTGACGAGGACGGCCTGGAGTCGGTCAAGGGCACTGGGGTGCCGGCCGCGGGCTACTTCGACGACGATGGCGTGGATGTCGTCGAGAACGGCTTCGAAGTGGCCCTCGGGAGTGGCGTCGCGGGCGAACACGCGCAAGGATTCCGCGCTGTAGAAGGCTTCACGCTGACGGTTGAGGTGATCGCGGGCATCCTCGATTTCGGCGACGCGTTCCAGCGTGTCGGCTTCTTCGCCCCATTCTTCTCGGTAGGCGTCGAGGAGTTTCTGGATGTACCGCGCCTCGAGGGGTGTGTACTCGGCCGGCGGGTTCATGACCTGCGGGCGCGGGGGGAGCGGCTGGGCGAACCGGTCGGCCCAGTGCCGGGTCGTCTTGTGAAGGTCGAGCATCTCGTCCATGTCGACCGGTTCGAACATGGAGAAGTCGGTGCTCTGCGCCAGACTGGCGACGCTCTCGCGTTCGGCGGCGCTGAGCGCGGTGATGACGGGATCCCTGGTGGAGGCGAGTTCGGCGAGGAACTTCGCCCGCGTATCAGAGGGCCTCGCAAACTGCTTCACCAGGCTACGGCCGATGATCGGCGCGGCGAAGATGTACCGGCTCGGCAGTGTGTAGCGCTTCTGTACGACTGAGGCGAAAAGCTTCCTGATCTCAGGTGCGGCCTTCGACCAGGTGAGAGCGTCGCCGTAGTGCTTGCACTGGTAGTTGTGCCACTCGCCCTCCATGGCCTGCGGCGTGAGATAGGCGGCGACGTCCACTCCGTGATCCCCGCTACCGCCGTGCCGTTCCACGCGCACGTAGCGGGCGTTGAGGGCCGGCACCCATTCCTCGACGAACTCTTCGAACTCGTTGGGGTCGTAGGCGAAGACCTGCTTCTTGGGGCTCGGCAGGGACGGGAAGTGCAGACCGGCTCCGGACAGCCTGAGCTTGACAGCCTTGTCACGGTTCGCCGCAGCGTCGCCATCGTCCAGCACGCTTCCCCCCCGGTCGGCCATGTCCCACTGTGATCAACACGGGACAGCGAGGCAAGGAATACCACCGGGTGTCTGTTCAACAAAGAGCTACTACATGTTCTCGGGTCAGAATGAGCCATCCTCTTGCACAGACGCTTGTTGGCTATGGCGGAGAGCGCGCAGCGCATGCCCAGCGTAGGCCGAGGGCTTCGCCCTTGCGCATGCCGGTGCAGATGAGGACCTCGAACAGATTGGCCATCTCGGGGGTCGGCCTGGTGGTACTGGGGGAGGAAGCGGGCTGCCTCCTCATGTGGTCCAGATCCGTCGCTCCGGCGACTGCGGCCGGCGTGCGACCGGGGAGTGGCCGCACGACGGCGTCGACGGTGAGGCCGAGCATCTCGCGGCGACGCATCCCGGTGCGGGCGAGGTTCTCGATGGCCAGCCGGGTGGATGGATCAGGATCGCATCGAGTGCGACCATGTCGAGGGGTGGCCGCCGTCGGCGTCGCTTCCATCCGCGTGAGGGCCCGTCGCAGGCGAAACCGCTACCGCGCCCGTACGGTGAGAACAGGCTCGCTGCCGGGGGTGACGATGTCCGATACCGGTATCCTGGAGCTCCAGCGGTTGCTGCGCCGCGCGGTGTCCCAGAGTGATATGGCGTCGATGCGCGGGGTACTTGAGCGGCTGTTGTCGCAGGGTCCCGAGGGGCTTTCGCCCGAAGCGGAGTACGCGATCCGGTCCCCGGAGATGCCGCAGTCCGGAGAACGGATTCGGGGGCGTGAGGCCATGCGGCGGATGCAGGAGACGTACCCGGTCCCGCCGCACATCACCGTACGCCGGGTGACCGGCGAGGGCAGGGTGTGGGTGCTGGAGGGCGTCAACGACTACGCGGGCGACATCTGGCACGTGGTTGTCGTTCTCGAACTGGACGAAGACGGCTTGATCGTTCGGGACACGCGGTATTACGGGCACGTGTTTCCCCCGGAGCCGTCCCGCGCGGCGCTGGTCGAGCCGCTCGACTGACCGCCTCCTGATCTTGAAGCTGCTGCTACCAGAACCCCAGACAGGAACCCGGTTGCGGACCGCACCTGCGGGGGCACCGGCGCCCCCGTCCGCAACCCGTACCACCGCCACCGCGAACAGACCGATCGCTATCGGCAGTTCAACCGTCGACCACGCCCGACTCCGGGCGGCTGGCGAACGTGCCTTCGGCCTGCTGGGATGAATACGCCCTCACTGGCAAGGTCAAGGATCCCTGTCCACTTGCCCCTGGACAGCTACTCGACCCACAAGACGCCGGGATGACGACGCACCGTCGTCATCCCTCCAGTGGTTCTCGAAGTGCGGCAGAAGGGCCACAATCTCGATGACGGCACTCAGACCCGCCTTGGCCGGTGCCCCATCGGACGCCCAGCTATCCGTCGCGAACTGTGCACACGGCGGATCCACCCGGTCATCTCTCGCAGGGCGCCCGAAGATCGAAGAGCAGGGCGAGCTCTGTTCAACCAGTTCAACGCCTCTTAGTCCGAATGGGAGCGCCGCACGAGCACTCAAAGTTCAATTAACGCGGCGTCACCAAATTTTGATCTTGGGGGTGCAGATTGCGAACTGTCGTACTTGGGTGAGCTTCGTAACACGCCAGTTCCGCATGGATCATGCTTTCCTCCTTGTAAGATTAGGTGTAGACGGTGTGAGTCGGTCGACTGCTGCGCACCCCAAGCACAAGCTCCTGGCTGCTAGCGCCTCGCGGGCTGGTAGTGAACACCTCAGTGGCATTTCAATGGAGCGGCGATGCGTTGGCGTAGGGACCCTTCACGGCGCGCCCTCGTGAAAGAATGCGAGAGTCTGCTCGTCGATCTTCCTATCCCCGCTCCCTTCAGTGTCGAGGCGCTGGTGCGGAATATGGAAGGCGCGCTGGGTCGCCAGATTCGGCTAGTGCCACTGGATGACGCCGACGGGGGCCTGGGCACGGCATGTGGCCTCCGGGTCAAAGCGCCGGAGTTCACGATCATCCTCTATCGCCGCCGTTCAAGTCGCAATCAGACTGAGCACATCATTCTCCATGAGCTCGCGCATGAATGGCTGAACCACGGAACCTCCCTGACGGATGCAGAGATCGAGCGCTACGTCCCTGAGCGCATTCGTCAGGAAGTCCTTCGACGTTTCCCGTCGGCCCTGGTCCAGGGGCGCGTGGATTTTGGCAGCCCCGAGGAAAAGCAGGCCGAGCTTTCGGCTTCATTGATCAAGCGGCTGGCGCGCCGTCAGTCGTTCACGGGAGATGACATGGTCAGCCTCTTGGAGCATTCACTTGCTCACCCAGTCGCTGCTCCACCGCGGCGCCGACTCTAGCCGCGATCGACTGGCGACCACTGAGGCACAGCTCCCGGCCTTACGACTTCCGCCGCATCGCGCAGTCCACTTATTGGCAATCAAGGTTGCGGCCGACTGGCCTTCCGGGCCGGCGAAACGTGCAGCCGGCACAGATACCCACTGGTTACGTGTTCGACTACATCAAATACCTTACTGCGGCTGTGATGACCCTCATCGCCGTATGGCGATTCCCTGCAGTTCGGTACGCCGACGCCCACCGCCGGGCACTCTGGGGCGGTTATACGGGATTCGCCGTAGCCCTCTGGCTTTACACGCCAGCAGTAATGGATGCGGTGGATCGCATTCCAGTCGTGGACCTGAGTGCCCTGCTCAGGCACTTTGCCAGTACCGCGGCGATCATCGCGGCCCTGACCTACGTCGCCACCAGCTACGGGAAGAGCTCGGAGACAGTCGTACCTCGGCACGTAGCGGTCTCCCGCCGGATCGCCCGCGCCTCCTACGGGACGGGACTGATGGGCGTCATTCTGCTCACGGTCCTATTTTTCACCGTGGTGGACCGCGACAAGCCGAGTCAAAACTTCTTGATCGACCACGCTGGGCAATGGGGGGTCGCGGTCTACATGACCGTGTTCTACTTCTTCCCGCTCATCACGACCGCAGTTTGCGGCTACCAGTGGACGAGGGCAGCGCGACGGGTCGAGAACACGAGCATGCGCATTGGGCTGGGTTTGATGGGGATTTCCATGTGGATGGGGCTGACCCACACAGTCGCGCGCATCACCATCCTTTGGGCTGCGGTTGCGTTCCCTCTAAGTCCCTCCAGGGTCCGGCTTCTTGTAGACGCCACGGCGATCTGGATGAACCTGCTCTTCCTGATCGTTGCCGTAGGTGCGAGCATTCCCACCACCCGCGCGGCAGCGGCCAGATGGAGAACTTGGCGCACCCTTCACAGGACTTACCCACTCTGGTTCGACCTGGTGGATGCGTTTCCCGGAACGAGCCTGTATCCACCGGGGCGGCGCCTCGCGGAACTCCGGCACATACGCATCCCCATCGATGTTCGCCTGGACCGATGGACTCAGGACATCGCTGACGCTTGCGAGAAGCTGCGCTATTACGCTCCGCGAGACTTGATGTTCGCCGCCGAGGACATGACCGCGTCGCATCCCGACCCTGAGCCGGCCGCGGAAGCGCTCTGGATTAAGGCCGCACTCCAGGCCGCTGACACCACGCAAGCCAACCTGTACGCCACTGCCCCTCTGAGGGAGAAACCGTTCGTTGACACCGATAGCGAAGCGGCGTGGCTTGCGAGAGTCAGCACTGCCTACTCACACATCAGCACGGATCAAGCTCGGGAGCTTCTCCTGCGCTCCATGGAGGTGGAATCCCAACCGGGTCGCTAACCCATTATCAGCTTTCTCAGTCGGATTTCTCGGTTCAGACCCTATTGCTCAGAGAGCGAAACCAGCCTGAATGGCGATCTTGCTTAGGTCGGTGCGTGAGATTTGGCACCGTCCGCCGCATGAACTGGGCTGGTACCGTGGTCATGCGGACTGATAGGTCTTGCTCCGCCTCGTAAGTGCACCCCGGCCTGCGACGCACTTCTACTCCCGTCGCCACATGTAGCCGGGCAGTGACGCTATCCGGTCTGGATGGGCGTCCGAAATCTCAGCAATCTGGAGTTCTCGCATGTCCAACCGCCGCACGGGCCTCATCCTCGATTTCGGAGGCGTTCTCACCACTCCGCTGCTGCCTGCAGTGCTCGCGTTCGAGCAGCGCGAGGGCCTCCCGCAGGGTGCCTGCCTCACGGCCCTGTACAAGGACGAGGAGGGTGTCCGGATCACGAGCGACCTCGAGCGCGGAACGGTCTCCCAGACCGAGTGGAACGAGTTCGCCGGCAAGATGCTGGGCGTGCCGGCTGACAACTTGATGGGCCGCATCTTCGGCGACCTTCGCCCCGAGCCGCTGATGATCAATGCCGCAGCCGCAGCGAGGCAGGCCGGGATCAAGGTGGGCATCCTGTCCAACAGTGTGGGGCTCGCCCCTTGGGACCTGTACGACGGCTACGAGCTCGAGCGGCTGTACGACGCTGTGGTGATCTCCGAGCAGCACCTGCTGCGCAAGCCTGACCCCGAGCTCTTCGAGATCACGCTCAAGCTCATGGATCTGCCGGCCGAGGAGTGCGTCTTCGTCGACGACACCGAAGCGTACGTCCGGGCAGCAGAACAGCTCGGCATCGCGGGGGTGCACAACCAGGACCCCCACCAGACGGTGGCCACTCTCTCCGAGCTGCTCGGCGTGGACCTCACGGCGTCTTAGCCCGGGCGTCAGCCGTGCCGGGGCGTCCACTGCCTGTCGCGGCCGCAGCGGACGCGCAGGGTGCCTCGCCCCCGCGTTCGAGCGCTGGGAACAAGAACAGTGAAGGGACTACGGGCGATACCCGGTAATGGGTATCGCCCGTAGTCCCTTCACTGTTGTCAGCCACTGACGCGGCTGCCGGGAATGGCTCGTACCGACCTGGTCCACGCAGGGTCGACGATCCGCGTCAGACGCTGAGCCGGCAGAGCGGCAGAGCCTTAGGAACCAGTCCCCGGGGAGCGCTCGCTGACGGCGTCACTCCCCGTCCTGCACCTCTGGCAGCTTGTGCTTCAGCTCTCCGACGAGCTCGTTGATCTTGGCCATCATCTCGGCAGACAGGCCCCCGCCGTTGCCGCGGGCAGCCAAGCCGAGGATCTGCCCTCGGTGAATCGAGCCGAGGAAGCGGAGTGCCTCCAGGAATTCGCGGGCCGCAGGGTCGACCTCGGCATCATCTTGAAACAGGGCCGCGTCAACCTGAAGCGCCGCAGCTAGGCCGGCACGCACCACATCAGAAGCCTCCGTCGTGATGCCCGCGCGAAGGGCGGCGATGCCGTCGGCGGTGACGGCCGCCACGCCCGCATGCTCGTTGACGATCCGCGCAATTTCCTCATCGGAGGGTGCTTCCTGGCCAACGTACCCGTGCTCCAGGAGATAGTTGATCTTCTCTCCCACCGTGCTGGGTGCGGACGCATGCTCGTCACGCGAGGCCCTGGGGCGAAGCCCGAACGAGCGGTCCTGGGCGGCCAGCAACTCCTCTTCGGTCACCCCGTACGCCTGGGCGAGCGGCTGTACGTAAGCATCACTGAGCCGGCGCCGGCCGGATTCGGCGTTGCTCACCGGCACGCGGCTCGCGCCGATGATCGCAGCGGCCTGCGCGACGCTGAGGCCGGCGTCGCAGCGCAGGAGCTGCAGGTCCGGCGGGCCGTCGTGAGGGAAAAGGACATCAAGCGACTGACCGAGCGCCGCTGCAATTGCGGGGAGCTTCTCACCCTTGGGGAAGTCCTGTCCGCTCTCCCATCGCGCGACCGTGGGGGCGCTGACGCCCACCATCTCGCCCAATTCCTTCTGATGGAGGTCCTTGCCCCGCCGGACAGCGCGCACTCGACTGCCGTCGAACTGACGTGGCACATGAACTCCTGCGGGGTGGTGACCGGGCCGGTGGTGGCGGCCTCTGGGGCAACTGTAGCCCAGGGTTGATACATTTCTGCAACTGGCGTACGTTTCCGTATCGCACCTGCTGGCCGGGCTCCGGCTCTCTATGGTGCCAGCCCTCGGGGACCTCTATGCACGTTGCGTTGTCGTGACCACTCGCGCAACGCGCCGTCGGGTTCGGTCCAGTCGTTGCCGGCCGGTCGGGGACCCCCGACGCCGGCTGTCGCGATCCCTGTGCGACCTGTAGGGAGTCACGGGTGGACTTGCCGCAGGTGTCTACCTATGTTCGTCGTCCCTCCCAGGGCGGCGACCTGGGGAGAGACGCAACGAGCAGATGAGGAGGTGGGACGAATGCGGACGCATGGTCCGTGACGTGGCTCGGAAACGAAGAAACCGGCGCCCGGGAGCTACCAACTCCCAAGCGCCGGGTTGGCGCCCCGAGAGGTGCCCATACACATCACGCGGGCGGCGGGGCTTTTGCACGAGAACCGCCGCACCGCGCTCCTACGAAAAACGGAGTATCGCATGCTCGCCATGCCGATCGGAACCCCGGCCTGCCCGGACGCTGGCCGCCAGCGCCGCCTTGCTGCCCAGCTCGCGGGCATGGTCGCGGGCGCGGCCACCATGCGGGTCAGCGTCAACGACCCGAAGCAGAGGTGGCCCCACCTGCACGCCGTCGTCAAGGACGAGGCCGGGAAGACCATGGATCTGGGCCGTACCGCCGCGAGGGTCGCGGGCCGCTGGATCCTGAGGCCCTGGCCGGAGGCGGACTGGACGCGACCGCACACCTTCCACCTCGCCGACGCCACCCTCACCCGTAGCGGCCTGACCGCCGCCGTTCGGGGCCGCTGACATGGCGCGGATACGAACCATCAAGCCGGAGGCATTCGTCTCCGAGTCGCTCGCCGAAGTGCGCGTCGAGGCAGAGCGGACCTTCTTCGGGCTGCTCACCCAGGCTGACGACCACGGTCGCCACCGCGACAACGCCGCGATCATCGCCGGGCTCCTCTGGCCCCTCCGCGCCGAGCACACCTCGGTCCACGTCGAAGACGACCTTCACCAGCTCGCGACCGCCGGTCTGATCTGCCGGTACACCGGCTGCGACGGCCGCCGCTACCTCCACATCGTGACCTGGTCCGACCATCAGAAGATCGACAAGCCGAGCCAGTCGCGCCTGCCGTCTTGCCCGCAGCACCAGGCCGCCGACCGGTGCGCCCCCTGCAAGGGCACCTGCACCAAGCGGACCGAGGGTTCGTCCACTGCTCCCCGAGGACTCGCCGAGACCTCGCCGAGCGCTCCCCGAGACCTCGACCTGCCCGCCAAGACCACCTCGACGCCTCCCGGACACAGGGGTGGGGTCTCCGCCGACCGGCAGGAAGCCGCCGACAACGGGGGCGGTGCCCTTAGCCAGCCCGGAACGAAGAGTGCAGGTCAGGAGGCATTCTCCGAGCACTCCCCGAACCTTCCCCGAAGCCTCGGAGAGGTCTCGGCGCCTGGATCTAGGATCTTGGATCCTGGATCTCTTGTCCCTACGGGGCGCACGGCGCCCGCCGCCGGCGTCTCGGCCAACCAACTCGTCGGCGAGTACGTCGCCGCTTGCGACGAGCGCCCACCCAGCGACGTGATCGGACACCTCGGCCGGATCACCAAGAAGCTCCTGGGCGAGGGCATCGCGCCGGAGCACATCAGGGCCGGGCTGGCGAATTTCGCGGCCAACCCCAAGCACCCGAGCGTGCTGACCAGCATGGTCAACGAGGCCATGAACGCGTGCCCCGCAGGTTTGGCGCGGCCGGGAATCCGGCCTAACGTGCCCGCCCATCAGGCGTGGACCAACCCGTCCAACGCCGCTGCCGCCTACGCCGAGGAGCTGTGATGCGCACCCGTCACCGCGAACCGCAGACTCTCGGCGAGGGCACTCTGGACCGGATGGCCCGGATCCTGGCCGCCCGCAACATCGACCCCGGCGCCGCACCGGCCCAGGAGTCCGAGACCGTCTCCCCGCTGGAGGCCCTGTCGGCCGGGATGCCCCCGCGCTACCGGGCCGCCGTTGCCGACCACCCCCAGGTCCTGGCCTGGGTCCGGACCGTCGCCGGGGCCGCCGTCGCTCCCAACCAGGGAGCCAGGCGACAGGTCACTACCGGCCCCAGCCTGCTGATGGCCGGCGTCGTCGGCGCGGGCAAGACACATCAGGCGTACGGCGCGGTCCGGCGATTGGTACAGAGCGGAGTCGGCGTGCGCTGGCGCGCGACCACCGCCGCAGACCTGTACGCCGACCTGCGGCCCCGTCCCGGAGCCGACAGCGAGCGGGAGCTGGCCACCGTCAGCCGCTGCCCGCTGCTGATCATCGACGACCTCGGCGCGGCCAAGGCCAGCGAGTGGGTCGAGGTAGTGACGTACCGGCTGATCAACCGCCGGTACAACTACGAGCTCCCAACCCTGATCACCACCAACCTGGCGATCAGGGACCTCCGGGCCCACCTCGGCGACCGGGTCGCCTCCCGGCTCGCACAGATGACCACCCGGGTCGAGTTCGAGCAGGTCGACCGCAGACGACACCGTCTCGCGGCCTGACCCGCCCCAGGCCACCGCGCCGGGCCACGCCTGCTGCGCGCCGCCCCGAGCCTTCCCCGACCCAGCGCACCTCTCCGCCGACGCCCCTGCCCGCGGAGAGCGATCGGAGCACCCGCATGACCAGCACGACGCACAGCCCTGTCCGCCACCGGTCGCTCGGCGACCACACCTGGCGAGACCAGGCCGTCTGCCAGAGCACCGAGTACAACCCGGTGGATCCCGAGATCTTCTTCCCGGACCCCGACGAGACCGACAAGATCACCGCAGCGAAGGCGATGTGCGGCCAGTGCCCGGTCCGCCGCACCTGCCTGGACGCCGCCCTGGAAGCCGGTGACACCGACGGCATCCGAGGCGGACTGACCGAAGAGGAGCGCGGACCACTGCACGAGAAGATCGCCCACCGCCTCGACTACAGCCGCGTCAACGACACCATCGCCGGTCGCGACATCCACCTCACCAAGGCCGAGCGCCGCGCGGTCATCCGCGCCGCCTACCGCCACGGGGTGACCGAGCAGCGCCTGGCCTGGCTCCTCAAGATCAGCGAGGAGCACGCCCAGAAGCGGTACCGCGAACTCCGCCGCGCCCTACGCAACCGAGACCTGAACCAGCCCGCGACAGCCACCGCCTCGTCTGAGTCCGGCGGCGAGCGCTTGGGCCGCGACGACTTCGGGACGGCGGCGTGACCGCCATGACCGCGCCGAAGACGGCGCACATATCCGGCTGGGACCGCGCGGTCGTCATCGCCCTCGGCGGCGCGGGATGCGCGCTGTCGTACGACGCGCTGCAGCAGATGGCCGTCGCCATCCACATCCGAGGCTTCCTCACCTACCTCTTCCCCCTGGTGATCGACGGGTTCATCGCCTACGGCGTCCGGGCGCTCCTGGTCCTCCGCGACGCGCCGCTGCGCGCCCGGCTCTACGTCTGGACCCTCTTCGGCACTGCCACCGCCGCCAGCATCTGGGCCAACGCGCTCCACGCGGTGCGGCTCAACGAGGACGCGGCCGCCGGGACCGGCCTCCGGCTCGGGGACACGGTGGTCGCGGTGCTGTCCACCATCGCCCCGCTCGCCCTGGCCGGAGCGGTCCACCTCTACATCCTCATCGCCCGGGGGCCGGTCAAGGGCAGTGACCGCGAGGACCTCGGTCACCCCGGTTACCCGGGTCAGGGTGACCGGCGCGACGCCGTGGAGGTCACCCGGACTGACCGGATCGGTCAGAGCCGGTCGGCGGTCGGTCAGGTCAAGGCCGGTCAGCCGGTCACCGCCCTCACCGGCCGGCCGCCACTGTCCCTGGGAAAGCAGGCTCCTGCCTCCCGGTCACTGACCGGGGACAGGGCCCCGGTGGGCAGCAGCAACCCGGTCACCGATGACGGAGGCCAGTCGCACGGGGCCGCTGACCTGCCCGGACAGTCGGACTCGGCTCGGCCGGTCACTGACCGCCCCGCCGACACCGCCCCGGTCACCGGCAACCAAGACAGCCCGGCGGCGGGCGCCACCCCACCGGTCACGCCGCCGCCGGTCACTGACCGAGAGGCCCGGACACCCGGTGACCGACGGCCCGACCCGGACACCGAGGAACTGCTGAAGATCGCCCGGTCAGCGGTCAGGGCCGAGGACAAGCTGACCCGCAAGGTGGTCGCCCAGGCGATCCGCGGTCAGCAGATCCCGCTCTCCAGCGACACCCTGACCGCCCTGATGGCCCAGCTCCGCGCCCAGCACGGACAGCCGGTCACCTCCAGCCGGAACTGACCGGACGCCAGGGAGCGGGTGACCGAGCCGGTCACCTCAGCCGGTCACCCGCCCCGGACACCCGCGCCATACCCCTCCAGAGCAGAAGCGGAGAACACCCGATGCGCACCCACCCGGCCACTCCCGCCGAAGTCGACTCCTGGCTGACGGTCCTTCACCAGCGCGGCCACCTCCACCGCGCCCAGTCCGGCCCCGACACCACCTGGATCGTGCAACGAGAGCAGCACGATCGCCCCTGGACCCTCCACCACCCGGTCCTCGCCATGGACTGGATCGAGGAACTCGTCCGCGAAATCCAGCAGCAGGACCCGGAGACGAGCCGGTGAACACCGACGACCCGGCGGTGACCGCCGCCGGACAGCAGCGTGACCCCACGACGGCTCCTGGCGGAGCAAGCTATCGCGTACGACGGTCCTACGGCCCGTCGTACGCACTTGCCCCCGCCCCAGAGGGCGGGGGAAGCCCGGCTGGGTTTCGGGCGAGGGGGGTCGGAAAACAACCAGAGAAACGGCCCCAAGGGGGGCCGGTCGTCGGGGGGGGAAAAAAAAACCCCACCCACCACGAACCGCCGAAC
>NZ_JBHXFE010000035.1:0-95145 GCF_042722475.1 Streptomyces sp. NPDC127092
GAACCCGGAAGCTAAGCCTTTCAGCGCCGATGGTACTGCAGGGGGGACCCTGTGGGAGAGTAGGACGCCGCCGAACAATCATTGTGGGAAAGCCCTGCACCTTATGGTGCGGGGCTTTTCTGCGTTTAGGCTCAGGTCATGAATCATGACCTGGTCATCTTCGACAACGACGGTGTGCTCGTCGACAGCGAGCCCATCTCGAACCGCCTCCTCGCCGCCTACCTCACCGAGCTCGGGCATCCCACCACCTACGAGGAGTCCGTGCGGGACTACATGGGGTCGGCGATGCACCGGATTCACGAGCTCGTCCAGGAGCGCAGCGGGCAGCGGCTGCCGGCGGAGTTCGACGCGGTCTTCCACGGGCGCGTGTTCGCCGCCTTCGAGCGCGAGCTGGAGGCCGTCGCCGGGGCCGCCGACGTGCTCAAGAAGCTGGCCGCGGAAGGCGTTCCGTACTGCGTGGCGTCGTCCGGGAGTCATGAGCGGATCCGCGTCGGGCACCGGAAGACCGGGCTCGACGTCCATTTCCCCGACGGGGTCGTGTTCAGCGCCGATGACGTCGGCCGCGGGAAGCCGGCGCCCGACCTCTTCCTCCACGCCGCCGAACGGATGGGCGTGGCGCCCGAGCGGTGCGTGGTGGTCGAGGACAGCGGGCTCGGCGTCCAGGCAGCCGTCGCCGCCGGGATGGACGTGTACGGGTTCACGGCGATGACGCCCCAGGCGAAGCTCGCCGGGGCCGCCGGGTTCTTCGGCTCCATGCGGGAGCTGCCGTCGATTTTGGGTCTGTGATCCATCTACCCAGCGGTAGGTCCCGGCCCTACGCTGTGCCGCCATGACGGATGCGCGGTTGCGGCGTGGGCGGGGATCCCTGGCGGTCGGCTTTTTCGTGCAGGGGGTCACCTTCGCCCTGCTCGTGACCCGGATACCGGCGATCCAGGACCGGTACGGGATATCCGACGGGCTGCTGCCCGTCTTCCTCGCCGCCGTGCCCGTGCTGGCCGGGGTGTCCAGCGTCGGCACCGAGAAGATCGTGGCGCGGGTCGGCCCTTCCGCGGTGCTGCGGTGGTCGCAGCCCGTCGTCCTCCTGGCGCTGCTGGCCGTCGGGGCCGGTTCGGAGCTGTGGACGGCGGCCGTCGCGCTGGGCGTGTTCGGGCTGGCCGTCGGCGCGCTGGACGCGTCCATGAACATGCTGGGCGTGAGCCTCCAGCGGGCGTACGGCCGGAGCATCATGCTCGGTTTCCACGCCGCGTACAGCCTCGGCGGCATCGCCGGTGCGTCACTCGCCTGGGCCGGGGCGCACTGGCACCTCTCGCTCTTCGTCTCCTATCTGCCGGTGGTGGCCCTGCTGTTGCCGGCCGCGCTCCTCGGGAGCCGCTGGTACGTGGACGGGGAGGCGGGAGAGACCGGGGAGGCGCGGGGGCCCGCGTCCGTCGGCGCACCGGGAACGGAAGGGGCGTCCGGGGTCGCCTTCCGGATGCTGCTGCCGCTGTGCATGGTGATGACCTTCGCGTACATCGGGGACTCGACCGTCTCCAACTGGTCGGCGAAGTACCTCCAGGACGTGCTGCACAGCTCGGAGGAGCTGGCGACCGTGCCGTACAACGCGTACATGGTGACGACGCTGCTCGGGCGGGCCGTCGGGGACTTCGGGGTGCGGCGGCTCGGGGCGGTCCTGGTGGTGCGGGCCGGTGCGGTGCTCGCGGCGGTCGGGTTCGCGGTGGTGGCGGTGGCGCCGGGGGCCTGGGCGGGGATGGCCGGGTTCACGGTGCTCGGGCTCGGGCTGAGCGTGGTCGTGCCGCAGACCTTCGCGGCGGCCGGGCGGCTCTTCCCGGGGGCGAGCGACGCGGCGGTGGCACGGCTCAACGTCTTCAACTACGTGGGTTTCCTGATCGGATCGCCGCTCGTGGGTGCGCTGGGTGACGCGTGGAGCTACCGCGGGGCGATGCTGGTGCCGATGGTGCTGGTCCTGGTGACGGTGGTGTATGCCACGTCGTTCGGGCCGGAGAAGGCCCGATACGGTGGCTCGCATGAGCGGCCGCGCACTGTTGATGTGGGATGAAGCTGTCACGGGGTACGACTTCGGGTCCGAGCACCCGATGGACCCGGTGCGGCTCGCGCTGACCATGGGCCTGGTGCGGGCGTACGGGCTCGACCGGGCGGTGGACGTGGTGTCCGCGAAGCCGGCGGGGGAGTCGACGCTGCGGCTCGTGCACCGCGAGGACTACGTGGCGGCGGTGCGGGCGGCCTCGGCGGACCCGAGGTCGGCGGACCAGGCGTACGGGCTGGGGACGGTGGACGATCCGGCATTCGCGGGGATGCACGAGGTGTCGGCACTGATCGCCGGGCAGTCGGTGGGCGCGGCGGAGGCGGTGTGGCGCGGGGAGGCCGGGCACGCCGTGAACTTCGCGGGCGGTCTCCATCACGCGATGCCGGGTGCGGCGTCCGGGTTCTGCATCTACAACGACGCGGCGCTGGCGATCGCGCGGCTCCTCGAGCTGGGCGCGGAGCGGGTCGCGTATGTGGACGTGGACGTGCACCACGGGGACGGGGTGCAGGCGGCCTTCTGGGACGACCCGCGGGTGCTGACGGTCTCCCTGCACGAGCATCCCCGCACGCTGTTCCCGCAGACCGGCTGGCCGGAGGAGACGGGCGCGGCCGGCGCGGGCGAGGGCGGCGCGGTGAACGTGGCGCTTCCGGCGGGGACCGGGGACGCGGGGTGGCTGCGGGCGTTCCACTCGGTGGTGCCGGAGCTGCTCGCCGATTTCCGGCCGCAGGTGCTGGTGACGCAGCACGGCGCGGACACCCACTTCGAGGATCCGCTGGCCCATCTGGCGGTGTCGCTGGACGCGCAGCGGTCGGTGCAGGAGGCGTGTCACGAGCTGGCGCACGAGTACGCCGAGGGGCGCTGGGTGGCGCTCGGCGGCGGCGGGTACGCGGTGGTGGACGTCGTACCGCGGTCGTGGACGCATCTGGTGGGGATCGCGGCGCACGCTCCGATCGATCCGGAGTCGGTGATCCCGGCCTCGTGGCGGGACGAGGTGTACGCGCGGACGCGGCAGCCGGGTCCGCTGCGGATGACGGACGGGCGGTGGCCGGTCGGCTGGCGGGACTGGGCGGAGGGCTACGACCCGGCGGACCGGCTGGACCAGGCGGTGCTCGCGACGCGACGCGCGGTCTTCCCGCTGCGCGGACTGCTGGCCTGACGGTCCGCCGGACCAGCCAGCCAGCCGGCCTGACCGACATCCCTCGCCCGCCCCGTCGCTGGCCCGACCCCTCGCTGGCCTGATCCGTTCGTACGGGCGGCGCGTACGGCGCGGGTGGCCGTTACGCCGACTGTGCGTCATCCAACGGGTTTTGACCCCACTGCAGGGTCGTTCCGGCAGCATCGGCAGGGTGCTGAGTACCGGGGCGCTGCGGGCGCATCTGTTGGCGGCCGGGTTGGCCGGGACCGTGGCGACCTCGCGGGAGGTGAGCCTGCGGAGCTACCGGCTCTTCGCCGCTCGCGACCCGCGGGTGACGCTGGGGCTCGATCCGGCGTGGGGCTGGGACGAGGGTGAACTGCTGCGCCTGATGGCGGACAAGTGCGGGGTGTCGGACGACCCGGAGCACCGCTCGGGGCCGGACGTGATCGATCCGGAGCGAACGCTCGGCGCGCTCGCGGCGTTCGCGGAGCGGCTGGCGGCGGCGGCGCGGCGGCGGGCTCCGGTGCTCTTCGGGACGGGGCATCCGCACCGGCTGCTCGGTTTCTACGCCGCCCTCGCAGACGCTTTGTCGGCGGCGGGATGTCTTGTTCTCACCCCGGCGCAGGGGCGATGTGTCGACATAACGACCCGGTTCGGCGTACGCACGCACCTCCTGGACTACGTACGGGGCGTCGCGCTGGTGCGAGATGCGGACCTGCCGCCCGCAGGGCGCGAGCCAGGGGCGCACACGCACTCGCCGCTGCCGGTTAGGGCGGCCCTGGAGAGCGCGCTCGAGGCCGGCGGGCCGCTTCCGGAGCTGGTGGTGGGGGACCACGGCTGGGTCTGCGGGGCAGGTCAGCTGGGTATCGAGGCCATCGGGCTCGCCGACACGGACGATCCCGCGCTGTTCGTGGGAGAGGCGGAGGGGCAGGTGTCGGTCGCCGTTCCGCTTGATGACGGCGTTCGCTCGGACTACTACCGTCCACTCACTCGCTATGTACTCAATCGAGCGTGTCTGTCACGGTAAACGGCCGATGGCTGCTCCTCTTCCCCACTCGTACCACCCGCCCCTACTCTGGGCGTGAGCGCTCGGCGACGAAGAGTCACCGGAGGGGAAGCCGGTGGGCGTCGCGGCGGAAGGTACAGGTGGGTCATGGCTGCTGGCGACAGGCCTCTCAACGAGGTGAAGTTCCTGACCGTGGCGGAGGTCGCCTCGGTGATGCGCGTCTCGAAGATGACCGTGTACCGCTTGGTGCACAGCGGTCATCTGCCCGCGATCCGGGTGGGCAGGTCCTTCCGGGTGCCCGAACAGGCGGTGCACGAATACCTCAGGGAGTCGTTCGTGGGGGTGGCGACCGCGTAGCGGGCGCGCGGCCGGAAAGCGGGCCGGAAGCCCGATGCCGCCCTCGGTTTACGAGCCGGTCGCTCGGGGCGGTAGGCTAGCCCCTCGTAGGTCGTGTGGGCCCAGACGCCCCGCACCGATCCCCGCTGGCGCGGGGATGTTCCGAGTAGTGAGCGAGGGTAGTCGTGGGCTCTGTTATCAAGAAGCGGCGTAAGCGGATGGCCAAGAAGAAGCACCGCAAGCTGCTCAAGCGCACGCGCGTTCAGCGTCGCAACAAGAAGTAAGCGACGCGGCGACGACCGCGTACAGCGCCAGGTGTGGCCCTTCACCGTTTTCCGGTGGAGGGCCACGCTTTTATTGCGCCGAAATGTGGAGGCGCTACGGTGGCGGTCAGCGGAACACCGATGGAAGACCGACGAAAGGCGCTTCTCTTGGGCAAGGTCGTGCTCGTCACCGGTGCGGCCCGGCACCTCGGTGCGCGTTTCGTCCGGCGCGTCCAGCGGGACCCCGACGTGGAGCGCGTGATCGCCCTGGACGCGGTGCCCTCGCCGCATCCGCTCGGCGCGGCCGAGTTCGTCCGGGCGGACATCCGGCAGCCGGCCGTCGCCAAGGTCCTGGCCCGGTACGACGTGGACACCGTCGTGCACATGGACGTCACCGGGACGGCGCTGGGCTCCGGCGGCCGTACGTCGGTCAAGGAGACCAACGTCATCGGCACCATGCAGCTGCTCGGCGCGTGCCAGAAGGCGCCCCGGATCCAGCGGCTGGTGGTGAAGTCCAGCACGAGCGTGTACGGCTCCGCGCCCCGTGACCCGGCGGTGTTCACCGAGACGACGCCGGCGAAGTCGCTGCCGAGCGGCGGGTTCGCGAAGGACGCGGTGGAGGTCGAGGGATACGTACGGGGCTTCGCCAGGCGTCGCCCGGACGTGGCGGTGTGCGTGCTGCGGTTCGCGAACATCCTCGGACCGCGGGTGGACTCCCCGCTGGCCGAGTACCTCGACCTGCCGGTGCTGCCGACGGTCTTCGGCTACGACCCGCGGCTGCAGTTCGTCCACGAGGACGACGTCATCGACGTCCTGGAGCTCGCCTCGCGCGAGCCGCGCCGGGCCACCCTCAACAGCGGCACCTTCAACATCGCGGGTGACGGCGTGCTGCTGCTGTCCCAGTGCGCGCGGCGGCTCGGACGGCCGACGGTGCCGGTGCTGCTGCCCGCGGTCACCTGGGTGGGGCAGGCGCTGCGTACGGTCGGCGTCACCGACTTCTCGCCGGAGCAGATCCGGCTCCTCACGCACGGCCGGGTGGTGTCGACCGTCCAGATGCGGGAGACCCTCGGCTTCTCGCCGCGCCGCACCACCGCGGAGGCCTTCGCGGACTTCGCGGACAGCCGCGGGCCGGGGCTGCTGCCGCCGGAGCTGCTCGCGGGGGCCGTGGACCGGCTCGCCGAGCGGCTCGCGCCCGAACCGACCTCAACGACCGCGGAATAGGAGCCCAGATCGCCATGGCGGACGCCAAGGTCATCCCCTTCGACGACGACCGGTCCCGGGCGCGGCGGAGGCCCGCCAGGAGCGACGGTGAGGCCTCCGTACGGGCGCTGCCGGCCCAGCCGCCGGCCGAGCGGCAGCCGCTCGAGGAGCCGGCCCCGGCGCCCGCGCCCGGCGGCTGGGAGCGGCGGCTCGCGGGCGGGCTGGCGTTCCTGCGGCGGCGGGTCACGGGCGACTACGAGGTCGACGAGTTCGGCTACGACAAGGAGCTCACCGACCAGGTCCTGATGTCGCTGCTCCGCCCGGTGTACGACAAGTACTTCCGGGTGGAGGTGAAGGGCGTCGACAACATCCCGAAGGAGGGCGGCGCCCTGGTGGTGGCCAACCACTCGGGGACGCTGCCGCTCGACGGTCTGATGATGCAGGTCGCCGTCCACGACCATCACCCGGCCGGGCGTCATCTGCGTCTGCTCGCCGCCGACCTGGTCTTCATGCTGCCGGTGGTGAACGAGCTGGCCCGGAAGGCGGGGCACACGCTGGCCTGCGCGGAGGACGCGGAACGGCTGCTGCGGGCCGGGGAGATCGTCGGTGTGATGCCGGAGGGCTTCAAGGGCATCGGGAAGCCGTTCGCCGAGCGGTACAAGCTGCAGCGCTTCGGGCGCGGCGGCTTCGTGTCGACGGCGCTGCGGGCCGGGGTGCCGATCGTGCCGTGCTCGATCGTGGGCGCGGAGGAGATCTATCCGATGCTGGGCAACGCCAAGACCCTGGCGCGGGTGCTCGGCCTGCCGTACTTCCCGCTGACGCCGACCTTCCCGTGGCTCGGGCCGCTGGGCGCGCTGCCGCTGCCGACGAAGTGGACGATCCAGTTCGGCGAGCCGATCCCGACGGACGGCTATCCGCTGGAGGCGGCGGAGGACCCGATGCTGATGTTCAACCTGACGGACCAGGTCCGCGAACAGATCCAGCACACGCTGTACAAGCTGCTGGTGCAGCGGCGGTCGGTGTTCTTCTGAGCAGCAGTGAGGTGCACCCCTGGCGGGGGTGCACCTCACGCGCGCTAGTTCGCGTCGCTGCTGTCGATGCCCAGGCCCGGGAGCAGGCCTGGGAGGATCGGTGGGATCGTGACGTCCGGGACCGGCGGGGTCGACTCCGAGCCGGACGGGTCGGTGCTCGGGCCCGTGTGCGGCGGGTTGAGCAGGTCGCCGGTGCCGCCCAGCAGCCCCTCGTCCTTCGGCGTGCCCGAGCCCGAGCCCGAGGGCTTCGGCTGCGTGGGCGTGCCGCCGTGGGACGGTGTGGCGGACGAGGCGTGCGGGCTCTGGGGCGTGGCCGGTGAGGTGTTTCTCGGCGTGCTCGGGCCGCCGGAACCGATGGGGCCGCGCTCGGGGGTGCGCGGGAGGACGGACTGGAGCGGCTCGACCTCTTCGTCTATGGCGTCGAAGACGTCGTTCACCTCGTTGCCCACGTCCGTGAGCTGGACCGGGAGGCGGTCGCGCAGCCCGTCCCAGGTGGCGCGGTGTGCCTGCGCGAAGGAGTTGAGGCGGGCCATGGGGCCGATCTCGCCGTCCCGCTCGTACGCCTGGCGGAGCAGGCGGTGGCCCTCGGAGGCGTCGTGCTTCATGCCGTCGAGGACGCGGCGGATCTCGCCGAGCGACTCGTGGTCGAGGTCGCCGGCCCGGCCGCGCTCCATCAGCCGTCGGGCCTCGCTCAGGCGCGTGGACGCCTGGTCGAGGTAGAGGCCGCCGCGGTCGGCGTCGTCGTCCGCCATCCCCAGCTTGATGTCCTCCATGCCGCGCTTGAGGCCGTAGAGCGAGTCACCCGGCAGCGCGTCGGAGCTGGCAGCGGCCACTCCGCTGAACGCTCCGGCGGCCACACCGACGGTGAGGCCGCCCGCGGCGAGGCCCTTCGACCAGCGGGACCGTGGCCGCAACTTCCGGAGCGGGGAGGCCCGGTGGGCTCCCTTGGCTCCGGCGGTCCGCTGCTCCGGCACCGTAGGGCCCGCTGCCGCGCTTCCCTCCGCGAGCATCGCTTCCATGGCGGCGACGAGCTGGGCTCGCTGCACCACCTTGACCTCGGGGTCCATCTCCGGCTTCGGCAGCTCGCCGAGACCGTTCGCCAGGGCCAACAGCCGTCCGTGCTCGGCCGGTTCGGCCGGTGCATCGGGCTGCTCGGCCGCCGCGCCCTCGGACGTCCGATCCTCCAGGGCCTGGGCGAAGGCGTTCGCCCGCCGGTGCGCCGAAACGTTCGCGATCACTGGCGGCACCTCCTCTCGTCATGACGGTCGACTCCCCGAGGGGTTCGGAAGGTTGCACACCTTGAACGCATCCACACGAAAGAGTGAGTGGAAGTGGACATGGCGTGACCACAGGGAGCCTGCATTTCGCACAACGAGCGGCGCGGCACTTGGGTTACGCGCGAAAGATGATCGGACCAGTGCGTCATCGAGGCGTCACCGACTGTGAGTTGAGCGGGGAGCTGGGGACAGGGGAGAAGCGGGCGTGGGGGGACCGTGATGCCGGCGACGGAGGGTGCGGGTGGCGGCGGCGCGTGTGGGGGGCGCGCAGCGCTCAGCGGGCGTCGTCCGGGAGGAGGCGGGCCAGGGTGCGGACGGCCCGGTACTGGAGGGTCTTGATCGCGCCCTCGTTCTTCCCCATGACCCGGGCGGTCTCGGCGACCGACAGGCCCTGGAGGAAGCGGAGCGTCACGCACTCCTGCTGCTGCGGGTTGAGGCGGCGGACGGCGTCGAGGAGCGCGGCGTTGGAGAGGGACTCGAGGACGGAGTCCTCGGGGCTGCGCTCGACCTCGTTGGCGTCGAGCATCTCGCCGGTGGTGACCTCCAGGCGGAAGCGGCTCGACTTGAAGTGGTCCGCGACGAGGTTGCGGGCGATGGTGACGAGCCAGGCGCCGAAGTCGCGGCCCTGCCAGGTGAAGGTGGAGATCCGGCGCAGGGCGCGCAGGAACGTCTCGCTGGTGAGGTCCTCCGCCGTCGCCTTCCCGCCGACGCGGTAGTAGATGTAGCGGTAGACCGTGTCGCTGTACTGGTCGTACAGCCGGCCGAAGGCGTCGGCCTCGCCGGCCTGGGCGCGCTCGACCAGGTCCATCATCCGGGCGCTGTCGCTGTCCGCGGTGGGCCGGCGGGCGGCGGTCGAGGTGCCGGCGCCGCCCCGGGTGCCGCGTCTGCCGACGGCGGCGCCGCTTTCGGCCAGGGCATAGCAAGGACCGGCGGGTGCCGGCCCGGCGAAGGCGGGCCCGGCGAAGGCCGGTCCGCCGAAAGCGGGGACAGAGCCGGCGTACGCGGTGGGGACGAAGCCGCGCAAGTGGTCGAGGACCGTTGCGCGCAGCGTAGCCAGGCCCGAGGCGTCAACCCCGACGTGTGGGTACACGGGACTCCCAGAGGCAGAGCTTCCATCACGTGCAGTGCGGGACCGTTCACTCATGGTGGCGAAGTGCGGGTCCGTCGTGCGTCTGAGGAGAATAACGCTTAGTACAGGCAGCGCTACACCCAGTTGCTCAAATCATCGATTCAGTCTGATCTGTTACTGCTTGTGGTCGTGATCACTCGCACTTGATGACCGGTTGTTGATCGGATTGCTTCCGACTGTGATCAACCGGGGGCCCGCTTGTGCTCAAGTGCGGTAGAGGGGAGTGACCGGGGCCGCTGCCGGGTAGGGAGTGCGGAATGCCCGGGGCCTGCCGTGTGCGGGGCGTGTTCGACCACGGACGGGTGAGGGCCGCTGGTCGCGGGTTGTCCCGCTCGATCGCAGCCGAAACGTATCGGCATGATCGGTAAATCCGTCCGCGGGACCTGTTCCGGAATCCGTTGGCGGCGCGCCGTGGGGCGCGCTCAGCGGCGGCGGCGGTGCAGAGCGAGCGCCGCGGCGGTGCCGCCGGCGAGGGCTCCGACGCCCGCGGCGGCGGGAATGCCGACCTTGGCCGCCTTGCGGCCGGTGCGGTAGTCGCGCAGCCGCCAGTCACGGTCCTTGGCGTGCCTGCGCAGCTTGGTGTCGGGGTTCACCGCGTACGGGTGGCCGACCAGCGAGAGCATCGGGATGTCGTTGTGCGAGTCGCTGTACGCGGCGCAGCGCGCCAGGTCCAGGCCCTCGGCGGCGGCCAGCGCGCGCACGGCCTCGGCCTTGGCGGGCCCGTGCAGCAGTTCGCCGACCAGCTTGCCGGTGTAGACCCCGTCGACCGACTCGGCGACCGTGCCGAGCGCGCCCGTGAGGCCGAGGCGGCGGGCGATGATCGTGGCGGTCTCGACCGGGGCGGCGGTCACCAGCCAGACCTTCTGGCCGGCGTCCAGGTGCGCCTGGGCGAGGGCGCGGGTGCCGGGCCAGATGCGGTCGGCCATGTACTCGTCGTAGATCTCCTCGCCGATCGCCATCAGTTCGGAGACGCGGTGGCCCTTGACGATGGACAGGGCGCTGTCGCGGGCCTCCTGCATGTGCTCCGGGTCCTCGACGCCGGCCAGCCGGAACCAGACCTGGGCCCAGGCGAACCGGGCGAGCTCGCGGCGCTGGAAGAACTTCCGCTTGTACAGGCCGCGGCCGAAGTGGAAGATCGCGGCGCCCTGCATCACGGTGTTGTCGAGGTCGAAGAAGGCGGCGGCCCTGGTGTCGCCGACGACGGGGAACTCCGGCTCGGCGGCCGCGGCTTCAGCGGCGAGGGCCTCTTCCCGCTCCTGTTCGAGCTGCTGGGAGGTCTTGCGCGCCGCCTCCGCGGCGGCCTCGCCTGCCAGGACGCTGCGCGCGGTGGCGGAGCGCCTACGGGGGGTGAGCCATCCGGGAGGGGCCATGCGGTGAGCATAGCCAGTCTGTTCGGTCCTTCCCGACTTGTGAGGATGCCGTGGTGTGAACAGTGGCGGACTCCTCTGTTACGCGTACCGCGGGCTCCGGGCCCCAGAATGGACGGCATGTTCGGACGTACGAGGAAGAAGGGCGCCGCGCGGGAGACCGGGCCGCGCACGGTGACGCTGATCGGCAGGCCGGGATGTCATCTGTGCGACGACGCCCGGGCGGTGATCGAGACCGTCTGCGCCGAGACGGGAGCACTCTGGGAGGAGAAGGACATCACCCAGGACGAGGAGCTGTACCGCGCGTACTGGGAGCAGATCCCGGTCGTTCTGGTCGACGGTGAGCAGCACACCTTCTGGCGGGTGGACGCCGGGCGGCTCCGGCGTGAACTGGGTGCCTGACCGAAAGGGGGCTACCATCGTGGACGTTTTGTTGGGTTTCGGGGGCGGCTTCCTAAGGAGAGTGTGCGGTTTTGCCCCCTTCGGGTTCCCAACGCTCTGAGGCCGCCGGCGGTTCCGTACCGGCACGATCCGGCCGCGTGACCCCGGTCACTTTGGGCGGACAAAACGGACACCATCTTTGTGCACGCGTTCACAAAGACATAGCCTGCATTCGACGGGGCGGTCCTGGGACACACGGCCGCCTGCAGCCCCGCTCATCCCGCAGGAGCACCGTGGCAACTGGCCGAACTCACCGACCGGCGACCCGTAGCCGAGGAATTCCCGAGGCCACCGTCGCCCGCCTTCCGCTGTATCTGCGTGCCCTCACGGCACTGTCGGAGCGCTCCGTGCCCACGGTCTCCTCGGAGGAGCTCGCGTCCGCGGCGGGAGTCAACTCCGCGAAGCTGCGCAAGGACTTCAGCTACCTCGGCTCGTACGGGACGCGCGGCGTCGGCTACGACGTCGAGTACCTCGTCTACCAGATCTCCCGCGAACTCGGCCTGACCCAGGACTGGCCGGTCGTCATCGTCGGCATCGGTAACCTCGGCGCCGCGCTCGCCGGCTACGGCGGCTTCGCCTCCCGCGGCTTCCGCGTCGCCGCGCTGATCGACGCCGACCCCGCCATGACCGGCAAGCCGGTCGCCGGGATCCCCGTCCAGCACAGCGACGACCTCGAGAAGATCATCAGCGAGGACGGCGTCTCCATCGGCGTCATCGCGACCCCGGCCGGCGTCGCCCAGCAGGTCTGCGACCGGCTCGTCGCCGCCGGCGTCACCTCGATCCTCAACTTCGCGCCGACCGTGCTGTCCGTGCCCGACGGCGTCGACGTGCGCAAGGTCGACCTCTCCATCGAGCTGCAGATCCTCGCCTTCCACGAGCAGCGCAAGGCCGGCGAGGAGCCGGGCACCGAGACCGCCGCCGGCGAGGCCACCGAGACCGTCGCCGTACCGCCGGCCGCCCGCGCCGCCGAGGACGCGAGCCGCAAGGGACCTGACGGGGACATGCCCGCCGTGATGCCGGCATGAGCCTCCTCGTCGTCGGCCTCAGCCACCGCAGCGCACCCGTCAGCGTCCTGGAGCGGGCCGCCCTCTCCGCCGACGCCCGGACCAAGCTGCTCCACGACACCCTCGCCGCCGAACCGGCCGCCGAGGGCGCCGTCCTGGCCACCTGCAACCGCATCGAGCTCTACGCCGACGTGGACAAGTTCCACGCCGGTGTCGCCGAGCTGTCCACGCTGCTCGCCCAGCACAGCGGCGTCGGCCTCGAAGAGCTCACCCCCTATCTCTACGTCCACTACGAGGACCGCGCCGTCCACCACCTCTTCTCGGTGGCCTGCGGCCTGGACTCCATGGTCGTCGGCGAAGGCCAGATCCTCGGCCAGATCAAGGACGCCCTCGCGGTCGGCCAGGAGCTGCACACCGCCGGACGCCTCCTGAACGACCTGTTCCAGCAGGCCCTGCGGGTCGGCAAGCGCGCCCACAGCGAGACCGGCATCGACCGGGCCGGCCAGTCGCTCGTCACCTTCGGCCTCGAGCAGCTGGCCGACGGCACCGACGTCGCCGACTGGGCCAAGGGCAAGCGCGCCCTCGTCATCGGCGCCGGCTCCATGTCCTCGCTCGCCGCCGCCACCCTCGCCCGCGCCGGCGTCGACGAGATCGTCGTCGCCAACCGCACCGCCGCCCGCGCCGACCGCCTCGTCGAGATCCTCACCGAGCCCGGCAGCACCGGAGTGGCCGCACGCGCGGTCGAGATGGTTGCCGTCGGCGACGAACTGACACGTGCCGACGTCGTCGTCTCCTGCACCGGCGCCACCGGACTCGTCCTCACCGGCGAAGCCGTCGAGACCGCCCTGCAGGGCCGCGACCGGCCCCTCTACCTGCTCGACCTCGCGATGCCCCGCGACATCGACGCCGCCGCCCACCGCATGCCCGGCGTCCGGCTCGTCGACATCGAATCGCTCGCCGAGGCCTCCGCCGACGCCCCCATGGCCGCCGACGTCGACCAGGTGCGCACCATCGTCTCCGACGAGGTCGCCGCCTTCGGCGCCGCCCAGCGCGCCGCCCACATCACGCCGACCGTGGTCGCCCTGCGCGCCATGGCCGCCGACGTGGTCGCCGGCGAGGTCGCCCGGCTCGAAGGCCGGCTGCCCGGCCTCGACGACAAGCAGCGCGCCGAGATCACCCAGACCGTGCGCCGGGTGGTCGACAAGCTCCTGCACGCGCCCACCGTGCGCGTCAAGCAGCTCGCCAGCGAACCCGGCGGCGCCGGGTACGCGGACGCACTGCGGACACTCTTCGACCTCGACCCGGAGACGGTTGCCTCCGTCAGCCGGGCCGACCGAAACGACGGCGACGTCAAGAACCGAGGGCGAGTATGACCGAGAGGGCACTGAGGCTCGGGACCAGGCGCAGCAAGCTCGCCATGGCCCAGTCCGGACATGTGGCCGACGCCGTCCGGCAGCTGACCGGCCGGCCCGTCGAGCTCGTGGAGATCACGACGTACGGGGACACCTCGCGCGAGCACCTCGCGCAGATCGGCGGCACCGGCGTGTTCGTCGCCGCGCTGCGCGACGCGCTGCTCGCCGGCGAGGTCGACTTCGCCGTGCACTCCCTCAAGGACCTGCCGACCGCCCAGCACCCCGACCTGGTGCTGGCCGCGATCCCCCACCGCGAGGACCCGCGCGACGTCCTCGTCGCCCGCCAGGGCGTCACGCTGGACACGCTGCCCGCCGGCGCACGCGTCGGCACCGGCTCCCCGCGGCGCATGGCCCAGCTCAACGCGTACGCGCGCAGCCACGGCCTGACCATCGAGACCGTACCGATCCGCGGCAACATCGACACCCGGGTCGGCTACGTACGCAAGGGAGAACTGGACGCGGTGGTCCTCGCCGCGGCCGGACTCAACCGCATCGGCGGAACCGAGGAGCTGACCGGCTCCCTGTCGGTCGACCCCCTGTCGGTCGACACGGTCCTGCCCGCCCCTGGCCAGGGGGCCCTGGCCGTCGAGTGCACGGCGTCGAACGCCGACCTCGTCTCCGCGCTCGCCGGACTCGACGACCCGCTCACGCGGGCCGCCGTGACCGCCGAGCGATCCCTGCTCGCCGCCCTGGAGGCCGGCTGCTCCGCACCCGTGGGTGCGCTGGCCGACCTGCTGGCCGACGGCCCCGGTCACGGGCAGGTTGTCACCGAGATGCGCCTGCGCGGCATCGTCGGCACCACCGACGGTTCCACGCTGGTGCAGCTGTCCACCACCGGTCCCGTACCCACCTCCTACGACGAGGCGGTGGCACTCGGACGCGAACTCGCGGACGAGATGCTCGCCAAGGGTGCGGCCGGTCTTATGGGGGAGCGAGCACTTTGAGCCCCACCAGCCCGACCACCAGCCCCGCGTCCGCCGCCTTCCCCGGCCACGGTCACGTCACCTTCCTCGGCGCCGGCCCCGGCGACCCCGGACTGCTGACGCTCCGGGCCGTCGAAGCCCTGGCAGGCGCGGACGTCCTGATCGCCGAGCCGGAGGTGCTCGAAGTCGTCCGCGGCCATGCGCGCGCGGGCGTGAGCACGCCTGAGCTGACGGTTGTCGACGAGGCGTCAACAACCGTCGGTGTCCCCGTGTTGAGGGATGCGACCAATCTTGTCATGGAGGCCGCACGGGGCGGCAAGCGGGTCGTCCGTGCGGTGACCGGCGACCCCGGCCTCGACGGCAACGCCGGCCAGGAGATGCTCGCCTGCGCCTCCGCCGGCATCCCCTTCGAGGTCGTCCCCGGCGTCGCCACCGCCGTCGGCGTGCCCGCGTACGCCGGCGTGCCGCTGCGCGACGCCCAGGGCACCGACGTGCGCTTCGTCGACGCCCGCACCGCCGACGACCGCTGCTGGGCCGAGGTCGGCGCCTCCGACGGCACCGTCGTCGTGTCCACCTCCCTGGACTCGGTCGCCGCGGCGGCCGGCGAGCTGGTGGCGGCTGGCCGTAAGCCGGACACCCCGCTCACCGTGACCATCGCCGGCACCACCACCCGGCAGCGCACCTGGACCGCCACCCTCGGGACGATCGCCCAGGTCTTCAAGCAGGGCAAGGTCCTCCCCTCGCCCGAGGGCCACCGGCCGGTGATAGCCGTGGTCGGCGAGCGCAGCGCCCCCGCGCAGCGGGACCAGCTCGCGTGGTTCGAGTCCAAGCCGCTGTTCGGCTGGCGGGTGCTCGTACCGCGCACCAAGGAGCAGGCCGCGTCGCTCTCCGACCAGCTGCGTTCCTACGGCGCGGTGCCGCACGAGGTACCGACGATCGCCGTCGAGCCGCCGCGCACCCCGCAGCAGATGGAGCGGGCCGTCAAGGGCCTCGTCACCGGCCGCTACGAGTGGATCGCCTTCACCTCCGTCAACGCCGTCAAGGCCGTCCGCGAGAAGTTCGAGGAGTACGGTCTCGACGCCCGCGCCTTCGCCGGCATCAAGGTCGCCGCCGTCGGCGAGCAGACCGCGGCCGCCCTCGTCGACTTCGGCGTGAAGCCCGACCTGGTGCCCAGCGGCGAGCAGTCCGCGGCCGGCCTCCTGGAGGACTGGCCGCCCTACGACCCGGTCTTCGACCCGATCGACCGCGTCTTCCTGCCGCGCGCCGACATCGCCACCGAGACCCTCGTCGCCGGCCTCATCGAGCTCGGCTGGGAGGTCGACGACGTCACCGCCTACCGGACCGTGCGCGCCTCGCCGCCGCCGGCCGACACCCGCGAGGCGATCAAGGGCGGCGGCTTCGACGCCGTGCTCTTCACCTCCTCGTCGACCGTGCGGAACCTCGTCGGCATCGCCGGCAAGCCGCACAACGTGACGGTCATCGCCTGCATCGGCCCCGCCACCGCGAAGACCGCGGAGGAGCACGGCCTGCGGGTCGACGTCCTGTCGCCGGAGCCGTCCGTGCACAAGCTGGCCGAGGCCCTGGCCGAGTTCGGCCTGCGCCGCCGCGCCGCCGCCCTCGAGGCCGGCGACCCGGTGACCCGCCCCAGCGAGCGACGGCCGGGCGCCCGGCGTCGCCGCACGACGTAAGGGCCGGGAACGGTCGTACGCGCGGGCCGGCCGGGAACGCCGGCGCGCGCCGCACGACGTACCGGCCGGGAGCGGTCGTACGCGCGGGGCGCGGGTCCTTCACAGGGCCCGCGCCCCGCGCGCGTACGCCCTCCCGCATGCCCACAAGGCGTCGGTAAGGGCACGGGCCGCGCGGGCGTAGCCTCGGGGGCATGAACTCGTACGGAAGCTTTCCCGGGGCGCGGCCGCGGCGGCTGCGGACGACGCCTGCCATGCGGAGGATGGTCGCGGAGACGCGACTGCATCCGGCCGATCTGATCCTGCCCGCGTTCGTGCGGGAGGGCGTCACCGAGCCCGTGCCGATCGCCGCCATGCCCGGCGTCGTGCAGCACTCCCGGGACACCCTGCGCAAGGCCGCCGTCGAGGCGGTGGAGGCCGGCGTCTCCGGGATCATGCTGTTCGGCGTGCCCGAGGACGACAAGAAGGACGCCGCCGGCACGGCGGGCACCGACCCGGACGGAATCCTCCAGGTCGCCATCCGCGACGTCAGGGCCGAGGTGGGCGACGACCTCGTGATCATGTCCGACCTGTGCCTCGACGAGTACACCGACCACGGCCACTGCGGCGTCCTCGACGCCGACGGCCGCGTCGACAACGACGCCACCCTGGAGCGGTACGCCGAGATGGCCCAGGTCCAGGCCGACGCCGGCGTCCACGTCGTCGGCCCCTCCGGCATGATGGACGGCCAGGTCGGCGTCGTCCGCGACGCGCTGGACACCATCGGCAAGGAGGACGTGGGGATCCTCGCGTACACCGCGAAGTACTCCTCCGCCTTCTACGGGCCCTTCCGCGAGGCCGTCGCCTCCTCCCTGACCGGCGACCGCAAGACCTACCAGCAGGACCCGGCCAACGTGCGCGAGTCCCTGCGGGAACTGGCCCTCGACCTCGAGGAGGGCGCCGACATGGTCATGGTCAAGCCCGCCGGGCCCTACCTCGACATCCTGGCCAAGGTCGCCGAGTCGGTGCACGTGCCGGTCGCCGCGTACCAGATCAGCGGCGAGTACGCGATGGTCGAGGCGGCGGCGGAGAAGGGCTGGATCGACCGCGACAAGGCGATCTTCGAGACCCTCACCGGCATCCGCCGGGCCGGCGCGCAGATGATCCTCACCTACTGGGCCACCGAAGTCGCCCAGAAGCTCGCCCGCGGACTCTGAGACCGGCCCTGTCCGGCCCGGACTGGCCCGGACCGGCTCGGACGGGCCCGGGCGCGCTCCGGCGGGCTCTGGGCGCGCGGACTGCCCACCCTGGGATGCACCCTGGAGAGGTACCCGACAGGTACCTCTCTGGAGGTGGTCCTCATGATGAACACACTCGTCGGCTGGCACGTCGAGATGGAATTCAAGGAAGAGGGCGACCGGACGCGGGCCGCGGCGATGGTGCGGCTCACCGACGGCACCGAGATGCGCGGCCACGGCAATGCCAATCGCCACCCCTCCGACCCGGAGCAGCTGCGGGTCGGCGAGGAGATCGCCGGCGCCCGCGCGCTGATGGACATCGCCTCGCAGATGCTGCAGAAGGCGCACGCCGAGATCGACGAGGTCTCGGGCCGGACATCCCACCCCATCCCTCGGTGACCCTCAGTCAGTACGTGAGGGCGTCCTCAAGAGATCGCTGCCAGTACGACACGGCGGCGCCGGCGTCGGCGAACGTGCCGCTCGGCGCCGCCACCGTCGTGTCGCTCTCCGGAGTGAGACCGACGCGGATCTTCCGCACCGTGCGCCCGTGCGTGTCGGGACCCGGCTCCCCCGTGAGGATCACCGACGCGTAGCCCGACTCTCCCGGAGCCAGGGTGACGACGGCCTGCGGCCTGCTGTCCTCCACGACCGCGATCGGCGCCTGCGGGTCGTCGAAGCCGACGATCGGCGCGCCCAGGGCGTTGCACGGGCGGCCACCGACGTTGGTGACGGTCAGCAGCAGGTGGTTCACGGGCCGGCTCACCCTGCTCGCGACGATCCTGGTGTTCGCCGCCGTGCAGGTGACGGCCCTGGTGGAGGTGCTGCTCCCGGCGGGCGTGGTGGGCTTGGCGGCCGTCGTGGGCCTGGCCGTCCCGGCGGCGGGCTTCGGCGCGTTCGCCTTCGTCGGCGTGGGGGCGGCCTCGGCGGGCGGGACCGCTTCGGTCGCGGAGGCCTCCGGGGCCCCCTGGGACGCCGACGCCGACGCGTCGGGGGCCTTCGGCGACGCCGCCGGGGCGTCGTCCGACTGGCAGGCGGTGAGGGCCAGGGCCGCCGCGAGGGCGGCGGCGGGCAGGGCAAGACGGCGGGCGACGATGCGCATGATGGAGTTCCCGTGGAGTGTGTCAGTGGCCACCGCGTGTCAGCGGTGGTTGAGCAGAACGATCACGACCGCGGCGCAGACGATCAGCACCGCCGCGGCCACGGCGTCGGTGACGCGGCTGTCCGGCATGGCTCAGAGCTTGCGGGCCGGGGTGATCCACCCGCAATCCACACGGGACAATGGGGGACGGTGGAACGCCTGCACCTGCTGTGACCTGGGGAAACGACCATCCCCTGGAATGCGTTCCTGGAATGCGTTCCTGGAACGCGGAACGCCGAACGGGGGATCCGATGGATGGCGCCAAGGAGAGGGCGAACGGCCTCGCCGCACTGCTCAGGGAACTGAAGGAACGCTCCGGGCTCAGCTACGGAGCACTGGCCAGGCAGCTGCACGTCAGCACCTCCACGCTCCACCGCTACTGCAACGGCGACGCCGTCCCGGCCGAGTTCGCGCCCGTCGAACGGCTCGGGCGGCTCTGCGGGGCCTCCCGCGACGAGCTCGTCGCGCTGCACCGCGCCTGGATCGTCGCCGACGACGCGCGGAGGAGAGGGAAGACCGGTCCGGAGCAGGCGGAACCGGCCGCGCCTGCGGACCCTGCGGCGGCTGCGGCTGCGGCTGCGGCTGCGGTGTCTGCGGCTTCTGCGGTGCCTGCGGCGACGGGGGCTTCTGCGGTGCCTGCGGCGACGGGGGAGGCTCAGGCCGACGTGCCGGCCGCGCCTGCTGAGCCGGGCACGCCCACTGAGCCGGCCGCGCCCGTTGAGCCCGTTGTGCCTTCTGAGCCCCCTGAGCTCACGACCACCGTGCTCGTCGCCGACGGGCCCACCGGACCCGGCCAGCCCTCCAGGCCCTCCCACACCCGCCTCAAGGGCGCCATCGCCGCCGCCGCGGTCGTCGTCCTCGCCGTCCCCGGCGCCTACCTCGTCGGACGCGTCGGTGACACCGCCCCCGACGACGACAGGGCCGCCGCGCCCGCCACCACGGCTCCCGCACCCCTGAGCGTCGGCATCAGCTCGTACAACTGGGCCGAACCCTGCGGCCAGTACTTCCTGCTCGACCAGGACCCCGGCCACGTACCGCCGCCTCCCCCGCCCCAGGACACCCGCACCTGGGGCCGGTCGCTCGGCGGCGTCGACGGCGGACACATGCAGCTCCAGCTCACCGTCACCGGCCGCACCCAGGCACCCGTGGTGCTCGGCAAGCTCCACGTACGGGTCGTGGAACGGGACAGGCCCCTCGACCGCACCGCGTACTCGATGGGCGACGGCTGCGGCAGCGGGATCACCCCGCAGACCTTCGACGTCGACCTCGACGCGCCCCGCCCGTACGCGAAGCCGGTCGCCGGACAGGACGGGGACGGCGTCGTGCCGGCCAAGGACTTCCCGTACAAGGTCGCCACCGGCGACCCCCAGGTGCTCAACCTGGACGTGCACACCGAAGAGCACGCCACCGCCTGGTACCTGGAGCTCGACTGGAGCAGCGGCGACCAGAAGGGCCGGATCCGCGTCGACGACGGCGGGGAACCCTTCCGCACCAGCGCGATCGAGGGGCGGCCGACGTACGGCTACCAGCCCGACAAGGGCGAGTGGGGCAGGCAGTGAAACGGCTGACGGCCCTGCCGCAGGGCAGGGCCGTCAGCTCACGTCAGAGGCGCTCGGGCGTCCGGATGCCCAGCAGGGCCATGCCCTGGTGGAGGGTCCGGGCGGTGAGGTCCACCAGGAAGAGCCGGTTCTCCTTCAGCTCCTGCGTCTCCGCCTTCATGACCGGGCACTGGTCGTAGAAGGCCGTCAGGTGCGACGCCAGCTGGTAGAGGTACGCGGCCAGCTTGTGCGGCGCGTACTCCTCCGCCACCTCGGCAAGCGCGGCACCGAACTGGTCCAGGTGCAGGCCGAGGGCACGCTCCGCCGGGGCCAGCTCCAGCTCCGGGTGGGCCGTCGGCTCGGCGTCGGTGACGTTCCGCTTGATCGACTGGATACGGGCGTACGCGTACTGCAGGTACACGGACGTGTCGCCGTTGAGCGACACCATCTGGTCCAGGTCGAACTTGTAGTCCCGCACCGCCGACGTCGACAGGTCCGCGTACTTCACCGCACCGATGCCGACGTACCGGCCGTTCTCCACGACCTCCTCGTCGCTGAGACCCGCCTTCTCCTTCTTCTCGGACACGACGGCCGTCGCCCGCTCGATCGCCTCGTCCAGCAGGTCCACCAGCCGCACCGTCTCGCCCTCACGGGTCTTGAACGGCTTGCCGTCCTTGCCGAGGACCGTGCCGAACGCCAGCTGGTGCGCCTTCACCTCGTCGTTCAGCCAGCCGGCCCGGCGGGCCGTCTCGAAGACCATCTTGAAGTGCAGCGACTGACGGGCGTCCACCACGTACAGCAGCGTCGACGCCTTCAGGTTCTGCACCCGGTCGCGGATCGCGGACAGGTCCGTCGCCGCGTAACCGAAACCGCCGTCGGACTTCTGCACGATCAGCGGGACCGGGTTGCCGTCCGGGCCCTTGACGTCGTCGAAGAACACGCACAGCGCGCCCTCGGACCGGACCGCGACACCCGACTCCTCAAGCAGCCGGCACGTCTCCTGAAGCATGTCGTTGTAGCCGGACTCACCGACGATGTCGGGGTCACGGATGTCCATGTCGAGCTTCTCGAAGACCGAGTAGAAGTAGATCTTCGACTCGTCGACGAACCGCTGCCACAGAGCCAGCGTCTCCTCGTCGCCCGCCTGCAGGTCGACGACCCGGGCACGCGCCCGCGTCTTGAACTCCTCGTCGGAGTCGAAGAGCGCACGCGACGCCTTGTAGAGCCGGTTGAGGTTGGACATGGCCTCCTCACCGGAGACCTCCGCGTCCGCACCCTCCGCCTTGTGGTCCAGCTCGTGCGGGTGCTCGATCAGGTACTGGATGAGCATGCCGAACTGGGTGCCCCAGTCGCCGATGTGGTGACGGCGCACCACCGTCTCGCCCGTGAACTCCAGGATCTCCACCATCGCCGCACCGATCACCGCGGAACGCAGGTGGCCGACGTGCATCTCCTTGGCGACGTTCGGCTGCGCGTAGTCGATCACCGTCGTGCCCGCCGACGCGTTGAACGGCACGCCGAGGCGGTCGTCCGCGGCACGCGCGGCCAGCGTGTTCACGATCGCCGCGTCGGAGACGGTGATGTTGAGGAAGCCCGGCCCGGACACCTCGATGTCCTTCAGCACGTCGTTCGCCGGGATCGCCTCGACGACCTTCGTCGCCAGCTCACGCGGATTGCCCTTGAGCTGCTTGGCGAGCGCCAGGATGCCGTTGGCCTGGAAATCGGCCCGGTCGCTTCGTCGCAGCAGCGGATCGGCGGAACCGGCCTCCGGCAGGGCTGCCGAGAGGCCTTCCGCGAGACGCTGCTGCACGGTCGAAGCGAGGGAAGGGACCGAGGCCATGAGCTTCCGTTCCTGTGATGGGAGTCTTACGGGCTATTTCGCTTGTCAAGTGTCCCATGCGAGCGCAACGTGTTTTCTCCCCTGTGGACAACCTCGGAGTGTCTCCCTCCGTCTGGGAGAATGGCTGATGCGAGGGAAACAAGGTCAGCAAGGATCAAGGAAGAAGGACGAACCGATCGTGGCTCAGAGCAGCACCGAGACCGACTGGGTCTCCCGTTTCGCGGACGAGGTCATCGCCGAGTCGGAGCGACGTGCGCCTGGCAAACCGGTCGTCGTCGCCTCCGGCCTCTCCCCGTCCGGACCCATCCACCTCGGCAACCTGCGCGAGGTCATGACCCCGCACCTGGTCGCCGACGAGATCCGCCGCCGCGGCCACCAGGTCCGGCACCTGATCTCCTGGGACGACTACGACCGCTACCGCAAGGTGCCCAACGGCGTCCCCGGCATCGACGAGACCTGGGCCGAGCACATCGGCAAGCCGCTGACGTCCGTCCCGGCCCCGGCCGGCTCGCCCCACCCCAACTGGGCCGAGCACTTCAAGGCCGCCATGGTCGAGGCGCTCGCCGAGCTCGGCGTCGAATACGACCCGATCAGCCAGACCGAGCAGTACACCTCCGGCGCCTACCGCGAGCAGATCCTGCACGCCATGCGCCACCGCGGCGACATCGACGCCATCCTCGACCAGTACCGCACCAAGAAGGCGCCGAAGAAGCAGTCCCAGAAGCCGGTCGACGAGGCCGAGCTCGAGGCCGCCGAAGGCTCCGGCGCGGCCGCCGAGGACGACGGCTCCGGCGGCGGCGCCGGCTACTTCCCGTACAAGCCCTACTGCGGGCAGTGCGAGAAGGACCTCACCACCGTCACCGCCTACGACGACGACACCACCGAGCTCTCCTACACCTGCACCTCCTGCGGCTTCGCCGAAACCGTCAAGCTCAGCGAGTTCAACCGCGGCAAGCTCGTCTGGAAGGTCGACTGGCCCATGCGCTGGGCCTACGAAGGCGTCATCTTCGAGCCCTCCGGCGTCGACCACTCCTCGCCCGGCTCCTCCTTCCAGGTCGGCGGACAGATCGTCGGAATCTTCGACGGCGTCCAGCCCATCGGCCCCATGTACGCCTTCGTCGGCATCAGCGGCATGGCCAAGATGTCCTCCTCCAAGGGCGGCGTCCCCACCGCGGCCGACGCCCTCGAAATCATGGAGCCGCAGCTGCTGCGCTGGCTCTACGCCCGCCGCAAGCCCAACCAGTCCTTCAAGATCGCCTTCGACCAGGAGATCCAGCGGCTCTACGACGAGTGGGACAAGCTGGAGGCCAAGGTCGCCGACGGCACCGTCCTCCCCGCCGACGCCGCCGCCCACGCCCGCGCCGCCCGCACCGCCGCCGGCGAGCTGCCGCGCACCCCGCGCCCCCTGCCCTACCGGACCCTCGCCTCGGTCGTCGACATCACCGCCGGCCACGACGAGCAGACCCTCCGCATCCTCGGCGAGCTCGACCCGGAGAACCCGGTCACCTCGCTCGACGAGGTCCGCCCGCGCCTCGACCGCGCCGAGAACTGGATCACCACCCAGGTCCCGGCCGACCAGCGCACCATCGTCCGCGAGGAACCCGACACCGAACTCCTCGGCTCCCTCGACGACGAGGGCCGCGAGTCGCTGCGGCTGCTCCTGGAGGGCCTGGACAGCCACTGGTCCCTCGACGGCCTCACCACGCTCGTCTACGGCGTCCCGAAGGTCATGGCCGGCCTCACTCCCGAAGCCAAGCCCACGCCCGAGCTCAAGCTCGCCCAGCGCTCCTTCTTCGCCCTGCTCTACAAGCTCCTCGTCAGCCGCGAAACCGGCCCCCGCCTGCCCACGCTGCTGCTCGCGGTCGGAGCGGACCGGGTCCGCAAGCTGCTCGGCGCCTGAGCCCCAAAAAACGGCACCGCCCTCCTCCGAAGCACTCGGAGGAGGGCGGTTTCCGTATCTGTATCCGTTCGCGTTCGCGTTCGCGTTCGCGTTTTCGGAGCCGGAGCCGGAGCCGGAGCCGGAGCCGGAGCCCTAGCCGTATCCGTATCCGCGCCGCAGGCGCCGCGCCTTACGGCGTGTGGGTCTCCGCCCACTCCTCCTCGATACGACGGCGCAGCTGCGGCGTCAGCTCCCGCAGGATCGACGCGCTGCGCGGGTGAGTGACCTTGTACGTGTCACTCAGCCATATGTCGAGCTGCTCCGAGTTCGGGAACTCCTGCTTCTCCTCGACGTAGTTCCACATCGCCTTGTACGCCGCCTCGGCGAACTCGTCCACGGACGGCTGCTCGTCCACGAACTCCTGGTACTCCTCGAACTGCTCCGGCCCCGGCGGCGGAACATCGTCCGGACCCTGCGGGATCGGCACCGGAATCGGCTCCAGACCCTCGACGATCTGCGGGTCGTACGTCCCCTGGTACGCCTCCGGCGACACCTGCTGGGCCACGAACCACGGGTTGCCCCCGTCCGCGGCCTCCGCCGCCGACTGCGGCATCGGCTGCGGCACCGGCATCGGCTGCATCTGCCCCGGCACCTGCCCCGGAAGCTGACCTGGCATCTGCCCCGGCACCTGCCCCGGAAGCTGGCCCGGCACCTGCCCCGGCACCTGAGCCTGCGGGCGCGACTGCTCCAGCTCCGGCGTCACCCCCGCCGACACCGACGCCGGAACCTGCACCTGGAGACCGGCCTGCACCTCACCCTGAGCCGCCACCGGAGACGGCGGCAACAACACCGGCTCGATCCCCGCCGCCGCCAGCCCCGCCGGCGCCGTCTCCGACAACGGCACACCCAGATGCGCCAGCCGCAGCGGCATCAACGCCTCTACCGGCGCCTTGCGCCGCCACGCCCGACCGAACCGCGCCTGCAGACGCGCCTGATAGATCAGCCGATCCTGCTCCAGCTTGATCACCTGCTCGTACGAGCGCAGCTCCCACAACTTCATCCGCCGCCACAGACGGAACGTCGGAATCGGCGACAACAGCCACCGCGTCAGCCGCACACCCTCCATGTGCTTGTCCGCCGTGATGTCCGCGATCCGCCCCACCGCATGCCGCGCCGCCTCCACCGCGACCACGAACAGCACCGGAATCACCGCGTGCATGCCCACACCCAGCGGGTCGGGCCACGCCGCCGCACCGTTGAAGGCGATCGTCGCAGCCGTCAGCAGCCAGGCCGTCTGCCGCAGCAACGGGAACGGAATCCGGATCCACGTCAGCAGCAGATCGAGCGCCAGCAGCACACAGATGCCCGCGTCGATACCGATCGGAAAGAAGTACGAGAAGGTGCCGAAGCCCTTGTTGACGGCGAGCTCGCGCACCGCGGCGTACGAGCCGGCGAAACCGATACCGGCGATGATCACCGCGCCCGCGACGACCAGGCCGATGAGTATCCGGTGCGTGCGTGTCAGCTGCATCGCGGCCACCCGCGATCCCTCCCGTCAATCGACATCTCGCGGGCACAGACTGGCACATGTGCGCGAAGCCCGACCCCCTGGGGAGGGCCGGGCTCCGTACGAAACCGGACAAACGCTTCCAGTTCGGCTACTTGTTGGCCGCCGCGACCGACGCGACCGCCTCCTTCACCGCCTTCAGCGCACCCTCCTGGATCGACTTCTCGGACGGAGTGTCCGCACCCGCGTAACCGGCACCGTTGTAGGAGAGCAGCACCACCACATTGCCCGTACGCGCCACGACCGACGCGTAACGGAAGTCCTCGTCGGTCTTCCGCAGCTCATACGTGACCGTGTCCGCCTGGTCACCCACACCGGAGGCCTGCGTCGTCCGCAGCTTCTTCGCACCCGCCGTGGCCTGGAGCTTGGCCAGCTCCTTGGCATAGCTGTCCGCGGCCCGCTCCTGACCGCTGCCGAGCGTGGCGTCCGACTCGTAACGGTAGAAGGAAACGTCCAGCCAGCGGTACTGCGAACCCTTCGTGCCCTTGTCCTCCAGGCCGTTCCACGAGCAGCCGCCACGACTGTCGGCGTCGCTGGAGGCCGCCTCCGTACCCTTCTTGTTCTTCACCTTCGGCACGAGGCTCTCGACGGTCTTCGCCGACAGCGACGCACAGATCTCCGGCAGCTTCGAGAACTTCGCCGGCTCCACCGTCTTCGTCGACTGCGTCGCCTTCGGCGTCGCGGAAGCCGACGACGCGGCCTTGTCACCCGAGCCCTTGTCGCCGGAGTCCGATCCGGAAGAGCAGCCGACGGCGACGAGCATCACCGGAACGGCGGCACAGGCGAGTATGCGGGAGAGTCGCGGGGCTGATCGCTGCATGGTTCCTTCAGTCGCTTGTCGTACGGTCCGGGCGGCCGGCGTCGCCCGGGCGGCCGACGGCAGGCTGCCGACGGGCGGGATACGCCGACACGTTACGTGGTCCGGCCCCGCTCACGGAGCGGGTCCGCACGGCTACTCCTCCAGCCGCTCCGCCAGCAGACGCGCCAGATTCCGGGCCTTTTCCTGCAGTTCCCTGCTGTCCGGCACCTCCGCCGAGGTGGTCGTCTGCTCCTCGTAGGAGACCGTCACGATGACGTTCGATGTGCGGAACACCACGCTCACGAGCCGCTTGGCACCCGACGGCCCCGGAGTGGCGAGCGTGTCCTTGAGGAACGCGACGTCACCGAGGCCGTCCAGGACACGGTCCTCCAGACCGGTGGTCGGCACACCCGGCGAGCCCGGCGAGGCAGGCGCCGTCGCCGTGCCACCGCCCGTCGAAGGAGTCGCCTGCGTCGGCCGAGGCGCCAAAGGCCCCTGCGGCAAATGACCGGCCAACGGAGAACCCGCACCCGCCCCCGCCGACGCCCCCGCCCCCGACGACGACGCCGGGGCACCCGCGCCGGCGCCCTGCGCCTTCCCGGGCGGAGCGCCGCCACCCGACGGAGTGGGCGACGTCGTCGCCGGAGCCGACGGCACCGCCGCGATGCCCGCCGCGGCCTGCTTCCGGCCGTACACCTCCTGCGCACGGTCGTCGTCGCTCACCGTCGGGTCATAGGACACCACCCGCTCCACGTCGAGCGTCAGCCGATGAGTGGCATCGGGAGCATCGGACTTCCAGCCGCAGCCCACCCGCCGGTCGGTGTCGAACGTGGGCGCCGCGGTGCCGCGATACGTCCGGTCACGCTCGGGCTCGGGCAGCGCCGCCGCCCCCGGCAACAGGTCCTTGAGCGTGGAGGAGGGCACGGCGCCGCACGGCTCGAAGAGCGTGCGATAGCGCCCCGGCGCCGCCGTCGGCGCGGCCGGACCCGCCTTCGAGTCGACCGCCTCGGCGTCCGGAGAGGCACCGGAGGAGCAGCCCGAAAGCCCGATCCCGAGACCGACGGCGAGAGCCACCGCGGAGAGCGCCGCGGACCCGGACCGACCCGGCGCGCGACCCGGTGCGTACGCCTTGCGCTGCACGATCCCAGGCTCCCTTCTCCAGGGGTGTCCCCCCGAAAACTGTTTGCTGCTCCGCATGGCGCGGTGAACACAATGTCTATCGCAAGCGCGGCTGTCGACGCCGGTCCGTAGTCACCTGTACGGGCTTTGGCTCCGGTTTTTGCGTTATCAGACTTTTCGGGGGAAGTGGGTAGGTATGTCGTACGTAGAGGTGCCGGGCGCGAAGGTGCCCATCCGGATGTGGACGGATCCGGGCTCGGTCGAGGACGGCGCGTTGCGGCAGCTCCAGAACACCGCCACGCTGCCCTGGATCAAGGGCCTGGCCGTGATGCCGGACGTGCATTACGGCAAGGGCGCGACGGTCGGCTCGGTGATCGCGATGCAGGGCGCGGTGTGCCCGGCGGCGGTCGGCGTGGACATCGGCTGCGGCATGTCCGCCGTCAAGACCTCGCTGACGGCGAACGACCTGCCGGGTGATCTTTCGCGGCTGCGGTCGAAGATCGAGCAGGCGATTCCGGTGGGGGCGGGGATGCACCGGGAGATGGTGGATCCGACGCGCCTGTTCCAGTTTTCCACCGCGGGGTTCGGGGAGCTGTGGACGCGGTTCGATTCGGTCGCTGATGCGGTGAAGTTCCGTCGCGAGCGAGCTGAACGGCAGATGGGAAGCCTTGGCCAAGGCAACCACTTCGTGGAGCTTTGTGTCGATATGTCCGATTCGGTGTGGCTCATGCTGCACTCTGGTTCGCGGAACATCGGCAAGGAGCTCGCCGAGTACCACATCGGTGTGGCGCAGAAGCTGCCGCACAACCAGGGCCTGATCGACCGCGACCTCGCGGTCTTCGTGGCGGACACCCCGCAGATGGCGGCGTACCGGAACGACCTGTTCTGGGCGCAGGAGTACGCGAAGTACAACCGCGCCATCATGATGGCGCTGTTCCAGGAGGTCGTCCGCCGGGAATTCCGGAAGGCGAAGGTCACCTTCGATCCGGTGATCTCCTGCCACCACAACTACGTGGCGGAGGAGCGGTACGAGGGCATGGACCTGCTCGTCACCCGCAAGGGCGCGATCCGGGCCGGCTCGGGCGAGTTCGGCATCATCCCGGGTTCGATGGGCACCGGCTCCTACATCGTGAAGGGGCTCGGTAACGAGGCGTCGTTCAACTCGGCCTCGCACGGCGCGGGGCGCCGGATGAGCCGGAACGCGGCGAAGCGGCGCTTCTCGACCCGGGATCTGGAGGAGCAGACCCGGGGCGTCGAGTGCCGGAAGGACTCGGGCGTCGTGGACGAGATCCCGGGCGCCTACAAGCCGATCGAGAAAGTCATGGAGCAGCAGCGGGACCTGGTTGAGGTGGTGGCGAAGCTGCGGCAGGTCATCTGCGTGAAGGGCTGAGAAGGGCAACCAGGAACGGGGCGCCGCGCGGACGCGGCACCCCGTTCCTGGTTGTGAGGCTGGCTATTCGGCGGGACTCGGAGTCTGCCCCGTCCGCAGGCGCCACAGGCGCATGGCGCAGCTCTGCTCAGTGCGGTCGAGGGCGATGGCTGCGGCGGCGGGGTCGTTGAGGCGCAGCAGTTCGCGGTCGTCTGACTCGGTCCAGCGTCGGCGTGGTGGTGCGAACCGCATGTTCGCCGGCCGTACCCAGGTCTGGATGGCGGCCGCGTTGGCCTTCTTGTGCTCCAGGGCGAGGCTGCCGGGGTAGTAGAGGTGTTGGGCGAGCTGCTGCGCCTGCTCCTTGAGGTAGGTGACGACGTAGACCTGGTCGCGGGTGTTGCGGCTGACGATGCGTTCCCTGCCCGTGATCTTCTTTGCGTAATGGCACACGTACGCGGCCATGGCTGTGCTCGCCGACGTGAAGGAGAGGAACGGGATGCCGTCGGCCGTCCAGCCGAGCGACCCGTCGGCGTCGATGACGCCGCGGATGTAGTCCCGCCGGGAGAACTCGACGCGGGGCGGTCGGATGGCCCGGGACTTCTTGCCGTAGGGAATGCCGAGCTGATTGACGATGGTCCTGGCCTCGAGCGAGCACAGGCTCCACGTGGCCGAGTGGTGCTGCTCGGCGAAGTTGGTGGTGCGGACCCGTTCCCTGATGGAGCTGTAGTACGGGGTCAGGCGCTGGAACTCGTGGAGGAGGTGGATGTCCCGCGCGTTGATCTCGACGGTCAGCTTGCCTTTGCGTCCCGCGCCTTGGAACAGGTGGCCGTCGGCCTGGAGGAAGCCGAACATGTACGCGTAGTCGGGGTTCTCCAGGTCCATGAAGGACGGGGTGGGCGCGGCGAGGTCGAAGAGTGTGGGCGCGCTAGGGTCGTGCTCAGCCATGGGAAGTTGGCCCTTCCTGATGGTGAGGCCCTCGGTGGGGATTGCCGTCCCTGCCGAGGGCCGTTCGGTATGGAGTTGTTTCGACCGTAGGTCGCGGGTTCGTCCGGCGATGGGGTGTTCGGGGTGGTTCACCCGAACGGGTGGCCCGTGTGGGGTCAGAGTTCGCGGTGGACCTTGGTGTTGGAGGCCTGGGCGCGGGGGCGGACGACCAGGAGGTCGATGTTGACGTGCGGGGGGCGGGTGCAAGCCCAGGTGATGGTGTCGGCGACGTCGTCGGCGGTCAGTGGTTCGGCCACGCCCGCGTAGACCTTGGCGGCCTTGTCGGTGTCGCCGCGGAAGCGGGTGGTGGCGAACTCCTCGGTCTTGACCATGCCGGGGGCGATCTCGATGACGCGGACCGGGGTGCCGACGATTTCCAGGCGGAGGGTTTCGGCGAGGACGCGGGCGCCGTTCTTGGCGGCGACGTAGCCGGCGCCGCCTTCGTAGGTGGCGTGGCCGGCGGTGGAGGAGACGATGACGATCGTGCCGTCGCCGCCGGCGGTGAGGGCGGGCAGCAGGGCCTGGGTGAGGTTGAGGGTGCCGATGACGTTGACCTCGTACATGCGGCGCCAGTCGTCCGGGTCGCCGGTGGCGACCGGGTCGGCGCCGAGCGCGCCGCCGGCGTTGTTGACGAGGACCCCGAGGGTCGGGAAGGCGGTGGCGAACTCGTCGACGGCGGCGCGGTCGGTGACGTCGAGGGCGTAGGCGGTGGCCTGGTGGCCGGCTTCGTTGATCTCGGCGGCCAGGGCCTCGATGCGGTCCTTGCGGCGGGCGGTGAGGACGACGCGGTAGCCGGCGGCGGCGAGCTGCCGGGCGGTGGCCGCGCCGATGCCGCTGCTCGCTCCGGTGACGACGGCGATGGGCTTGCCGGGGGCGGTCATGACGGGCTCCTCGCGCGGATGGTCGATGGTCGGTGGTCGGTGGGGCTCGATCGTTCGATCGCCTGGTCAGGATAGGCCGGGTGGTCCGGTGGCCGGGTGGTCGCTGGGCGGGGGTGCGCGGGCGGCCAGTGGGGCGGCCAGTGGGGCGGCCAGTGGGGGGAGTGGGTGGCGCGCTGGTGGGGAGCGGGGCGTGCTGGTGGGGAGAGGGGGTGTGCTCGTGGGTGGCCGCGGGTCGGGACACGCGACTGACTGGTAGTCAGAAAATATGGGGAGTAATGGGTATCTTCTGGGCATGAGTGAGATGCGCAAGGCCCTGTTCGGTGCGGCCCTGTCGGCCGTCCTGGTGGCCGGTACGGGTGCGGGTACGGGTGTGGCGGCGGGTGCCGGGGCCGAGGCGGACCTGGCCCACCACGGGCATGTCTCGCTTTGGGAGGGGCGGCTCGGTGTCTGGCTGGTGAGCGAGAACCACGGGCCCGCGGACGTCTCCCAGGCGACGGTCCGGCTGGCCTTCTCCGCGCCCATGGCGGGTGGCCAGGAGCTGCCGCCGTCCTGTCTGTGGAGCAGCGACCGGGTGGTCTCCTGCCGTACGGGCGAGTTGCGGGCGGCCGGTGTGGCCGACGAGCTCGCCCTTGATCTGCGGACGGTGGGGCGGCCGGACGAGCTGACCGTGGACATCCGTACGGTCTGGCGGGACGGTGTCGCGGACGCGAACTCGCGGAACGACCGGCATCACGTGCTGGTCCTCGCCACCGGTGACCCGTACGTCTTCTGACCGGCTGCGGGGCAGGTTTCGGCTCCCGCTCCCGCTCCGGCACCGGCACCGGTTTCGGTTTCGGTTTGGGTTTCGGCTTGGGTTCCGGGGCTCCGTCCTGGTGAGCCGTCGTGTGGGGCCGTCGTGTGGGGCCGGCGTGTGACACTCGATCCGTGATCGTCGAACGCGCGTACGCTCATGTCGCCTCCTACGACGAGGGCGAGTGGCCCTGGTCGGTGCCGTGCGTGCGCCAGCTCATGGCCGAGGGGCTGCGCTTCGACGCGCCTGTCACCTTCCTGGTCGGCGAGAACGGCTCCGGCAAGTCGACCCTGGTCGAGGCGCTGGCCGAGGGCTTCGGGCTCGACTCCTGGGGCGGCTCGCACGACTGGCGTTACGCCACCTCGCGGGGCAGGTCGGTGCTGGGCGAGCGGATCCGTTTCGACGCCGCGCCGCGGGGGCGCCGGATGCTGGGGAGTCGCGCGGCGCGCAAGGGTTTCTTCCTGCGGGCCGAGACGGCGCTCGACGCGCTGGACCGGGAGGGCTTCGCGCCCGATGCGGTGAGTCATGGCGAGGGCTTTCTGGCGGCGTTCCGGGAGAAGTTCCTTCAGCCCGGGCTGTACGTGATGGACGAGCCGGAGGCCGCGTTGTCCTTCACGTCGTGCCTGGAGCTGCTGGGGCATGTGGACCAGCTGGTGAAGCGGGGCGGCCAGGTGGTGTGCGCCACGCACTCGCCGCTGCTGACGGCCCTGCCGGGCGCCGACATCGTGGAGGTCGGCGAGCACGGGATGCGCCGGGTGGCCTGGGCGGAGCTGGGCGTGGTCGACCACTGGCGCCGCTACCTGGCCGACCCGCGGAGCTATCTGCGGCATGTCCTTGAGGACTAGGGCCTGTCCGCCCTGATCCGCCGGACAGGCCCTCAGCGGCACACCGCCCTCGGCGACTGGCCGGGGGGCGGAGGAGAGGCGGGTGTGTAGCTGCCCAGGCGGGCTGCCGGGGCGGCTAACGGGGCGCCGCTGGGTGCCGCTCGGCCTGCTTGGCTGCCCCGGGGGCTTTCCGGGTGCCTTCGGCCTCTCCGGGTGCCGGCGGGGTTTCCGGGGCCTCCGTGTGCCGTCCGGATGCGTCCCGGCGTGCCTCCCTCGCCTCTGGGTGCCCCTCCCCGGGGCTCCGGCGGGCCCTCCCGACGCGGTTTGTGTCCGGGTGCTTCCCGGCGCGTCCGGGTGCGCCCCGACGCCTCGGCGTGCATCCCGACGCCTCGGGGTGCACCCCGACGTCTCCGCGTGCGCCCCGACGTCTCCGCGTGCGCCCCGACGCCTCGGCGTGCGTCACGGCGCCTCCGGTGCGTCTCCCCGGCCTTCCGTCATGGCCCTTCGGCTACAGCGGGGTCGTGTAGCCGTCGGGGCGGATGAGGAGGGTGTCGCGGCGGGCCGGGTTGGCCCAGGTGGCGTGTATGACGCGGTCGGGGGCGACGGGGGCCGTGCGGGGCAGGGGCTGGGGGGTGCCCTCGGGGGTGATCAGGACGAACTCGCCCGCGCGCAGCAGCTCGTACAGCCGGCCCTCGCGCAGCTTGAGGTCGGGGACGCGGCGCGTCCGGGGGCCGTAGGCGATGCCGATTCCGCTGATCTGGCCCATCGCGCGGGCGGCGGCGGGGCGGATGCCGCCGAGCAGTCGGGCGGCGAGGTCGCGGACGGTCCGCTGGAGCGGTGTGCGGGCCATCGCGAGCCGGACGATGGCGCCGCTGCTGCGCAGCACCTTCTTGCCGACCGGGTGCCGTTCCGCCTGGTAGCCGTCGAGCAGGGCCTCGGGGTCGGGTGCCTCGCCGCGCAGCACGGCGGTGAGGCGCCAGGAGAGGTTGGCGGCGTCCTGGAGGCCGGTGTTCATGCCCTGGCCGCCGGCGGGGGAGTGGACGTGGGCGGCGTCGCCGGCGAGGAAGACCCGGCCGCAGCGGTAGGCGGGTGCCTGGCGCTCGTCGCTGTGGAAGCGGGAGATCCAGCGGGCGTCGTGCATGCCCAAATCGTCGCCGAGGGCCTTCCGGGCGATCGCCTTGACCTCGTCCAGGTCCACCGGGGTGTCGTCGGCGACCTGCCGGCGGCGGTCCCAGCCCATCACCCGGTACCAGCCGTCGCCGAAGGGGGCGACGAAGGCGAAGGCGTCTCCGGAGGGGGAAGCGGAGACCGTGAGGAGCCGGCCGGGTTCCTCGGCGAGCCGTACGTCCGCGAGCACGATCGAGCGGATCACCGAGGCTCCGGGGAAGGGCAGGCCGAGCGCGGAGCGGACCGCGCTGCGCACGCCGTCGGTGCCGACGAGGTGGCGGGCCCGCAGGGTCTCCGGACCGTCGGGTCCGGTCAGCTCGGCGGTGACCCCGTCGGCGTCCTGGCTCAGGCCGTGCAGCTCCGTCCCGTACCGGAATTCCACACCTGTGGACAGCGCGCGGCGGTGGAGCAGGCGCTCGACCTCGTACTGCGGGGTGATGAGCAGGAAGGGGAAGCGGGAGGGCAGCTGGGAGAGGTCGAGGGACAGCCGGCCGAAGAGGCGCAGGTCGGTGATCGGCGTGCCGGTGGCGATCAGCTCGTCCGCGAGGCCGCGGGCGTCGAGCTGCTCCAGGGTGCGGGCGTGGACGCCGAAGGCGCGGGTCAGGTTGGAGCGGCCCTCGGGGCGGCGCTCGGCGACCGTGACGCGGAGGCCTGCGGCGGCGAGGTCTCCGGCGAGGAGCAGGCCGGTGGGGCCGGAGCCGACGACGAGCACGTCTGTGTCGAAGGAGGGCTGCGGGTGGGTAGGGGTCGGAGGGGTGGTGCTCGGGGAGGCGTGGGGAGAGGGGTCGGAGGAGGTGTTGGGGGAGTTGTCGGGGGAGGTGGGGGTTCCAGGGGTGCCCGTCGTGCTCATCGCTGCCTCCAGGGTGCCTACGTCCGTTGGCCAACGCTTGTTGGTCAACGCTTGTTGGCAAATGTAGACCGGGTCGTGGCGCGCTGTCAACGCCTGTTGGCCTACACTTGTTGGCATGACGACCGCACGCCGCTCCGACGCCACCCGTGCTGCGATCCTCGACGCCGCCCGCGAGCGCTTCGCCGCGGACGGGTACGAGCGCGCGACGATCCGCTCCATCGCGCGCGACGCCGGGATCGACCCGTCGATGGTCATGCGCTACTACGGCAACAAGGAGGGGCTGTTCGCCGCCGCCTCCACCATCGAGCTGGAGCTTCCCGAGCTCGGCTCGCTGCCCGCCCGCCATGCCGGCGCCGCCCTGGTCACCCACTTCCTCGACCGCTGGGAGCGCGACGACGTCCTGACCGGACTGCTGCGGGTCGGCGTCACGAACGAGGCCGGCGCCGAGCGGATGCAGCGGCTCTTCGCGGAGCAGATCGGGCCGGTCGTCGCCGGCGTCTGCCCCGACCCGGCGGACGCGCCGCGCCGCGCCGGGCTGGTCGCCTCCCAGATACTCGGCATGGCGCTCGCCCGTTACGTGCTGCGCCTCGGGCCGCTCGTCGAGATGGACCGCGAGGATGTAGTGGCCTGGCTCGGCCCGACGGTGCAGCGGTATCTGACGGCCGAGGCGCCGTGAGCCCGGCAGCGGTCGCTGCCGACGCTGTGCCTGTGCCTGTGCCTGTGCCTGTCTCTGTCGCGTGCGTCGTCGGCGGGCGGTCGCTGCACCGTACGCTTTCTGCATGACGCAGAAGAAAGCCGGAGGGCGGGACGCGCTGATGGCCGACATGCAGGGCGAGGCGCGTCGCTACATGGCCTCGTACGCCCTGTTCAACCAGGCCGTCGCCGACCATCTGCGCCTGCATCCGACCGACGTCCAGTGCCTCAGCCTGCTGAGCCTGGAGGGGGAGCCGGTCACCATCGGGCGCGTCGCCGAACTCACCGGCCTCACCACCGGCTCCGCCACCCGGCTCGTCGACCGGCTCGAACGCGCCGGATACGTACGGCGCGAGCGCGACGCCGAGGACCGGCGCCGGGTCATGGTGGCCTCGGTGCCCGAGAAGATGGCCGAACTCGGCGCGTTCTGGCGGCGGCTCAACCGCACCTGGGGCGAGCTCTTCGACGCGTACGACGACGCCGAGATCGCCCTGCTCACCGACTACATGCGGCGCACGATCGAACTGAGCGCGGCCCAGATCGAGCGGCTGCGCGCCGGAGAGTTCGACTCCGACTGACCACGGCGGCTGGCCTGCCTGGTCGGCAGGTCGGCGGGTCGCCGGTCAGCGAGTGGCCGGCGTGCCGCCGAACTCCCGGACCGCGTCCGTCACGATCGCCTCCAGGCGTGCGTGGTGGGCGCCCCGCCAGTAGACCCGCTCGCACTCGGTGCACTGCGCGAAGACGTCGTACGTGTTCTCCGTGCCCTTCTCCAGCCGCTCGCGCACCGTGTCCTTGTCGGCCTCCGCGAGCGGTCCGTTGCAGGCCGTGCAGCGGGTCCACGGCGCGAGCGGCGGGGCGAACCGTTCCAGGACGTCGCGCAGTTGGTCGTCGGGCCGGTCGCTGTAGACGTAGGCGCCCGCCCACAGCTCGCGGCGGCGCAGCAGCCCGCGGTCCCGGGACAGCATCACGCGCCGCTCCTTCGCGGACAGCGCGGCCAGGGCCGGGTCGCCGATGTCCTCGCTCTCGTACGCGGCGTCGACGCCGAGCAGCCGGAGCCGCCGGGCCAGCGTCCCGAGGTGGACGTCCAGGAGGAAGCGGAGCGGGGCACCCGGGACCGGCTGGGGCCGCTCGACGCCCTCCACGACGACGGTCTCGCCGGCCGCGGGGACGTGCGAGGGCGCCACGGGCCGGCCGTCCACGAGCAGCCGCCCGGTCTCGGTCAGCGGGACGCCGAGCGACTCCACGACATGGCCGAGCGACGAGGCGCCGTCCGTGGCGACGGCCGTGTGCCCGGCGCGCCGTTCCGCCGAGACGAAGAGCCGCAGGGCAGGGGCGAAGCTGATCTGGATCTCCGGTCCGTTCACGCAGCCAGGATGGCACCGCGCGTCCCTTCCCGGCCAGGCAATTCCGCCGCGGGCGGCGGGGTGCGGCCAGGGATGACGGCGCCGCCCGCTGGGCGTGGCCAGGCACTTGCGGGGCCGCCCGCCGGGCGTGGCCGGGCACTTGCGGGGCCGCCCGCGGGGTGTGGCCGGGGTGGTCCGGCGCCGCGCGTGGGGTGTGGGCGGGTGGGTACGGCGCCGCGCGTGGGGTGTGGCCGGGTGGGTACGGCGCCGCTCGCGGGGTGTGGCCAGGTGGGTACGGCGCCACGCGCGGGGTGGGGCAGGCGACCGTGCGCGGGGTGCGGCGGGGCGAGCCTGGGCGCTGCCAATGGGCCGGCCGGCCGCAGCGCGCCGCCGGCCAGCCCGTCGGCCGCGCGCCTGGCGACCTGCCCGTCGGCCGCGCGCCTGGCGACCCGCCCGTCGGCCGCACGCCTGGCGAACCGCCCGCCGACCTCGGTCGCCCGCCTGGGCTGCGTGGCTGGACGTCGCAGCCCGCTCGCTGCCCGGGCGTCCCTTCCCCGCCGGGGTGCGCGGTACGGTCGGTGCATGAAGATCGTTGACCTTGAGCCCGGTGACCCGCGTCTGGAGGCCGAGCTGCTGCCGGTGCTCCGCGAGCTGCGGCCGCATCTCACCGCGGAGCTGTTCCGCGACATCTACGCGACAGGGCACGCCCAGGGACTGCGCTTCAGCGCGGCGTACGACGACGACGGGCGCTGCGTCGGGGCCGCCGGATGGCGGATCATCGTCAACACCAGCTCGGTCAAGAAGCTGTACGTCGACGACCTGGTGACCAGCGAGAACGCCCGCTCCGGCGGCGTCGGGCACGCGATGGTCGCGCACCTGGAGTCGCACGCCCGCGAAGCCGGCTGCTACGAGCTCAACCTGGACTCCGGCACCCACCGCACCGGAGCCCACCGCTTCTACCTGCGCGAACGCTTCGACATCGTCGCCTTCCACTTCACCCGGGAGCTCAAGCCCCTGCCGTGAGGCCGGCCGGGGCCAGGTCGAGGCGCCAGGCGTTGCAGCGCATCGGCCGGCCCGGCGGGTACTCGAAGTCCCGCTCGCCGAGCAGGGTGAAGCCCGCCTTCCGGCACACCGCGTTCGAGGGCCCGTTCTCCGTCGACGGGAAGGCGAACAGCGACCCGAACCGGCCCTCCGCCCGCGCCCTGACGATCACCGCGCGCGTCGCCGCCGTGGCCACGCCCCGGCCCTGGAAACCGGCCAGGATCGTCCAGCCCGTCTCGTACACCGGCTCGCCCTCCCAGGTCGTCTCCCAGAAGCCGATCGCGCCGGCCGGGCGGCCCTCCGGCAGCGCCTCCACCCGGAACATGCACCCGGGGCGGCCGGGGTCGGCGCTCAGCTCGACGTACCGCCTCTGCCGCACCACGAGCTGCTCCTCGCTCTCCGGGCCGCCCAGATGCTCCGTCAACTCCGGTGCGTTCACCGCCTTGAGCAGGGCGAAGTCCTCGTCCGACCACGGCTCCAGACGGACCGTTCCCCCGCCGGTCCCCCCGGTCGTCCCGCCGGTCCCCCCGGTGTCGTCGTCGCTCGTCTTCATGGGCCGCACCCTAGGTCAGGGCACTGACAGCGCCCGCGCGTACGCGGTCGGCGGCACCCCGATCGTCGCCGTGAAGTCCCGTACGAGATGGGCCTGGTCGCTGTAGCCGAGGTCGGCGGCGAGCGCGGCCCAGTCCGGCGGCGCTGCCGCGGAGCCGGACTCGGCGCGTTCCAGGGCCTCGTGGATGCGGTAGCGGAGGATGACCCACTTCGGGCCGACGCCGACGTGGGAGGCGAACAGCCGCTGGAGCGAGCGCGGCGAGAGCCCGGCGGCCCGGGCCAGCGCCGACACCCGGCGCACGGTGCGGTCCGTGCGGACCAGGTCCACCAGGGCCATCGCCTGCTCGGCCGCAGGATCGGCGGCGGGACCGTGGGCCAGCAGGAACGCGTCGAGCGCCGCCACGCGCGCGTGGTCCTCCTCGGGGGACAACACGCGCGCGAGGAGCCCGGGCGGGGGCGCGGACTTCGTATCCCCGACCGTATCCCCGACTGTGCCCGCGCCCCCGCCCCCGCCCGTGCCCTCGGCCTTGGGGACCTCGCCCGCGTTCTTGCCCTCGCCCCCGTCCCCGTCCCTGCACTCGCTCTTGAAGGCCTCTGCCAGCGGGACGATCCGGCCCGTCCAGTGCGAGACCGGCCACGCGGGCGCGAACGGGCGGAAGCCGCCCGGCCGGAACTGCGCGCCGCAGACCCGGCCCTTGCCGGTCAGCTTCTTCGTGAAGAGCTCCAGTCCGATGCCCGAGACGACCGCGGAGTCCGAGACGGCCGGCGTGTCCGCGGCGGCGGCCCGGCCCTCGCCGCCCGGCTCGGCCGTCCGCTCGAAGACGACGTTCACGGACGGGTGCGGGACGACATGGGTCGCGTACGGCTCGGCGAGGTCCCAGTCGATGAGCCAGTAGTGCTCCAGGTACGGGCGGAGCTCGGGCGCTGGTGCGTGCCGGCGGAAACGGACGCGGGCGAGCAGCTCGGCCGGGTCCACGATGCCGCGGGTGTCACGGCGCGGTGCGGGACCGGAGGCGGTCATTCTCCGATGCTAGGCCGTCTCTTCCGGATCTTGGCCGGGTCCGCGACGCCTGGCACGGCACCTCGCCGCGTTGCCGAAACGCCCCGATAGCTCCGCTATCGCGACGCTCCGGCGCCTTGCGATGCACCGCGCCAGACGCCGCGGCCTATCCGGCCCTGATCCGAAAGAAACGGCCTAGGCGGACTCCCCCGGGGCCGGGCGCCCCTGGCGTGTTTCTTCAAGACCGGCGCCGACGCCCCCCCTACCGTCGGATCCATGACGTACGACGATCAGCAACAGCAGGATCACCGCATCGCCCCTCTGCTCGGCTCCGCCGCCGCCCTCGCCGTACCCCTGGTGCGGGACACCGCCGACGAGGAGCTGGCCGCGCCCACGCCCTGCGCCGAATACGACGTGCGCGGGCTGCTCAACCACCTCTTCCGGGTCGTCGAGAACTTCCGGCTCCTCGCCGCCAAGCAGCCGTCCGACTTCTCCGGCGCCGATCCCGACCGGCTCGCCGATCCGGAGTGGCGGACGCGGTTCGCGGAGGAGACCGGGCGGCTGGTCGCCGCCTGGGCCGAGCCCGGCGCGGAGGACGGGACGACCGGTGCGATGGACATGCCGGCGCGGACGGTCGGCGCGATGGTGCTGCTCGACCTGACCGTGCACGTCTGGGACCTGGCCCGGGCCACCGGACGCGACTACGAGCCGGACCCGGCGGTCGTGACGGAGCTCGTCGGGGAGGTGGCCCGGATGGCGCCGATGGCCCGCGAGATGGGCGTCTTCGGCGCCGAGGTGGAGCTGCCCGAGGGCGCCTCCCCGTTCGAGCGGCTGCTCGCGGTGACGGGACGCGACCCGAGGCTCTGGGCGGCCGCGGTCTGAGGGCCGCTCCCGCCTACCGCCCTACCGCAGCCGGCCCGCCGCGCTCAGTGACAGACGCGAGACGACCTGGCCGAAGGTCCGTTCCTCCGCCGGCGTGAGCTCGACCGTCTCCTGCGGGTGCCAGACCCGCTCCAGCGGGACGTTCGTGCGGGCGCGGCGGGCGCGGGCCCGCATGCCGACGGCCATCCACACGGCCGCGGAGACGGCGAACAGGCCGAAGAGGGTGATCACACGGGGGTCCGAGAACTGGCCGGGCAAGGTCATGGCTGACTCCGGGGGCATGTGCCGTACGGCGACGGCGACGGCGGCGACCCACCACTGGCAGATGGCGGCGCCCGCTCGCCCGCCCGTACGGCGTGACGATTCCTGCTGCTTCCTCCCGACCCGTTCAGTTAACACCACCCTGGGGGTCTTTCGGCAGGGGGGTCCGGGACCAAGGTCCCGCCCCGCGGCCCCCGGGGCAGGCCCTCTTGTGCGGGCCCGGGAACCGCTTCAAGGTGGCGGGGACGGAGATTTCCGGCCGGGGAGGGAGCAGCCGCGATGGCGGACGCAACGGACACGGACATGTCGGGCGCGGGCGGGGCGGATACGGGAGGTTCGGCGGGTTCGGCGGCTTCGGCGGGTTCGGCGGCTTCGGCGCGTGCGGCGCGTGCGGCGGATACGGCGGATGCGGCGGATGCGGCCGGTATATCCGGCGGCGTCGGTGCGTCCGGCGGGGTCGGCGGGTGGGAGTTCACGGACGACCGGGGTGCGGCGTCGGCGGCCGCGCGCCGGCCGGAGCGGGTCCTGGCCTACGTACGGGCCGGGGCGGCCCTGCTCGACCTGGGCGTGCGGCCGGTCGCGGTCTACGGCTCCGGGCACGACGGCGATCTGCTGGATCCGGTCAAGGCCGGCGGGCTCGCCGAGGCGGGCGTCCCGTACCTGGGGGCCGGGCGGGCCCTGGACGAGCCGCGGCTACGGGAGCTGGGCGGCGTCGACCTCGTGGTGGACGTGACGTACGACGGCAAGAGCCCGTACGCGCTGGACGAGGCGCTCGCCGAGCGGCTCGGGGCGCCGCTCGTGGCGCTGTCCGTCGGCAACGAGCCGACGCTGTCGGCGATCCTGGGGCGGTTCGGCGAGCTGGCCGGGGCCCTCGGGGCGACGGCCGCGGCCGCCCGGCGGGTCGACGACGCGGAGGCGGCGCTGCGGGGTGCCGCCGGGCGCACCGGGCTGAGCGTCCTCGCGCTGTCCGGCGCCGGTCCCGAGCAGGTGCATCTGGCGCGGCCGCACGCCTGGCCGGAGCTGGCCCGGCTCGCGGAGCTGGGGGTGCGGTTCGTGGATCCGGGCCCGGGGCCGGGCGCGAGCTGGCTGACCACCGACTGGGAGCACGCCCTCGGGCTCGCGCCGGGCCTGGTGCTCTTCGACAGCCGGGCCAACGCGGTGCCGCCGCAGGTGGTCCCGCCGGGCGCCCGGCTCGCTCCCTGGAATCCGGAGACGCCGCCCAGCCCGGCCGCGTACGCCCGCTTCTTCCAGGACCTGACGGCGGCGCTGGAGGACCACCTCTAGGGGCATCAGGCCCTCGTGACGTGGCTCGCGGCCGCGCCCCCGGCTACGGCACCCGAGCCCCCGGCTACGGCACCCGCGCCCGCAGGGAGTCCGCGAACTCCTCCGCCCGGGCCAGCTGGGCGCGCAGTTCGGCGACGCGTTCGGCCGCGGCCCGCTCGTAGCCGCGGACGCGGGCGACGAGGGCGGTGCGGGTGTCCGGGTCGAGTTCGGCGGGGGTGTCGGGGACGTCGGCGGCGAGGCGGTCGACGGCGTCGAGGAGTTCGCGGGTCTCGTCGAGGGTGAAGCCGAGCGGCTTCATCCGGCGGATCACCATCAGCCGGGCGACGTCGGCGTCCGTGTAGAGCGGGAAGCCGCCCTCGGACGCGGCGGACGGGACGACGAGGCCGCTGTCCTCGTACTGGCGGATGGTGCGCAGGGACAGTTCGGTCCGTGCGGCGACCTCGCCGATCTTCATGGGGCGGGGGCGCACGGTGTTCAGGACGTCGGGGATCGCCACATCGGGTCCTTTCTCTGCTGACACGTACTCCGCGCACGCATGACATCCGATTCGTCCTAACTTCAGCACTTATGAGAGCGGGAAGTGCGGCGAAACGCCTGCGTGGCCTCCGAGAGGCCCCGAGAACGTCGGTCAACCCGCCTGCGCACGCGTACGGCACGCGTACATTGGTGGGCTCGGGATGAGGCGTGGCGTGGTGCGGTGTGTGACGGAGGGGGCACCCCGTGGTCGAGAAGATCGTTGGCGGCATCGTCGTGGCTCTGCTGAGCGGTGTGGGCCGGCTGCTGTGGCAGAACAGGAGGCATCTGACGCTGCTGCGGCTGCTGCTCACGCCGTTCGGCCGGGCGCGGGTCTCCGTGGCGGTGCTGCTGCGGGTCCACGAGGAGGACCACTACGTGCTGTTCGCCTCCGCCAACCGGCCCGGCGCGTTCGGCCCGCCCGGCGGCGTCGTGAAGTACCAGGAGTCGGCCAAGCACGTCCTGGAGCGGCTCGGCTTCGAGCCGGAGGGGCGCAGCCGGGACGTGATGCGGCACGACCTGCGGGGCTTCCTGGGTGCGCTGCGCGTCCTGGGCTTCGCCCGCTGGCTGCACAAGGAGGTCGACCGGGAGACGTCGGCCGACTGCCTGCGGCGTGAACTCGTCGAGGAACTGGGCGAGGTGGGGCACGAGGAACTGATCCCGCTGGCCCGGGAGGTCGGTTTCCGGTCAGTTCGCCGCGTGATCGACGGGCCGTTGAAGGTTCCGGGTGAGACGTATCGGCAGATCCGTTTCTTCGAGGTCTACGACCTGGTCCTGGACAAGCCGGAGGCGACCCGGCTGCGCGAGGCGCTGCTGGAGCTCGCCGGTGACGGCGACGCGGGGACGGTGATCGGCGCCAGCCGCGCCGAGATCGCCCGCGGGCGGGCCCAGGCGCACGTCGTGCTGCCCCAGTCGGCGTTCCTGACAGGCGAGAAGAGGTTCCGGGAGGACCTCACGCCGGTTTCCTGAGGCCGCATCGGAATGCCCTGCGGACCGGTCCGAGGGCGACCCGCGGGACGTCCACGGGATGTCCGGGACCGGCCCCGGGCGCCGCCGGGAAACCGGCGGGCTCGTGGCGCGTTGCCGCCTCACCGTGCCTCCGGGATCTGCGATAGATCCTTGCGCAACGAACCAGCGCACGCGGCACGGAAGGGCATGGTGGCAATGGCGCCATTCATCTCGGCGGACGACTTCGAGAACTACTTAACGACGGTCTACGCGGCCATGGACGAGGCCGTGCATGCCGAGCCGCACCTGGCCCAGCGCTTCGCCAAGTCGCGTGTCGTCATGGCGCAGGCGGGGCCGGAGATCTCCGAGGGCAACCTGGTCGGGCCGGCCTTCAAGATCGCCAATACGGCGCTCACCGTGGCGGAGAACCACTACGTGAGGACCGACCAGGAGCGGGCACGTCAGCTGCTCGACATAGCGGTTCGCCTCTACAACTTCCGCAACCAGGAGAAGTACGCCGGGTCGATCGCCCAGTGCCGCGGGCTCCTGGCCCAGTTGGACGCACTCCGGCCCGCCGTGACGGCTCCCGCGGCGACGGCGACGGCGACCGCGCCGGTCCGGACGTCCGTACCGGAGGAGTCCGCCACGTCCGCGCCGCAGGACCCGCCGGCCCCGCCGCCCGCCGCGCAGGCTCCGCCGCTGCCACAGCAGGCCTCCGTTCCGCCGCTGCCGCAGCAGGCCTCCGCCCCGCAGTCGTTCCCGGCGTCCCGGGCGGCCCCGTCGTCCCCGTGGCGCCGCCCGTCCGACGACTTCTCCGACGACGGCTACGGCGAGGGGCCGGGATCCCGCGACTACGTCACCTGGGAGCAGCTCCTGGAGGAGTGGCGGGCGGGCGGAGAGGACGGGACGCCCGCCGAGGCCCTGTTCGACGCCTTCGCCGAGCACGTGACGGGGATGATCGGCCGGAACGCGCCGATGGCCGCCGACCGGCTCAAGGACATCCTCGAGAAGGACCTGAGCCTGCTCAGGGAGAAGCTCGCCGGCGCCTCCGTACCGACCGACGTCTTCGTGCCGCTGCACGAGCGGGCCAAGGAGGTCCGGCAGGTCGCTTCCCGCACCCTCTACGGCTTCACCCGCGGCGGGACGGCCTACGACGGGCAGCGGATCCGGCTGCAGTGGCTGGCGACCGCGCTGCACAACCTCTCCCTGCGGGTGCACCTGCCCGAGAACGACCACCAGATCGTCGCCGACGTCCTCGGCTACCTCCAGACCCTCCAGGTGGAGTACCGCTACAACAACGACCGGCGTGAACTGCTGCTCGCCGTCTCGGAGGCGACCACGCTCGTCGCCGTCGGCGAGCTCCAGGAGTACCACCTGTCCAAGATCGACTTCGTGTGCCGGTGGCTGCGGCACGCCGTGGGCATCCAGCTGCTCGTCGGCGGCCCCGAACCGGTCGAGCCCGGCGGGATGAGGGCCCACCGGAGGATCAAGAACCAGACGCTCCCCGGCGGCTACGACAATCCCGCGACGTGGGCGGAGGAGCTGCTGCGGCAGTGGGCCGGCGAACCCGAGCGCTGGAACAGCATCGCCTTCATCCTGCTGCTGCTCTCCAACTGGAAGGCCGAAGGGCTCGAGCGCCTGCTCGCGGCCCTGTACTACTCCAAGCAGAACGAGTCGTCGAGCGGTCCGGACACCAAGGACGAGGTCCAGGAGTTCTGGCGGCAGCGCGCCCTCGACATGCTCGGCGCCGCCCGTGGCGTCCGCGTCATCCGCAACGCGTGGGAGCCGGGTTCGGCGCGGGGAGCGGCGTCCACCTCCATGTCGCTGAACGAACGGGACGCCGTCGTCGAGCTGCCGAGCCGGCTGCTCCAGGGCATGGCCGTCGAGCTGGCCCCGAAGGCGAACGGCGCCGTGATGCAGGGCGCCCTGTTCGCCGACCGGCCCGTGCCGACCTTCCTCGCGTCCAACGTCTTCGGACCCATCGGCGTCCTCAAGATCGACGAGGCCGCGAAGGTGCAGCGGGAGAAGCGGAACTTCGACGCGTACGGCGAACTGCTGCATCCCGCCGTCCGGTCGAGCAAGTGCACGGTGTCCACGGCGACCGTCGTCAACAGCACCAACGGCGTCCGCTACCAGGGCATCCTCACCTCGTACGTGTTCCGCAACCGCGACGAGCCCACCACCCTGCGGGCCTGGCTGGTCAGGACGGAGGGCCTGGAGGACAAGGCGCTCCGGAAGGTGGTCAGGGAACTCCTCCTGGAGGCCCTCGGGCCGTGGCTGAGCAACGCGAGCCGCGCCATGGGCGACCTGCGGGGCGAGTACCCGGCGCTGCGGCCCGACGACTACGAGCGGACCGGCTACGCCCCGGGCAAGGACGCCGGCACGGAGCTGGGCCACTTCGAGGCGGCCGAGGTCGCCGAGGTCTTCGGCGTCGAGGGCGGGCTCACCTGGCGGCCCCGCACCCTGGGGGCGCTGTTCGCGGGGTCCTCCTTCGCGGCGGGCCCGATGTTCACCGACCGCGACGCGGACCTGACCAACCCGCTGTGGCTGGTCGCGCACATCGCCGAGGTGGCCAGGCCCGGCGCCGGCCCGGGAGGGTCCGGGGAGGCCGGGGCGGCCGGGGAGGTCGGGGCGGCCGGGGAGACCGCGGAGGCCGCGGAGGCCGGGGAAGACCCGTCCGAGCTGCTCGAATGGCTGCTGTACAACCGCGACGAGGGCCTGACCACCCGCTCGTACCTCACCTGCGTCTCGCACGGCGATCTGCACTGCGAGAACGTCCTGGTGGGCGGCACGGGCCGGGAGGAGCGTGACCACTACGTCCCCGACCTCTACATCATCGACTTCGAGACCACCCACCGCGGCCACATCTGCAAGGACTTCGCCCGTCTCGAGTCCGCGCTGTGGTCCCGTACCTTCGCCTGGACGCCGGAGCAGCTGGCCGAGATCCGGCCGTGGTTCGCGGACGCGCTGCGCGCGGAGTCGCTGTGGGACCCCGAGATCCCCGAGAAGGCCGACCCGGAGGTACGGCGGGTCCTGACCTGTGTGAAGCGGCTGCGGGCCATCCTCAAGGGCTGCGAGCAGCCCAACTGGCCGTTCACCGACCTCGAGTACCGGTGGGCCCTGTTCGCCTCGCTGCTGCCGTTCGCCCGCTACCGCGACCACGAGGCGCCGAGCAACCGCTTCCTGCCGTTCCTGCTCGCCGCCGAGCTGGCCGAGGGCATCGTCGACGACGCACGGAAGGCCACGGGCAAGGCCACCGGCAAGGGCGCCTAGCCCGCACCCTCCGGGGAGGGGCGCCGGCCTACGGCCAGACCAGGCAGTACGGCTGGTGCCCCGCCTCGTGCAGCCGGTGGCTGAAGTCCTGCCACTCGTGCAGCAGCTGGTAGACGTTGAAGGCGTCCTGCGGGCCGCCGCGGTCGGGGACCGTGGACCAGATGAAGGCGGCGGCGCCGACCGACTCCTCGCCGATGCCGCGGAGGGGGTCGACGACGGTCATCGGGAGCTTCACCACGGCGTAGTCGGGGTGCAGGACGACCAGCTCCAGCGGCGGGACCTTGTGCAGCGGCATGCCCTGGATGCCGGTCAGGACCATCGCGGCTATGGTCTCCGGCTTGATCTTGGTGAACATGCCGCCCATGCCGAGCTCGTCGCCGCCGAGCTCCTCGGGGCGCATCGAGATCGGGACCTGCGCCGCCGTCGCGCTGTTGGGCGCGCCGAAGTACTTGTAGGTCACGCCCAAGCGGCCGCCCCCGTTCCCCGGCGTCGCCGGTCCCTCGACCGGGCCGGACTCGCGTGCCCGGGCGGCGCGCCGGGCGCGTGCCCGGCCGAGCCGCGACTCGTCCGCGACCGGGCTCGGCACCGGACCCGGACCCGGGGTCGGACCCGGACCCGGGGTCGGACCCGGACCCGGGGCGGAACTGGGGGCAGGGCCGGCGGCACCGGATGCCGGGCCGGGGCCGGGGCCGGGGCCAGGGCCAGGGCTCTGGTTGTGGTTGGGGTTGTGGTTCGGGGTCGCGCTCTGCGCGGGCCCGTGCGTCGCCGGGCCCGTACCGCCCGGGAACGGGCCGTCCGGCCTCCGGGGCTCGCCGGCCCGCGGCTCGCTGCCGCGCGGCTCGCCACGCGACTCGGCGCGGGCGTCTCCGCGCACCTCGCCGCGGGCGTCACCACGTGCGTCACCACGTGCGTCAGCGCCGCGCGACTCGGCGCGCGGCTCACCGCCCGTCCTCGGCTCGTTGGCCCTCGGCTCTTCCGTCCTCCGGCGCCGGTGCCTCCCCCTCCGGACAGGGTCGGGACCCAGGTCGTCAGTCCCCTCGCCCGGTCCGCCACCGCGATGCATATCTCCACCCGACTGCTGTTCCGGCCGCCGTCTCCGCGTGCGGCCCGATCATCGTGACAGTGACCTCCCCCACGGTCGTACGGTGAAACACCTGTCCGCAAGATCGCCGTGGCCTCTGACACCATGGATTCCGTGAGCCATCCTTATGACGCCCCAGTTTCGCAGACGCGACGGAGACACGCCCCGGCGTAATTCACAGGGTGCCCACACCGTCCCCACGTACTCGACGTCGTCCTCGCAGGTCAGGATCAGGTCAGGATCACAGTGCCGTATTCATACGAAGCCCCAGTCTCACAGACGCTTTTCGACCGCGCCTCCCTTGTGACGCCCGGCGGCGTGAACTCACCGGTGCGGGCCTTCCGGGCCGTGGGCGGAACGCCCCGGTTCATGGTGTCCGGTACCGGTCCGTACCTCACCGATGCCGACGGACGCGAGTACGTCGACCTGGTCTGCTCGTGGGGACCGATGATCCTCGGCCACGCGCACCCCGAGGTGACCGCGGCGGTGCAGACGGCGGTGGCGCGCGGGACGTCCTTCGGTACGCCCGGCGAGGGCGAGGTCGCGCTCGCCGAGGAGATCGTCGCGCGGATCGAGCCGGTCGAGCAGGTGCGGCTGGTCTCCAGCGGTACCGAGGCGACCATGTCCGCCATCCGGCTCGCCCGCGGCTTCACCGGCCGCGCCAAGGTGATCAAGTTCGCGGGCTGCTACCACGGTCACGTGGACGCGCTGCTCGCCGCGGCCGGCTCCGGCGTGGCCACCTTCGGCCTGCCCGACACGCCCGGCGTGACCGGCGCGCAGGCCGGCGACACCATCGTGCTGCCGTACAACGACCTGGAGGCCGTGCAGGAGGCCTTTCACCGGTACCCGGGCGAGATCGCCTGCGTGATCACCGAGGCCTCGCCGGGCAACATGGGCGTCGTCCCGCCGCTTCCCGGCTTCAACCAGGGCCTGAAGGACGCCTGCGCGAAGAACGGCGCGCTGTTCATCTCCGACGAGGTCATGACCGGCTTCCGCACCTCGCGGGCCGGCTGGTACGGCGTGGACGGCGTCAGGCCCGACCTGATGACCTTCGGCAAGGTCATGGGCGGCGGCTTCCCGGCCGCGGCCTTCGGCGGCCGCGCCGACGTCATGGGCCACCTCGCCCCGGCAGGCCCGGTCTACCAGGCGGGCACGCTCTCCGGTAACCCGATCGCCACCGCCGCCGGCCTCGCGCAGCTGCGGCTGCTCGACGAGGCCGCGTACGAGAAGGTGAACGCCGTCTCGGCCGAGATCCAGGGGCTCGTCACCGACGCCCTGACGAAGGAGGGCGTGGCGCACCGGCTGCAGACCGCGTCCAACATGTTCTCGGTCTTCTTCACCTCCACCGAGGTGCGGAACTACGAGGACGCCAGGAAGCAGGAGGCCTTCCGCTTCAACGCGTTCTTCCACTCGATGCTCGCGGACGGCGTCTACCTGCCGCCGTCGGCCTTCGAGTCCTGGTTCGTGTCGACCGCCCACGACGAGCGGGCCGTCGAGCGGATCGCCGCCGCGCTGCCGGCCGCCGCCCGCGCCGCCGCGGAGGCCACCGCGTGAGCGCCGCGAAAGGCGCCGAGGGCGCAGAAGGCGCAGAGGGCACGCCGGCCGTCCCGGGCGTTCCGCCCGTCGCGGCGGGCTCGGAGGGTTCTGGGACTGGCGCCGACGACATCACCGTCGTCCACCTGATGCGGCACGGCGAGGTGCACAACCCGGACGGCGTGCTGTACGGCCGCCGGACCGGCTACCACCTGTCCGAGCTCGGCCGGCAGATGGCGGACCGGGTCGCCGAGCACCTCGCCGACCGGGACATCACCCATGTCGTGGCCTCCCCGCTGGAGCGGGCGCAGGAGACGGCGGACCCGATCGCCAAGACGCACGGCCTCGACCTGGTCACGGACGAGCGGCTCATCGAGGCGGCGAACGTCTTCGAGGGCAAGACCTTCGGCGTCGGCGACGGCGCGCTGCGCAAGCCGGGCAACTGGAAGCACCTCACCAACCCGTTCAAGCCGTCCTGGGGCGAGCCGTACATCGAGCAGGTCGTACGGATGATGGGCGCGCTCGACGCGGCGAAGGACGCGGCGCGCGGCCACGAGGCGGTGTGCGTGAGCCACCAGCTGCCGATCTGGATCGTGCGCAGCTTCGTGGAGAAGCGCCGGCTGTGGCACGACCCGCGGCGCCGGCAGTGCACGCTGGCCTCGCTGACCACGTTCACGTACCGGGGTGACCGGATCGTCTCGGTCGGGTACAGCGAGCCGGCCCTCGACCTCGTGCCGGTGCACCTGCGCGCGGGCGCGAAGCCGGTGAAGGGCAAGGCGAAGGCCTTCGGCGCCTGATCCGGAGGGCCGTCCTCGGGAGGCCCCGTCTCCGGACGCGGGCTTCCCGACGCCGGGCCTCGGGACGCCCGTCCCCGGACGCCCGACCTCCGCGCGCCGGACCTCCCGGCGCCGGGCCTCTGGACGCCAGGCGTTCCCAGGAGTAGACCCCTCAGGGCGGTCGGACGACGCCACGTCGTCCGACCGCCCTGAAATTTTTGTGCTAATTCCCGGAACCTCCGTGTTCCTCCCGGCATCTCACCCATTGTCGGTTTGGATGACGTTCAGGTCTTACGTCAGCGCGAATGGGGATGTCATGCGCGGGATCAATCGGAGGAGTCTGCTCGGGGCGGGAGTTGGTGCCGCGGCGGCACTGGGTCTGGCCGCCTGTAGTGGTGACAACAAGGACAAGCCCGGACGTTCCGGACCTGGCAAGGGCGGTGACGTGACCGGTGCGCCGACCACCTCCGCCACGCCCAGCAAGGACGACGCCCGGCCGATCGGTGACGGTTCCACCGCCGACACCGGAAAGCAGCCCCACCAGCCCGACGCCCCCGTGCCGCTCGAACCCGGCCAGACGCCGCCGCAGTTCGTGATCTTCTCCTGGGACGGCGCCGGCGAGGTCGGCAACGGCCTCTTCCCGCGCTTCCTCGAACTCGCCAGGAACCACGACGCGGCGATGACCTTCTTCCTCTCCGGCCTCTACCTCCTGCCCGAGTCGAAGAAGAGCCTCTACCGCCCGCCGAACAACCGGGTCGGCGCCTCCGACATCGGCTACCTCACCGACGACCACATCAAGGACACGCTCAAGTACGTCCGGCAGGCCTGGCTCGAAGGCCACGAGATCGGCACCCACTTCAACGGCCACTTCTGCGGCGGCTCGGGCTCGGTCGCCCACTGGACCCCGGCCGACTGGCAGAACGAGATCGACCAGGCCGTCGGCTTCGTCACCAAGTGGAAGACCCACACCGGCTGGACCGACCTCGACCCGCTGCCCTTCGACTACACCAAGGAGCTCATCGGCGGCCGCACGCCGTGCCTGCTCGGCCAGGACAACCTGCTGCCCACCGCCAGGCGCCTCGGCTGGCGCTACGACGCCAGCTCGCCCGGCGGCCGCCAGATGTGGCCGGTCAAGCGCGGCGGCGTCTGGGACCTGCCGCTCCAGGCGGTGCCGTTCCCCGGCCACTCCTTCGAGGTCCTGTCCATGGACTACAACATGCTCGCCAACCAGTCGAAGAACACGACCAAGGGCGTGCCCTCCCGCTATCCCGGCTGGCGCAAGCAGGCCACCGAGGCCTATCTGTCCGGCTTCAACCGCGCGTACGAGTCCAACCGCGCCCCCTTCTTCGTCGGCAACCACTTCGAGCAGTGGAACGGCGGCATCTACATGGACGCCGTCGAGGAGGCCCTGAAGGGAATGGCCGCCAAGAAGGACGTGCGGCTGGTCTCCTTCCGGCAGTTCGTGGACTGGCTGGACGTCCAGGACCCGAAGATCCTCGCCAGGCTGCGTACCCTGGAAGTCGGCCAGTCCCCCGCGGGCGGCTGGAACGCATTCCTCAAGACCGTGTGACGCAGCTGCTTAGGCTTTCTTGACAAGGGGCTTTACGGGCACGTAGGGGGGTGCCCAAGATCCTCGAAACGCCCATGCGAAACTTTTCACATGAGTCTTAGCCGTGCGCCCCGCCGCACCCTGCTGACGTCCGGAGTCCTGGCCGCCGCGCTCGCGCTCTCGGCCTGCGGCTCGGACGGCAACGGCAAGTCCGGCGGCGGCGGTGACACCAACTTCGTGACCAACACGGGCGGTATCTCCACCGTCGCCAAGGGCGAGCGGAAGCCGGTCGAGGAGATCGCCGGACAGACCCTCGAAGGCAAGCGGCTGGAGGTCGCCGACCTCAAGGGCAAGGTCGTCGTCCTCAACGTCTGGGGCTCCTGGTGCCCGCCCTGCCGGGCCGAGGCCCCGCATTTCGCCAAGGTCGCGAACGAGATGAAGGCGAAGGGCGTCGAGTTCGTCGGGATCAACACCCGGGACTCCGACACCTCCAAGGGGCTCGCCTTCGAGGAGGAGTTCGGGGTTCCCTATCCCAGCCTCTTCGACCCGACCGGAAAGCTCATTCTCAACGGATTCCCCAAGGGCTCCATGAATCCGCAGGCCATTCCGTCCACGATCGTTCTCGACAAGGACGGAAAGATCGCCGCGCGTTCGCTGATGGCGCTCGACGAGAGCAAGCTCCGCTCCATGATCGAACCGCTCGTCGCGGAAAAGTGACGGGGAATGTGACGTGGATCCCAACCAGACGGTCCTGAGCGGCGCGCTGCTGCTCGCCCTGCCGATCGCCGTGCTCGGCGGACTCGTCTCCTTCTTCTCGCCGTGCGTGCTGCCGCTCGTCCCCGGCTACCTCAGCTACGTGACCGGGGTCACCGGCACCGACCTCGCCGAGGCCCGGCGCGGCCGGCTGACCGCGGGCGCCGCCCTCTTCGTACTCGGCTTCTCCGCCGTGTTCGTGTCCGGCGGGGCGCTGTTCGGCAGCTTCGGCTGGACCCTGCAGAAGTACCGGGACACCCTCACCACCGTCCTCGGCATCCTCATGGTCCTCATGGGCGTGCTGTTCATGGGCCTGCTGCCCTGGATCACCCAGCGCGAGTTCCGCTTCCACAAGAAGCCCGCCGCCGGCCTCGTCGGAGCCCCGGTGCTCGGCGCGCTGTTCGGCATCGGCTGGACCCCCTGCATCGGCCCGACCCTCGCCTCCATCAACGCCCTCGCCCTGGAACAGGCCAGCGCGGGCCGCGGGGCGGCGCTCGCCTTCGCGTACTGCCTCGGACTCGGACTGCCGTTCATCCTCACCGCGATCGCCTTCCGCAAGGCGCTCGGCACGTTCGCCTGGGTGAAGCAGCACTACGCCTGGGTGATGCGGATCGGCGGCGGCATGATGATCGTGACCGGCGTCCTCCTGCTCACAGGAGCATGGGACAGCATGGTCTCCACGATGCAGGGCTGGGCCAGCGGTTACACGGTGGGGATCTGAGAGTTCCGAGATGAGCACGACAGACACGAACGACACCCAGGGCACCCCCGACACCCAGGGCACCCCCGAGACCCAGGGCGCCGACGGCACCGGGGCCACCCGCGACGCCGCGGGCGCCAGGGAGCAGGACGGCGGCCTCGGCGAGGCCGCGTCCCAGCTGTCCACCGCCCCCGCCGAGGAGACGGCCGTCGGCGGCCCCGCCCTCGGCGTCATCGGGTGGATCCGCTGGTTCTGGCGGCAGCTGACCTCCATGCGGGTCGCCCTGATCCTCCTCTTCCTGCTCTCCCTCGGCGCGATCCCCGGCTCCCTCATCCCGCAGACCAGCGCGGACGAGCTGAAGGTGCAGGCCTTCAAGGAAGCCCACGAGACCCTCGCGCCGGTCTACGAGAAGCTCCAGCTCTTCGACGTCTACAGCTCGGTGTGGTTCTCCGCGATCTACATCCTGCTGTTCGTCTCGCTCATCGGCTGCATCGTGCCCCGCAGCTGGCAGTTCGTCGGCCAGCTGCGCGGCCGCCCGCCGGGCGCCCCCAAGCGGCTCACCCGCCTGCCCGCGTACACCACCTGGCGCACCGAGGCCGGCCCCGAGGAGGTCCGGGCCGCCGCACTCGCGATGCTCAAGGGCCGCCGCTTCCGCGCCCACACCGCGGGTGACGCCGTCGCCGCCGAGAAGGGCTATCTGCGCGAGGCCGGCAACCTGGTCTTCCACATCGCGCTCATCGTCATGCTGGTCGCCTTCGCCTGGGGCCAGCTGATGAAGTCCGAGGGCGGCAAGCTGATCGTCGAGGGCGACGGCTTCTCCAACACGCTCACCCAGTACGACGACTTCAAGTCCGGCTCCCTCTTCGGCGTCGACGACCTGCCCGCGTTCAGCTTCACCCTCGACCGGTTCACCGGCACGTACGAGAAGAGCGGCCCGCAGCGCGGCACCCCGCGCACCTTCGAGGCGGACGTCACGTACTCCCAGGACGGCGGCCCCGACAAGAAGGCCGTCATCCGCGTCAACGAGCCGCTGCAGGTCGGCGGCGCGAAGGTCTACCTGATCGCCCACGGCTACGCGCCCGTCGTCACCGTCCGGGACGGCCGCGGCAAGGTCGTCATGCGCGACGCCGTGCCGCTGCTGCCGATCGACAACAACATCACCTCGACCGGCGCGATCAAGGTGATGGACGGCTACCGCGACAAGAACGGCAAGAAGGAACAGCTCGGCTTCCAGGCCTTCTTCGTGCCCACCTTCGCCGGCGCCGGCAAGGGAAACATGTTCTCCCAGTTCCCGGCGCTCGGCTTCCCGGTCATGGCGCTCACCGGCTATCACGGCGACCTGCGCGTCAACTCCGGTCTGCCGCAGAACGTGTACCAGCTGGACACCTCGAAGATGAAGCAGTTCGCGGTCGACGGCGGCACCGGCAAGGCCAACCGTCTGCTCCCCGGCGAGACCATGACGCTGCCGGACGGCGCCGGCTCGATCACCTTCGAGAAGGAGATCAAGGAGTGGGCGAGCTTCCAGGTCTCCCAGCAGCCGGGCAACGGCCTCGCCCTCGCCGGCGCGATCGCCGCCATCGCCGGCCTCGCCGGCTCGCTGTTCATCCAGCGGCGCCGGATCTGGGTCCGGGCCGTACGGGGCGAGGACGGCGTCACCGTCGTCGAGATGGCGGGCCTCGGCCGCAGCGAGTCCGCCAGGCTGCCCGAGGAGCTGGCCGACCTCGCGGTCACGCTCAACGCCAAGGCGCCCACCGCGCCGGAACCCCCGTCCGCGGAAGACCCTGCCGCGGAACCTGCCGCAAAGTCCGAAGGGGCTGAGAAGTGATCCTCGCCGCCGAGACCAACGAGAGCCTGGCGCAGATGAGCGACCTGCTCGTCTACTCGTCGATGGCCGTCTACACGCTGGCCTTTTTCGCCCACATCGCCGAGTGGGTGTTCGGCAGCCGCAGCAAGGTCGGCCGCACCGCCGCCGCCCTCACGCAGCAGCCGTCGAAGGCGGCCGCGGCCCCGGCCGTGACCGTCCAGGTCAAGACGGCCGCCGGGGGCACCGCGGTGCTCGACAAGCCGAAGGTGATCACCCGTGCCGCGGCCGGTGCCCGGGACGTCCCGGACGGCCCCGGCGCGGCCGGCGGCACCGTCAAGGGCGACCTCTACGGCCGGATCGCCGTGTCGCTCACCGCGCTCGCCTTCCTCATCGAGGCGGCGGGCGTGATCACCCGCGCGCTCTCGGTGCAGCGGGCCCCCTGGGGCAACATGTACGAGTTCTCCACCACCTTCTCCACGGTGGCGGTCGGCGCGTACCTCGGCTTCCTCGTCGCGAAGAAGAACGTCCGCTGGATCGGGCTTCCGCTGGTCACGACGGTCCTGCTCGACCTGGGCATGGCCGTCACCTGGCTGAAGACGCCCAGCGACCAGCTGGTCCCGGCGCTCGACTCGTACTGGCTGTGGATCCACGTCTCCACCGCGATCTTCTGCGGCGCCGTCTTCTACCTGGGCGCCGTCGCCACCCTGCTGTACCTGTTCCGCGACTCGTACGAGAACAAGCTCGCCAACGGCGGCAACCCGGGGTCCTTCGCCCGCTCCGTCCTGGAGCGGCTGCCCGCCGCCGCCAGTCTCGACAAGTTCGCGTACCGCGTGAACGCGGCGGTCTTCCCGCTGTGGACCTTCACGATCATCGCCGGCGCGATCTGGGCCGGTGACGCGTGGGGCCGCTACTGGGGCTGGGACGCCAAGGAGGTCTGGTCCTTCATCACGTGGGTCGGTTACGCCGCGTATCTGCACGCCCGCGCCACGGCCGGCTGGAAGGGCCGCAAGGCCGCGTACATCGCGCTCATCGCCTTCGGCTGCTTCCTCTTCAACTACTACGGCGTCAACATCTTCGTGAGCAGCAAGCACTCCTACGCCGGAGTGTGAGCCGGGCCTGAGCCGGCCCTGAGCCTGGCCCGGGGTCGGCCCTGAGCCGGCCCTGAGCTGGCACCCGCCCCGCCCCGGGGCCACGCTGGAACCATGAGCGAGATACCCCGGGGCAGGAGCGAGACCCACGACGACCGGCACCACCTGCGGTTCGTGATCGAGCTGCCGCACCCGATGGTGAGCGTCTGGGCCGCCGTCGCGACACCGGAGGGCCTGCCGCAGTGGCTCTGCGCGGCGGACCCGCTGGAGCCCAGGCTGGGCGGGCGGGTCACCCTGCGGTGGTTCAACAGCGACACCGTCCTGTCCGGGCGGGTGACCGCCTGGGACATGGAGAACGTCGCCGAGTACACCGTCGACCCCGGGCACCAGCGGATCCGCTTCCACCTGGAGCCCGCGACCGTCCTGCGCTTCACCCACGAGTTCCGCGGCACGCGCGACGAGAAGCTGAACATGCTGGCCGGGTGGCACGAGCACTTCGAGCGGCTCGCCGGCGCCCTGGACGGCCACCCCACCGACTGGCTCGACTGGACCGAGGACCGCTGGCGCGCGCTGCGCGAGGTGTACGAGCTGGAGGACGCGCCCTGGCCGAAGTGGGTGCCCTGACCCGCGGGAAACGGCCCAGGACCGCGTGTCCGCCGGAAGCGCGGGCGGGAGCCGGTGGCGCGCCGCCGCTCCTCACCCGCGGCGCGGCGGCAGGCAGCTCGCGGCCGGCGGCGAGCCCTCCGGCCAGGCGATGGCGACGAAGCGCTGCGAGCCGTCCTCCGCGAGTTCCACGATCGGCACCGCCTTGTTGTACGGGTTGCCGAAGTTGTCCAGGCAGATCCAGCCGCTCGCGCCCTGCACCCGCAGCGAGCCCTTGACCTGCGGCCACTGGGACGCGACATCCGCGAGCTCCGGGTGGGCGGCGCCGTCCGGGGTGGCCTGGCGGATCGCGTGGACGGCGGTCGCCATCGCGTCGTACGCGACGATCGCCTGCCCGTCCGCGAGCGCGACCGGCTTCTTGGAGGCGCGGGCGATGTCCGTCACGAAGGTCTCGTACGCGACCGTCGAGCCGCCCGTCGCGGGGACCGGGCGGCCGGGCGCGGCGCGCCAGGCGTCGGGGTGGGCGAGGGACGCGTAGCGGACGGTCAGCCGGGCCTTGAGGGCCTTGCGGTTGAGCTTGGCGTCGGCGCCGAGGTAGGAGCCCTCGTCGCCGGTGAGGATCGTGAAGGGCCGCTCGACGCAGCCGCGGGCGCCCAGCGCGTTGATGAACTGGCGCAGCTGGGTGTGCCGTCCGGCGAAGAACACGGTCTCCGCGCGGGTGTCGCAGATCAGGTGGGTGATCTGCTTGAAGGTGTTGGCGGTGGTGCCCTCCTCGGTGGGGTCGGCGGGCGAGGTGAACAGCTGGGGCTCGTAGGGCGCGCCCTTGAGGGAGGCGGCGAAGGCCGACTTGAGGGTGTCGGTGTAGTGGTCGCCGGTGCGGGTGTCCTGGACGAGCAGGGCCTTGGCGGCGTCGACCCGGCCGAAGTGGGCCAGGGCCTTGGCCTCGTCGCCGTTGGTGGGCGAGACGCGCGCGAGGCCGGGGAAGCGGTTGTGGCCGGGGCCGTTGGCGATGTCGTCGGCGGTGATGGTGGTGCCGACGACGGCGACGCCCGCCTTGGTGAGGGCGGTGACGGCGAGCCGTACCTCGGTGGAGGAGGTGGCGACGCCGGTGACCGCGCGCAGCCGGTGCGGCGCCCCGGTCATGGCGGTGAGCCGGTCGACGGTGCTCCGCCAGTGGGCGTTGCCCTTGCCGGTGTTGGCGAGGACCAGGCGGATCTTGGGCGTCTCGCTGTTGGACTCGTGGTTGGCGCGGTACTGGCGGGCGTAGGCGCCCTGCAGCTCGTGCAGGACCTTGACGCGCATCCCGGGGTCGGGGGAGGTGAGCGGCAGCAGGACGGCGACGGTGGCGTACTGGTCGGCCTTGAGGGTGGCGTTCTCGCGGCCTATCAGGCCCGCCACCTCGGCGAGTTCGGGCACGCGGAAGTCGAAGCCCTCTCCGTTGACGCCGACGCACTCGTCGGAGCCCTGCGGGCGCTCGACACCCTCCGCGCAGGAACGGTTTTCCGGAGTGGTCCACGTCTTCACCGCCCAGCCCAGCGGCACTCCGACCACGAGCAGGGCGATCACGGCGGCGAAGAACTTCTGTCGCGGGGTGTAGAGATAGCGGTTGCGCAGCCGGTCGGTCATCGCCTCAGACTCCGTCCTCGCGGCCCGGCGGCAGCGAGAGCCGGCGCCAGGCGTGTATGTCCCTCGGCCAGTGGGTGGCCGCGTCCCACAGCGGGCTGTTGCCCGTCAGATGGCGGCCGGAGAGCTGCCGCAGCTCGTGCGCCAGCTTCTCGGTCACCTCGCCGTCGGGCAGGGCGAGCGGATCGGTCAGCAGCCACACGGCGTGCAGCAGCCGCCGTACGGACAGGTGCAGGGCGGTCTGCTCGGCGTCGAGACCCTGGAGGCCGTCTGGGCCGTCGGGACCGCCACGGCCGTCGGGCAGCCGGTCCGGCGCCTGCCGGCCGAGGGCGATCGCCCGCCGCGGGTCGGGCCCGCCGGCTCCCGGCTCGCGCGGGTACGGCGCGGAGGCGATGAACCGGAGCCGGCCCAGCCAGCCGACCACGTCGGGTTCGGGGAACGTGAGCCGCAGATGGGTCACGGCCTCCTCGGCGCGTCCCAGCGCCAGTCCGTGGTGCAGCCGGTACGGCAGGTGGGCGGCGGGCGCGCCGTCCCGCCCGTAGTGCCGGTGCAGCGTCTCGTGCACCGCCCGCCACACCGCGTACCGCGGGTGGTCGGCGTCCTCGAAGCGCAGCCGGTGCAGCAGCAGGGCGCGCAGCAGCGGGTCGGCGACGAAGTGCTCGGGTCCCTCGGGCCAGTCCTCGGCGCGCAGCTCGTCGCGGACCAGCAGGGCCATGTCGCCGTCGCGCGACTCGGTGTGCAGGCGGGTGCGGGCGAGCAGCCGCGCCGACTCCTCGTCGTGGGCGGCGGCGAGGACGGTGAAGGGCTCCAGGCGCGGCTGCGGCAGGAGCGCGCCGAGGAGGGCCGGCGCGACGGGCACCGGGCGGGCGTCCTCGCGCAGTTCCACGGTCAGGTCGAGCAGCGCGCCCGGCGTGAGCCCGGGCCGCTCGGCGCGCGGCGCCTCCGCCGCGGCCTGCCCGAGCAGCATCACGCCCAGCGGCCGGCCGCCGGTCAGCCGGTGGACGCCGCGGGCCAGGTCGGCGGGGGTGAGGCCGGACGGGTCGAGCCGGTCGAAGGCGGCCTGGGTCTGGGCGGGGGAGAGCGGGGTGAGGTCGACGGCGAGGATGCCGGAGGTGACGTCGTCGCCGCGCGGGGCGGGCGCCCGGTGCGCGGTCTCCGGCAGCCGCAGCCGGTGGGCGTGGCGCAGGCCCTCGTGCTCGCGCACCCGGGAGGCGGCGACCACCACGACCTTGTCGCGCAGCCCGTCGTGGCGGGCCCGCAGAATCGGTTCGACGAGCCGGCGGCCCAGCTCGCCGTGGGCGTTGTCGAGCAGGACGACGGGCCGGCCGCGCCGGGTGCCCATCCGGGTGAGGCCGCGGTAGGCCTGGCCCAGGTCCTCGACGAGCGCGCCGACCAGGAAGCCCTCGGCCTCCTGCCGGCGGCGGCCGCCCTGCGCGAAGTCGACGGCCAGCTGCTGGAGCCCGGCCTTGCCGCGGCCGCCCGCGTTGCGGTAAGTCCCGTACCAGCTTTCGGACTTCTGCTGGAACTTGCCGAAGACCTCCTCCAGGACCGTCTCCACGGTGGCCTCGGCGAGCAGCCCGGCGAGCGGTGCGGCGGCGTCGGCGAAGGTGGCGGCCAGCTTGGTGAGCACCTTGGTGACCCAGTTGGCCGCCGCGCCCTTGGTGGCGTCGACGGTCGACAGCACCGGGCCGAGGCGCTGGAGGTCGCGCTGGGCCCGCTCGTCGTCCTCCTGCGTCCAGCCGGTGGAGGCGACCGCGACGAGACCGAGCGAGAGCCGCGGGAACTGCACCGGCTTGGCGCCGGTGACCCGCGGCGCCAGCTGGACGGCGAGTTCGGCGAGCGCGCCGGTCAGCTCGGTCCAGCCCGGGCCGTGGTCGGCGGGCGGCTCGATCCGGTCGCAGTCGAGGAGGGCGAGCGGGGTGGCGCCCTTGTAGGCGTTGCGGAGCTGCTTGAGCAGGGCGGTCTTGCCCATGCCGCGCCCGCCGGTGAGGACCACGACGGGCGGGTCGTCGCCGTGCTCGTACGGGACGCGGGCGAGGCCCTCGCCGCCGAGCCCGATCAGTCGCGCGGCGAGTCCCGTGCGGTGGAGCACCGCCTCGCGGCCGTAAAGGACCCTCTCCACCCGCTACCCCCTGCATCCCACCAGACGTGCCCCGTCACATCTCAAGTCGAGATTATCGACGGGGAGTTGGGCTTCGGCCAGGCTTTTGGGTCACGGAGCTGTCACTGTGCGGTGATGGCGTCGAGCTGGGCGCGCAGATAGGTGTGGGACTCGATGCCGTTGATGGTGGTGCCGGGTGTGCACTCGTAGAAGTAGACCAGCGACATCAGCTCCTCGGCGGGCGCGTCGGCGGGCGGCGGCAGGACGCGGTGCCGGCCGGAGCGCCAGCGTCCGCCGGTCCAGCCCGCCATCAGGTCGCCGATGTTGACGGTGAAGGCGGCGGGGTCGTACGGCGCGTCGAGCCACCCGTCGGCCTCCGTGTACAGCTGCAGGCCGCCCTTGCCGGCCTGCCGGTCGAGGACCGTGACCGTGCCGAAGTCGGTGTGCGGCCCGATCCGGAACTGCCCGGGCTCGGGCTCGCCGGTCCGGTCCCTGCCCGGATACCAGTTGATGTTGAAGCCGAAGGTGGGATGCCCGGTGTGCCGGGTGAAGAAGTCGGCGTCCTCGCCGAGCGCGAGCCCGAGCAGGTCGAGGACGCGATCGGACAGCTCCCGCATCCGCCGCAGATACTCCTCCACGAGTCCCCTGAGCTCCGGGACCTCGGCGGGCCAGGTGTTCGGCAGGAACCACTCCGCGTCGACGGCCGGGTCGCCGGTCGGCTCCTCGGCCGCGAAGGACAGCGACTCCTTGAGGTCGGGCGGGGTCGCGGTGCCCTCCGCGTAGCCGTTGGCCTCCGCGCCGGGCCCGAGCCAGCCGCGCCCGCCGACCTTCACGGCGTACGGCGCCTTCACGGCGGCCGGCAGGTGGAAGAAGGCGCGGGCACTCTCCCGGATGGCCGCCCGCAGGTTTTGCTCCACCCCGTGCCCGGTGACCAGGAGGAACCCGGCCTGCCGCAGGGCCAGGTCGACGGCGGGCAGCTGACCGGCCGGGTCCCGGCCGAGGTCGATCGTCGGAAGCCGGGCCTCACTCATCACCGATGTCCTCGTTCCACAGCTCGGGCCGCTCCTGGATGAACTTCCGCATCATCGCGACGCATTCGGGATCGTCGAGCACGAGCACCTCGACCCCGTGCTCCGCGAGCCAGTCGTGCCCGCCGCGGAAGGTCCGGGCCTCGCCGACCACCACCCGCGAGATCCCGAACTGCCGGACGAGCCCGGAGCAGTACCAGCACGGCGACAGCGTCGTCACCATCGTCGTCCCCCGGTACGAGCGCTGCCGCCCCGCCGCCCGGAACGCCTCGGTCTCCGCGTGCGCCGACGGATCCCCGCCCTGCACCCGCCGATTCCGCCCCCGCCCGAGCAGCCCGCCGTCAGCCCCGTACAACGCGGCCCCAACGGGAACCCCACCCTCACCAAGCCCACCCCGCGCCTCAACGAGCGCGGTGGCGAGCCACCGCCGGGCCGTTTCCTGATCCATGGGGGGAGCCTTCCCCGGGGCGGTGCCGGGATCACACGGCGGCGCCGGCCTCCTCCTCGTAGGGGAAGCGGGCGAGCGGGGCTTCGCCGTGGAAGAAGGTCCTGGCCCGGTCCATCGCGCTCTCGTCGGCTCGTATCCGGCCGGGGCGGGAGGCCGTGCCGGTCAGGACGCCGCCGAAGCGCATCCGCAGATAGGCCGCCGAATGGCTCAGGCCGGTCACCAGGCCGTCCGCGACGGTGTGGTCGTCGTCGGCCATGGCCGTCACGCCCCACAGCGTGCCGCCCGCCATGCGCTCCTTGAAGTCGGAGCCGGGCACGTTCAGCCAGCCCGACCAGTAGTCCAGGTAGCGCTTGGTCTGCGCGGAGAGGCTGTACCAGTACAGGGGCGAGACGATGACGACGTCGGTCGCCTCCGCCGTGGCCCGCCACAACAGCTCCTCATCCGCCGTGACCTGCCGGTCGCCGCTCTCGTGCCGCCCGTCCTGGAAGTCGGGCAGCGCCAGCCGGTTCAGATCCACCCAGCGCTGCGTGACACCGGCGGGCAGATGCGCGGCGGCGGCGCGGGCGAGTATCTCGGAGTTGCCGTCGGCGCGGGAGCTGCCGAGCACGAAGAGGAACGAGCGGTGCGCGTTGTGTCCGGGGTCGAGGGTCATGTCGCTGCCAACTCCACCGTCTCCACGGGTATTCCGGGGGGAGTGGGGTCACGCGGCGGGCTACTCCTCGGCCGGGGATGCGCCCGTTCTCGCGGCGGGCATGACGTAGGGGCCCTTGCCGCGCACGGTGATCACGAGCCCGCGCTCCGCAGTTCCTGGGGGGCGCGCCGAGCGGTGAGGCGGGCGACGCCGTACTCCTCGGCCAGGCGGGGGTCGGTCTGCGTGCTCGCCGTGGGGCACGGTGGACGGCATCGCGACAGTGCGGGCGACGCCTGGTGGGTGACGCCCGAGACCGCCGACGCGGTGAGCGTCTCTCTGTTCGCTCACGCGCTCGCGGGCGGCTGCCTGGAACCGGCGGAGGAGGAACGGGCCTACCGGTCGCCGCGCTGCGTCGTCGGCCTCCACGACCGCTGCCGGGACCATGTGCCGCACGACTCGGGCGCACCGGGAGTGCGGTACCTCGTGTGCGGGTGCGTCTGCCGCCCTCGGGGGCTGGGGGGTTAGGCCCTGGGGGCGTGAGTCCTGCGTGGGCTTCTGGTGCGGCCGCCCTTGTTCCGAGTGTGGCCCCCTCCACCACCGCGTCAAGGGCGCTCCCTTCGGTCGCGTCGCTTCGCGATGGCCTTGCGGCCACCCTTGACCCGGTGGCTCCGGGGGCCTGTTCACACTCGGAGGGCGGCCGGGGGGCCCGGCCACGCGGACCGGCGCGGGGAGCCATTCCCACCGTAGGCGGATGGCGGGCCAGTGGTGGGTGAGGCCGGGTATCGCTCCGGACGGCTTGGGCAGTGCACGCCGGTGGGGTGGGGCTCGGTTAGTGGCGGGGGTGGGTTGGACCGTTTCGCTCGGTTCGGGGTGCGCGGGCGTGGAATGGGGTGCTCAATCCACGGCTTAGCGGCTGTCGGCAGTCGTCCGGCCAGGGTTCATGCCCCGCTGGTCACTCCCGGTGGGTGGAAAGCGGGTGATCGTGGGTGGCCAAGGCCGGTCGCGTGCAAACGTGGATATCCCGGGGCCGGGAAGCCACCGACCTGGCCTCTCACGTCACACAAGCACCATCCGTCACACCGAGGCCCCGCGAGATCCCACTTTGCACGCCCAGGCGGCCCCAGTTCGGTGGGAAGGGTGTCTGCCGCGCCTCTGGAGTCACACAAGTCACTCCCGGCACATCACAGCTCAACGAAGGCGGCGTGCAGGGTGGTTGGCGCGGCGGGTGCGAGCAGAGGTGGATCGCGAGGGGCCAGGGTCGCCTCTCTCGTCACATCCGTTCTCTTCCGTCACACGGCGACCGGGGATATCCACGTTTGCACGCCACCGGCCCCCTCCCACCCACCGGGAGTGACCAGCGGGGCATGAACCCCGGCCAGACGACAGGCGACAGCCGCTAAGCCCCGAATGGGCACCCCATTCCACGACCGCGCACCCCCAACCGAGGGAAACAGTCCCACCCGCCCCGGGCACAAACCGAGCCCCCACCCACCGGCCCGCGCGCCGCCCACGGCGCGGCGGGCTACCCGGGCCCGTCCGCGTGGCCGGGCCCCCCGGCCGCCCTCCGAGTGTGAACAGGCTCCCGGAGCCACCGGGTCAAGGGTGGCCGCAGGCCATCGCGAAGCGACGCGACCGCAGGGAGCGCCCTTGACGCGGTGGTGGAGGGGGCCACACTCGGAACAAGGGCGGCCGCACCAGAAGCCGGCGCAGGACTCACGCCCCGTCCTCCTCCTCCTCCGCCGCCGCCCACTGCCACGCCCCCAGCTTCTCCGGGTTGCGGACCGCCCAGATGCGGGTCACCCGGGTGTCGGACACGTCGAAGGCCGCGACCGTCACCGTGCGGCCCGCGGTCTGGGCGACCAGGCCCGGGGTGCCGTTGACCGTGCGTTCCAGGAGGGTGAGGGCGGGGGCCTTGGTGGCGATGAAGAGGAGGTAGTCGGCGATGCGCGTGGCGCCTTCGAGGGGGCGCAGGACGGCGCCGACCAGGCCGCCGCCGTCGGCCACCAGGGTGGCGTCGGGGGCGAGGAGGGCGAGCAGGGCGTCGATGTTCCTGGTTTCCCAGGCCTGCTTGAAGTCGCGGATCAGGGCCGTTCGATTGGGCGCCGAGGGCGGTGCGGTCCGGGCGGCGCGCAGGCGGCGGCGGGCCGAGGTCGCCAGCTGGCGGCAGGCGGCCGGCGTGCGGTCGAGCATCGTGGCGATGTCGGCGAAGGGGTAGCGGAAGACGTCGTGGAGGACGAACGCGACCCGCTCGGCGGGGGTCATCGCCTCCAGGACGATGAGGAAGGCCATGTTCACCGACTCGTCCAGGGTGATCCGGTCCGCCGGGTCCGACAGGCCCCACTCGGTGCGGTCGGGCAGCGGCTCCGGTATCCACTCGCCGACATAGCGTTCGCGCCGCGCCCGCGCCGAGCCGAGCTGGTCGAGGCAGACCCGGGTCGCGACCGTCGTCAGCCACGCGGCGGGGTTGTCGACGGCGGCCCGGCGCCCGTGCGACAGGGCGTACCAGCGGGCGTACGTCTCCTGCACCGCGTCCTCGGCCTCGGCCGGCGAACCCAGCAGACGGTAGGCCAGGTTGGTCAGACGGCGCCGCTCGGCGATGACGTCGTCCTGCGGTTCCAGCGCCGCCTCGGCCGGTGTGCTCATGTCCGCCCTCACATTTCTCCGTGCTGTGTCGTCGGGGATACGACACACCCTCCGAGGGCCCGAGCGAAAAGGAATTCGTCATGAACGCACGCAAGGCCTCCCGCTTCACCCGGGTCGCGATCGGCCTGCAGACCCTGACCCTCTTCTTCCAGGCGGCCACCGCCGGGCTGCTGCTGTCCACCTCCTACGGCTACACGCTGCACGACGCCGGATCGAAGGTGATGTACGGCGCGACCATGCTGTACGTGCTCGCCGCCGTCCTCGCGTGGAGGCCGGGCGGCGGGCCGGGCCGGCCGGTCCTGTACGCGACCGGTTTCCTCGTGCTCGCCTCCGCCCAGGTGGTCCTCGGCGTCGCGCACGTGCCCTCGCTGCACGTGCCGCTCGGCGTCCTGATGTTCGGGCTGAGCGTCCTCGACCTCGGGCGGGTCCTGGTGGCCGGCCGGGCCGGGCGGGGGCGATCGGCGGTGCCGATGGCCCCATCGGCATGACGCCGCACTGGCCCGTGGACCGGGCGGGCGGCCCGTTCGTAACGTCGACGGCATGAGAAACGAGACCAGCGCGAACCAGACCAGGGGCACCCTCGAACTCACCCTCGCCATGGTGCTGTCCGGCACCCTCGGCATCTTCGTCGTCGAGTCCGGCGCCTCCCCGTTCACCGTGGTGTTCTTCCGGTGCCTCTTCGGCGCGGTCGCGCTCGGGGCGTACAGCCTGGCCCGCGGGTTCTTCACCGGGCACGGGCTCACGCCCCGCAAGCTCGGGCTCGCCGCGCTCGGCGGAGCGTTCATCGTCTTCAACTGGGTGTTCCTCTTCGAGGCGTACGAGGCCGCCTCGATCTCCCTGGCCACCGTCGTCTACCACACCCAGCCGTTCTTCCTGGTGCTGCTCGGAGCGGTGGTGCTGCGGGAGCGGATCACCGCCGCGAAGGTGGCCTGGCTCGGCGTCGCCTTCGCCGGGCTCGTGCTCGTCTCCGGTGTACGGCCGGGCGACACCGGCTCCCTCAAGGGGCTCGGCTTCGCGCTCGCCGCCGCCGTGCTCTACGCCCTGTCGACGATCGTCACCAAGAGGATCAGCGGCGTACGACCTCATCTGATCGCCCTCGTACAGGTCACCGTCGGGATTCCGCTGCTCCTGCCCTTCGCCGACTTCGGCGAGGCCGCCCGGCTCGGCACCGGCTGGGCCTGGCTGGCCGGGCTCGGACTGATCCACACCGGCGTGATGTACGTGCTGATGTACGCGGCCTACGCCAAGCTGCCCACCGCCCGGATCGCGGTCCTCGCCTTCACCTACCCGGCGGTCGCCATGGTCGCCGACTGGGCGGTGTACGGCCACCACATCGGCCTCGTGCAGGCGCTCGGCGTCCCGCTGATCGTCCTCGCCAGCCTCAGGGTCACGCCGGCGAAGGCTCCGGCGACCCCGGCGACTCCTCGCTCACGAGCCGCCGCGCCTGCTCCACGAACAGCCGGACGTGCTCCGGCAGCCGCTTCCCCCGCCGCCACGCGATCTGTGTGAAGAGCGTGAACGGCGGCGCCCAGTCCAGCGCCACCAGCGCCCCGGACGCCAGGTCCTCAGCGACGGCGATCCGGGGCAGCAGCGCGATCCCGAGCCCGGCGGCCACGCCCCGCTTGCTGGCCTCGATCGTGCCGTACTCGGTGAACACCGGCCCGTACGGCTTGAGTTCCGCCTCGAACAGATCGCGGTAGGCGCAGCCCGGCTCCGTCCCCACCAGGGCGCCGGCCGCCAGGTCGGCGGGCGTCAGACCGGTGCGGCCGGCCAGCGGGTGGCGCGGCGAGGCCACCAGGACCAGCGGCTCCTCCGTCAGGACCTCGCTCTCCAGGCCCTCGTGCACGGTCTCCCGTTCCATCAGCAGACCGAGGTCGTACGTGCCCTCGCGCAGCGCCTGACGGGTCGCGTCGCCGAGCGTGGGGCGCAGGGAGAGCCGGACGCCCGGGTAGCGGTGGTGGAAGAGCTCGAGGAGCGGCGGAAGACGGTACGAGGTCAGCGACTCCATGGTGCCCACGGCGATCGTGCCGGCCGGTTCGCCGCCGGAGGCGACGGCCGCCCTGGCCTCCTCGGCGAGCGCGATGATCTGCCGCGCGTACGGCAGGAGCCGTTCGCCTGCCTCGGTGAGCCGGATGCGGGAGCCGAGCCGCTCGAAGAGCTCGGCGCCGAGGGAGGTCTCCAGGGCCCGTACCTGGCTGGTGACGCTGGACTGCGCGTAGGCGAGTTCGGCGGCGGCCCGGGTGAAGGAGAGGACCGTGGCGACCTTCTCGAAGGTGACGAGGAGCCGCAGCTCCATGTCAGGCGTCCTTGCCGTCCTCGCCGCGCCTCTCCTCGGACTGCTCGCCGCGCTCGCGCTTCTTCAGCTCCTCCTCGCGGCGGCGCAGGTCGGCCTCCCAGTCCTTGAGGAGGGACTCGTCCCTCTTGGTCTCTTCCTTCAGGGACTTCAGGAACTCGGGGTTGTCGTCGGGTGCGACCCACTCCTGGCGGTGGTTGCGGTGCCACTCGCTGGGCGTGGAGCCGCCGGCCGGGGCGCGGCGCAGCTTGCCGGCCGCGAACCAGACGATCGGGCCGACGATCCAGAAGAGCAGGATGATGATGACCCAGACGACCTTCGGGAGGTGCTTGACCTCGTCCTCGGGGGTGTTGAGGCAGTCGATCAGTGAATAGATGACCAGCGCCAGCGGCAGGATGAACATCAGTGCCCTGAGCATGTGGGACAGCCCCCTGGAAGCGGTGTCGGGGCGCGATCGGGACGGCCCCGGTGACAGGTCAAGCCTAGCCGGTGACCGATACTGGGCCCCATGGCTTACGACGATCTCCGCTCGCTGCTCCGGGCGCTGGAGCGCGAAGGCGACCTCAAGCGCATCAAGGCCGAAGTCGATCCGTACCTGGAGGTCGGGGAGATCGTCGACCGGGTGAACAAGGCGGGAGGCCCGGCGCTGCTCTTCGAGAACGTGAAGGGCTCCGCCATGCCCCTCGCGATGAACGTGTTCGGCACGGACCGCCGGCTGCTGAAGGCGCTGGGTCTGAAGTCGTACGAGGAGATCAGCGACAAGATCGGCGGGCTGCTCAAGCCGGAGCTGCCGCACGGCTTCGTCGGGGTCCGCGAAGCCTTCGGGAAGCTGGGCTCGATGGTCCACGTGCCGCCGAAGAAGGTGAAGGACGCCCCCGTGCAGGAGGTGGTCCTGACCGGCGACGACGTCGACCTCGACAGGCTGCCCGCCCTCTTCACCTGGCCGAAGGACGGCGGCTCCTTCTTCAACCTGGGCCTGACCCACACGAAGCACCCCGAGACCGGGGTCCGCAACCTGGGGCTGTACCGGCTCCAGCGGCACGACAAGCGCACCATCGGCATGCACTGGCAGATCCACAAGGACAGCCGCAACCACTACGCGGTGGCGGCCCAGCGGGGCGAGCGGCTGCCGGTCGCGATCGCCTTCGGCTGCCCGCCGGCCGTCACGTACGCCTCGACGGCGCCGCTGCCGGGCGACATCGACGAGTACCTGTTCGCCGGCTTCGTCCAGGGCAAGCGGATCGAGATGGTGGACTGCAAGACGGTCCCGCTCCAGGTCCCGGCCCAGGCGGAGGTCGTGATCGAGGGCTGGCTGGAGCCCGGCGAGATGCTGCCGGAGGGCCCGTTCGGCGACCACACCGGCTTCTACACGCCGCAGGAACCGTTCCCCGCCCTGAAGATCGACTGCGTCACGATGCGGAAGCGCCCGCTGCTCCAGTCGATCGTGGTCGGCCGCCCGCCGACCGAGGACGGCCCGCTGGGCCGCGCCACGGAGCGCTTCTTCCTGCCGCTGCTCAAGATCATCGTGCCGGACATCGTGGACTACCACCTGCCGGAGTCGGGCGGCTTCCACAACTGCGCGATCGTCTCGATCGACAAGAAGTACCCGAAGCACGCGCAGAAGGTCATGCACGCCATCTGGGGCGCGCACATGATGTCGCTGACCAAGCTGATCGTCGTGGTCGACAAGGACTGCGACGTCCACGACCTCCACGAGGTCTCCTGGCGCGCGCTCGGCAACACCGACTACGCCCGCGACCTCACGGTCGTCGAAGGCCCCGTGGACCACCTGGACCACGCCTCCTACCAGCAGTTCTGGGGCGGCAAGGCGGGCATCGACGCGACGAAGAAGTGGCCCGAGGAGGGCTACACCCGGGACGGCGGCTGGCCGGACATGGTCGAGTCGGACCCGGCGACGGCGGCCCTGGTGGACCGCCGCTGGAAGGAGTACGGACTGTGACCACGGCAGCGGTGCCCGGCGCCCGGCCGGGCCGTACGAAAGCCTTCCTCCGGCTCGTCATGATCGAGCACTCGGTCTTCGCGCTGCCCTTCGCGTACATCGCCTCGCTCACCGCGATGTACCAGCTGGACGGGAAGATCCACTGGTGGACGCTGTTCCTGGTGACCGTGTGCATGGTGGGGCTGCGGACCTTCGCCATGGCCTGCAACCGGATCATCGACCGGGAGATCGACGCCCGTAACCCGCGCACCGCGAACCGGGAGCTGGTGACGGGCGCGGTGTCGGTGCGGTCGGCGTGGACGGGCGCCGGGGTGGCCGTGGTGGTCTTCCTGGGCGCCGCGGCCCTGCTGAACCCGCTGTGCCTGGCGCTCGCGCCGCTCGCCGTCGTCCCGATGGTGGTCTATCCGTACGGCAAGCGGTTCACGAACTTCCCGCACGCGATCCTCGGCCTCGCCCAGTCGATCGGTCCGATCGGGGCCTGGCTGGCGGTGACCGGCGAGTGGTCCTGGGACGCGGTGGTCCTGGGCCTGGCGGTCGGCATCTGGATCGGCGGCTTCGACCTGATCTTCGCCTGCCAGGACGTCCAGGCGGACCGCGCCGAGGGCGTCATGTCGGTCCCGGCCCGCTTCGGCATCCCGGCGGCCCTGTGGGGCGCGCGGGCCTCGGCGGTCGTCACCACGGGCCTGCTGGTCTGGTACGCGCTGCTGACGGACGCGGGCGCGTTCTTCTGGGTGGGTCTGGTGATCGTGGTGGCGGCCTTCTGCTACGAGCACTCGATCGTGAAGCCGCACGACCTGTCGCGCCTGAACCGGGCGTTCTTCACGGTCAACGGCTTCATCGGGATCGCCCTGTTCGTGTGCGCCCTGCTCGACCTGCTGGTGCGCGGGCTGTCCGTGTAGCCCGACCGTGCGGGCGGCCTTCGGCTTTCGCCGCCTGACGGGGCCTGCGGGAAGCGTCAGGTGGTCAGGGCGGCGGGGCGGGGGCCGCGGCGGAGGACGAAGGCCGCCGTCACTCCCGTGAGCAGGCCGAACAGGTGGCCCTGCCAGCTGATCCCGTCGGTGGGGACGACGCCGGTCAGCATCGAGCCGCCCCACACCGCGGCGACGAGCAGGCCGACGACCGCCTCCAGCGGTCTGCGGTCCACGAAGCCGCGGGCCAGCACGTAACCGAAGAGGCCGAAGACCACGCCGGACGCGCCGGCGGTGACGGTGCCGGACGGCGAGAACAGCCAGACGCCGAGGCCGCCGAAGACCACGACCAGCGCCACGACGGCCAGGAGGCGCCGGATGCCGCCGAGCGCCGCGAGGAAGCCGAGGACCAGCAGGGGCACGCTGTTCGCGGCGACGTGGCCGAAGCCGAAGTGCAGGAAGGCCGACGGCACGATGTGGGCCAGCTCGCCGGACTCGCGCGGGGTGACGCCGTACGGGTCGAGGGCGTGTCCGGTCGCGAGGTCGGCGGCTTCGAGCAGCCACAGCAGGGCGACCCAGCCCGTCATCAGCTTGGCCGCGGCCTTCGCCCGGTCGGACCGGCTCCATCCGTCGATCGCGGGTCCGCTCATTTTCCTGCCCCCTCCTGGACGTTCGCCTCCGTACCGGGTCGACGTCCGGGGCACCTTACCCCGTGCCCCGTGTGCCCCTCCGGATAGGCTCGTCGGCGTGGAGCCGGTGAACAAGCAGCAGCGTCGTCCCTGGGTGGTCGGGGTGTCCGGGGCGTCGGGGACTCCGTATGCCGCCGCCGTACTGCGGGGGCTGCTCGCGGCGGGGGAGAGCGTCGACCTGGTCGTGTCGCGAGCCTCGCGGCTGACGCTGCTCGACGAGACGGGGATCGCCTTCCGGGACGCGCACTGGCGCGAGGACCTGGCGGAGTGGCTGGCGCGGGGTGCCGACGGGAAGCCGGGGACGTTCCGGGTGTCCGCCGACGCCCTCGACGACGTGCGGTACTGGCCGGCCGGGGACCTGGCGGCGGGGCCGTCCTCCGGGTCGTACCCCGTCAAGGGGATGCTGATCGTGCCGGCGTCGACGGCCGCCGTGGCCGGGGTCGCGCTCGGGCTTTCGAAGGACCTGCTCCAGCGGGTCGCGAGCGTGACGCTCAAGGAGCGGCGGCCGCTGGTCGTCGCCGTGCGGGAGACCCCGCTGAACGGGCAGACGCTCAGGCACATGGTGGCGCTGGACGAGGCGGGCGCCGTGGTGCTGCCCGCCTCTCCGGCGTTCTACGCGGGTGCGACGCACATCCAGGACCTGGTGGACTTCGTCGCGGGGCGGGTGCTCGACGCGGCAGGGGTGCCGCACGAGCTGTACCGCCGGTGGAAGGGAGAGCTCGGTGGAGCCGCTTCCCGTCCTGACTAGCGCTTCTTGGCGGCGCGCTTCGTGGCGGCGGCGCGCTTCGAGGCGGACGGCTGGTGGGCACGCGAGCGGTTGGCCATCTCCTGCAGCTCGCGCATACGGGCGTAGGCCATCTCGATCGTGTACACGGTGAACACCACTCCTGAAGATCGTCTTTGATCTGAATGAACGATTCACAGGGCGTCGGGCCCTGTGTACCTTTGATTCTATACCCAAACTCGCGGTATCGCTGGACAATGGAAGGCTTCGTACCTATGGACGCCGTGGACAGGCAGCTCATCCAGGCCCTGCGCGAGAACGGCCGGGCCTCGTACGCCGAGCTCGGCCGGCTCGTCGGGCTCTCCGGCCCCTCCGTCACCGACCGCATCAACCGCCTGGAGGCGGCCGGGGTCATCACCGGTTACCGCGCCACCGTCGACGCCGCCTCGCTCGGCCTCGGCGTCACCGCGCTCATCGGCATCTCCCTCTCCGACGCCGCCGACCACGAGGACGTGGCCCGCCGGCTGAAGGACCTGGCCGAGATCGAGGACTGCTGGTTCATCGCCGGCGACGACTCCTTCATGCTCAAGGTCCGCGCCAACGACGTCGACGGCCTGGAGAAGACCATCCGCCGGCTCTCCGGCACCAAGGGCGTCTCCCGCACCCGCACCACGATCGTGCTGTCCACCAAGTGGGAGAACCGGGTCGGCGACCTGCCGGAAGAGGGCTGACGCGCGGCGGCCATGGGGGCTCCGCCCGCCCGGAAGGCGGGGGAGTACGGTTGGGGAAGCCTGATTTCGGAAACATGGGAGGCGGCCGCAGATGGACGCTGGGCTCAAGCGGGAGCTGGAACAGAAGGTTCTCGCCGGAGAGCGGCTGAGCCGTGAGGACGGCCTCGCGCTGTACGAGTCCGACGACCTGGCCTGGCTCGGCGGCCTCGCCCACGAGGTGCGGACGCGCAAGAACGGCGACGTCGTCCACTTCAACGTCAACCGTCACCTCAACATGACGAACGTCTGCACCGCCTCCTGCGCCTACTGCTCCTTCCAGCGCAAGCCGGGCGAGAAGGACGCGTACACCATGCGCATCGAGGAGGCCGTGCGCCTCGCGAAGGCGATGGAGAACGAGAACCTCACCGAGCTCCACATCGTCAACGGGCTCCACCCCAACCTGCCCTGGCGCTACTACCCGCGCTCGCTCTCCGAGCTGAAGAAGGCGCTGCCGAACGTCTCGCTCAAGGCCTTCACCGCCACCGAGATCCACCACTTCGAGACCATCTCGGGCCTGTCGGCCTCCGAGATCCTCGACGAGCTGATCGAGGCCGGTCTGGAGTCCCTGACCGGCGGCGGCGCCGAGATCTTCGACTGGGAGGTCCGGCAGCACATCGTGGACCACCGCACCCACTGGGAGGACTGGTCCCGGATCCACCGCCTCGCGCACGAGAAGGGTCTGAAGACCCCGTGCACGATGCTCTACGGGCACATCGAGGAGCCGCGCCACCGCGTGGACCACGTGCTCCGGCTGCGCGAGCTGCAGGACGAGACCGGCGGCTTCCAGGTCTTCATCCCGCTGCGGTACCAGCACGACTTCGTCGACATGAAGGACGGCAAGGTCCGCAACCGGCTCCAGGCCCGGACGACGATGGCGACGGGTGCCGAGGCGCTGAAGACCTTCGCCGTCTCCCGGCTGCTCTTCGACAACATCCCGCACGTCAAGGTGTTCTGGGTGATGCACGGCGTCCAGACCGCGCAGCTGGCGCTCCAGCACGGCGCGGACGACATGGACGGCTCGGTCGTCGAGTACAAGATCACCCACGACGCCGACAACTACGGCACCCCGAACAAGCTGACCCGGGAGGACCTCCTGGAGCTCATCCGGGACGCCGGCTTCCGCCCGGTGGAGCGCAACACGCGCTACGAGGTGATCCGCGAGTACCCGGGCCCGGACCCGGAGCGCCGCGAGTCGCCGCAGCCGATGCGGGTCTGAGCGGCTTCAGTCCAGCGGCAGCAGCATGATGATGTCGTCGCGGTCGTCGCCCGGGGCCACCCGGATGGCGGCCGGGACGCGTCCGACCTCCTTGTAGCCGGCCCGCGCGTAGAAGGCGTCGACGCCCGTGCCGCCGCGGCAGGTCAGCCGGACGGCCTCGATGTGCTCGAAGCCCTCGCCGTTGCGGGCCGCCTCCTCGACCGCGGCCATCAGCTCGAGTCCGTACCCCTTGCCCTGGTGCCGGGGGTGCACCATCACCGTGTACAGCCACACCCAGTGCGTCATCAGGGGGTGGCTGTTGTGCGTGAAGAAGGCGGTGGCGGCGATCTCGCCCGCCGGGTCGTCGGTGTCCCGGCCGACCAGCAGCCGCGTGGTGCCCTCGGCCATCCCGACCAGGTGCCGCAGCAGCGCGGGCCGGATCTCCTCCGGCGTCACGGGCGGTACGAAGCCGACGGCGCCGCCCGCGTTGGACACGTCCGCCCAGAGCGCGAGCACGCCGTCGCGGAGGGAGCGGTCGACGGCGGGATCCAGCGTGAAGGTAAGGGCCATATATCGAGGGTATCTATTACATCGCCGTCGGTTCAAGGGTCGGCGACGGGGGCCGGCGGGGGCCGTGCTTCACTGGAGGGACGCTTGTCCTGTATGGGAGGGACTCACATGCTTCGCTACAGCCTGCTGCGCCTCGGCATCTTCGCCGGCAGCTTCCTCGCGCTCTGGGGCCTGGTCTACGTCGGCGTGCTGCCGCGCGGCCTCGGTGACTCCAACCTGCTGTGGGTCCTCCTGCTCTCCGTCGTCGTCTCCGCGCCGCTGAGCTTCGTGCTGCTGCGCCGGCAGCGCGACGAGATGAGCGTGCAGATCGTGGAGAAGGTCGACCGCGCCAAGGGCCGCCTGGAGGCGAACCGCTCGGTCGAGGACGCCGCCTGAGCGTCTTCCGCGCGCCATAAAGGCTGCGTAAGGTACCTCACACCAGGACACACCGGGACACCCCAGGTGGAGCTTCGAAGGCTCTCACCTGGGGTGTTCTGCGTTTCGAAGGGTGTCGCGGCCTTCCACACCTCAAAGAAGGGCTTTGAGGTTCTCAAAGTTCAAGTGTTAACGTGTCGGCCATGACGACCGCAGTGCACTTCCCCGATGCCGCGAGCACCCCGCTCGTGGCGCGCCTGCACGTCGATCTGTGCCGCTGTATGTCCGCGGTCTGTTGCCGCGAGCTCTGACCCGGCATCATGCAGCGGTCCGCGCGTTGAGCGTGTGTACCGCACCCCCGTCCCCGTATTTCCCGATACGCACCAGTGGAGTGTGTCCGTGTCCGCGTCCTCGTCCGCGCCCGCGCCCGCGCCCGTGGCGAAGTCCCGCATACCCAAGGTCCCGTTCTGGGCCCAGATCGTCGCCGGTCTCGTCCTCGGCGTGCTGCTCGGCTGGATCGCCCGCAGCCAGGACGTCAACTGGCTGAAGGAGACCCTCGGCCAGGTCGGCGGCATCTTCGTCCAGCTGCTCAAGCTGGCCGTCGCGCCGCTCGTCTTCTTCGCGATCCTGGTCTCCATCACCAACCTGCGGAAGGTCAACAACGCGGCCCGCCTCGCCGCGCAGACCCTCGTCTGGTTCATGATCACCTCGCTGATCGCGGTCGCCATCGGCCTCGCGATCGGTCTGATCACCAACCCCGGCTCCGGCACCGGCCTCACGCCGAAGGACGGCAAGCTCCCCGAGCACAAGGGCAGCTGGATCGACTTCCTCACGGGCATCGTCCCGACGGACGTCATCACGCCCTTCACCGAGCTGAACGTCCTCCAGATCGTCTTCATGGCCGCCGTCGCCGGCATCGCCGCGCTCAAGCTCGGCGAGAAGGCCCAGCCGATCCTCTCCCTCTCCGAGTCCGTCCTCGAGCTGCTGCAGAAGGCCCTGTGGTGGGTCATCCGGCTCGCCCCGATCGGCACCGCCGGCCTCATCGGCCGCGCCATCGTGAACTACGGCTGGGACCTGATCGGCAAGTACGCCACCTTCACCGCCGACGTCTACATCGGCTGCGCCCTGGTCCTCTTCGGCGTCTACCCGCTGCTGCTCGCGACCGTCGCCAAGCTCAACCCGCTGCAGTTCTTCAAGGGCGCCTGGCCCGCCATCCAGCTGGCCTTCGTCTCCCGCTCCTCGGTCGGCACCATGCCGGTCACCCAGCGCGTCACCGAGCGCCTCGGCGTCCCGAAGGAGTACGCCTCCTTCTCCGTGCCGTTCGGCGCCACCACGAAGATGGACGGCTGCGCCGCGATCTACCCGGCGCTCGCCGCGATCTTCATCGCGCAGATCTTCGACGTGCAGCTGGGCGTCAAGGAGTACCTGCTCATCGCCTTCGTCTCGGTCATCGGCTCGGCGGCCACCGCCGGCCTCACCGGCGCGACGGTCATGCTGACGCTGACCCTGTCCACGCTGGGCCTCCCGCTGGAGGGCGTCGGCCTGCTCATGGCGATCGACCCGATCCTCGACATGATGCGCACCGCCACCAACGTGGCCGGCCAGGCCCTGGTCCCGGTCATCGTCTCCGCCCGCGAGAAGATCCTGGACGTCGCCGCCTACGAGTCCGCCTCGGCCTCCCCGGTCGACGACCTGGTGGACGCCCGCCAGGCCGAGCAGAAGGTGACCGTCCCGGCCGCCGCCTGAGCCCGTACGGATCGCTGACGCGACCGCGCCCCGGACCGACGGTCCGGGGCGCCGCCGTCTGCGGGGCGGGGCGGTGAGGACCGGGCGCCTGCCGGGGGCCTCGCCGGGGGCCGCGCGACGACGGTCCGGGATCTGTCCAAAGGGCGTGCGGCGCCCTAGATTTACTCGGAAGTAAGGTTACTGACCGGTTCTCGACGTCGAGGAGCCGCACGTGCCCGTCCCCGAGTACCCGCCCGACCCGGGCCGCCCCGACGTGGTCCGCGTCGACGGGACCGTCCGCGAGGTGTCCGTACCCGCCCTCGTGCCGCCCGCGCGGCGCGGGTCCCTCGCCGACCTGCCGTACGAGAACGCGCGCGACGAACCGGGAGCGGTCCTCTTCTCGCGCAAGCGGCCGGACGGCGGCTGGGACGACGTCAGCGCCGCCGCGTTCGCCGCCGAGGTCCACTCCGTCGCCAAGGGGCTCATCGCCCAGGGCCTGCGGCCCGGCGACCGGCTCGCGCTGATGGCCCGCACCCGGTACGAGTGGACCCTGCTCGACTTCGCCGCCTGGGCCGCCGGACTGATCACCGTGCCGCTCTACCCGACCTCCTCCGCCTACCAGGTCCGCTGGATCCTCCAGGACTCCGGCGCCGCCGCCTGCGTCGTCGAGGACACCGCCCAGGCCCGGCTCGTCTCGAACGAGCGCCGCCAGCTGCCCTCCCTCGGCCACCTGTGGGTGCTCGACACCGGCGCCGTCGACCAACTGCGCCGGTCCGGCAAGCGGGTCACCGACGAGGCCGTCACCGCACGCCGCGGACTGCTCACCCCGCAGACCCTCGCCACCCTCGTCTACACCTCCGGCACCACCGGCCGCCCCAAGGGATGCGCCCTCACCCACGGCAACTTCTTCGCCGAGGTCGACAACGCCATCGCCCTCCTCCACCCCGTCTTCCGCTCGGTCAGCAAGGAGCCCGCCGCCACGCTCCTCTTCCTGCCGCTCTCCCACGTCTTCGGGCGCATGGTCGCCATCGGCTGCGTCCGCGCCCGGGTCCGCGTCGGCCACGCGCCGTCCGCCGAGAGCGACGAACTCCTCGCCGACCTCGCCTCCTTCCGGCCGACCTTCCTGCTCGCCATCCCCTACGTCCTGGACAAGGTCTTCCACACCGCCCGCGCCGCCGCCGAACGCCTCGGCCGCGCCGCCTCGTTCGACCGGGCCGCACGGGTCGCCGAGCGCTACGGGCAGCAGTCGGCCACCGTCGGCACCCGGCCCTCGCTCGGCCTGCGCGCCGCCCACGCCCTCTACGAACCGCTCGTCTACAAACGGATCCGCGCCGCCCTCGGCGGCCGCGTCCGGCACGTCATCAGCGGCGGCTCACCGCTCGGCGCCCGGCTAGCCGAGTTCTTCGCCGGCGCGGGCATCGACGTCTACGAGGGCTACGGCCTGACGGAGACGACCGCCGCCGCCACCGTCACCCCGCTGCGCGGCCCGCGCCCCGGGACGGTCGGCCGCCCGCTGCCCGGGACGGCCGTCAGGATCGCCCACGACGGGGAGATCTGGCTCAAGGGCGGCCACGTCTTCGCCGGCTACTGGGACGCCCAGCGGGGCGTCGCCCTCCCGTACACCGACGAGGGCTGGTTCCCCACCGGCGACCTCGGCGCCCTCGACGACGAGGGCCATCTGCGGATCACCGGCCGCAAGAAGGACATGATCGTCACCTCCGCCGGCAAGAACGTCGCCCCGGCCCCGCTGGAGGAGTGGCTGCGCGCGCACCCGCTGGTCGCCCAGTGCATGGTCCTCGGCGACGGCCGCCCGTACGTCACGGCGCTCGTCACCCTGGACCACGAGGGCCTGCTGCACTGGCGGCGGATGCGCCACAAGGACCACCTCGCCCTGTGGGAGCTCGCCAGGGACGACGAACTCCTCGCCGTCGTCCAGCGGGCCGTCGACGACGCCAACCGCCTGGTGTCCCGCGCCGAGTCGATCCGCGCCTTCCGCGTCCTGACCACCGAGTGGACCGAGACGAGCGGCCACCTCACGCCCTCCCTGAAGCTCAGACGGCGGGCCGTGCTGCGGGACTTCGCCCGGGACATCGACGAGATGTACGGCCAGAGCCTGTCCGGCGGATGAGGGCCTAGAAGCGGACGGTCACGGTCAGGCCGCCGCCCTCCGCGTTCGCCGCGGCCGTCGCCGTCGCTCCGTGCGCGCGGGCGATCGCGTCGACGATCGACAGGCCGAGGCCGGCACCCTCGCCGGGCGCGTGGGTGCGGGCGGACGCGCGCCGGAAGGGCTCGAACAGCAGCGGCACCGTCGCGGGGTCCACGGCGGGGCCCGTGTTGGCCACCTCGACGCCGTCCGGGCCGGTACGGACCTCCACCCGGCCGCCGCGGACGTTGTGCCGCACGCCGTTCGCGACCAGGTTGTGCAGCAGCCGCTCCAGGAGCACCGGGTCCCCGTCGACGGTGAGCGGCCCGGCCCGTACGACGACGTCCACTTCGCGCTCGGCCGCCTCGTCCGCCAGCGCGGCCGCCGTCTCCCGGGCGAGCCCGTCGACCGCCACCCGGCGGCGCTCCCGGATCCCCTGGTCGGAGGCGGCGAGCAGCAGCAGGCCCTCGATGATCCGCTCGCTGCCGTCGGCGACCTCGATCAGCTTCGACCGGATCCGCGCCACCCGCTCGGGCGACGGGTCCCCGGCGAGCCCGATCTCGGCCGCCGCGCGCTGCACGGCCACCGGCGTCCGTAGCTCGTGCGCCGCGTTCGCGGCGAACCGCTGCTGGGCGGAGACCAGTTGCTCCATCCGACCCAGCATGCCGTCGAAGGTGTCCGCGAGCCGCTTGAGCTCGCCGGGCGGCGCGTCGAGCCCGATCCGCCCCCAGGGACCTTGTCCAGGGGGGACCCCCAGGAGGTTCTCGCCGGACAGGCGGCGCGCGGTGTCGGTGATGACGGCGATCGGCCGGAGCACCCGGCCGGCCGCCCACCAGGCGAGCGCGACCGACAGGACCGCGTAACAGGCGAGGACGGTCACGGAGACGGTGAGGAGCCGGTCGAGGGCGGCGGACTCGGCGGCGTCGCTGACCGTCCGGGTGATCGCGAGCGTCTCGCCCGGAAGCGGCCACGGGCCGGTGGTCGGGGCGGGGCTCGCGGGAACGGCGCTGGGCACGGCGGTCGGCAGCGCCGTCGGAAGCCCCGTCGGGAGCCCCGTCGGCAGGTCCTCCAGGCGCTGGGCCGGTACGGCCGTGGTGACGGCCGTGCTGATCGACGAGTACAGGCCCTCCCGCACCAGCCAGTAGACGACGCCGGTGAGGACGGCGCCCGCGAGCACCAGCAGACCCGCGTACAGGGCGGTCAGCCGGGCCCGTTCGCTCCTGACCGCGCGGATCACGGCGCGCCGATCCGGTAGCCGGCCCCGGGCACCGTCTCCACCACCGGCGGCTCGCCCAGCTTGGCCCGCAGCTTGCTCAGCGTCACCCGAACCGCGTTCGTGCGGTAGCTGGTGTGCTCCTCCCACACCTGCTCGATCAGGTCCTCGCCGCTCACCACGGCCCCCTCCGCCCGCAGCAGCGCCTCCAGGACCCCGAACTCCTTGCGCGACAGGTGCAGGTGCCGTCCGTCGCGGCTCGCCTGGCGGCGGGCGGTGTCCAGGACGATCCCGCGCCGTTCGAGGACGGGCGGCAGCGCGGGCCTGGCGCGCCGGCCCAGGGCCAGGACCCGCGCGAGCAGCTCGTCGTACGCGAAGGGCTTGGTCAGGTAGTCGTCGGCGCCCAGTCCGAGGCCCTCGACCCGGTCCCGTACGGTGCCGGCCGCCGTCAGCATCAGGACCCTCGTCATCAGCCGCTGCTCGACCACGCGCCGGCAGACGTCGTCGCCGTGCATCCCGGGCAGGTCACGGTCCAGGACGAGGACGTCGTACTCCCCGAACCGGAGCTTCCGCAGCGCTTCGGGGCCGTCGGCCGCGACGTCCACGGCGAGCGCGTCGCGGCGCAGCCCCTCGGCGATCATCTCGGCGAGGAACGCCTCGTCCTCCACCAGCAGTACGCGCATGGCCCCTGTGTACCCGAGGGGGACCTTTCGCCGACGTAAACGAAACCGCTGAGAGAAGCGAAACATCCCTTCGCGGCACCCTCGCCGCCATGACGACCTCACGGAAGACCAAGCCGGCCGCCGCCGCCTTCGCGGCCCTCACCCTCCTCTCCCTCCTCGCCACCGCCTGCTCCGGCGGCGGGAACGAGACGCCCGGGGCGGGCAGCGACGAGGGCAGGAAGGCGGACCAGGCCTTCGAGCACCGCAAGTGCCTGCGCGAGCACGGCCTCGACGTGCCCGAGCCCAAGCCGGGCGAGGAGGGCGTCGGCCTCACCATCGGCGGCGACGGCGTCTCCAAGGAGAAGATGGAGCAGGCGTTCAAGGCCTGCCAGGACAAGGCGGGCGGCGCCGGCGCGGGCTTCGGCAAGGAGCCCACGCAGGCCGACAAGGACAAGGCCCTGGCCTACGCGCGCTGCATGCGCGAGAACGGCTTCGACATGCCCGACCCGAAGTTCGACGGCGGCGCGCAGCAGGCCCTGCCCGTGCCGAAGGGCGCGGAGAAGCAGAAGTTCGAGAAGGCCATGAAGGCCTGCGAGGGCGCGGCCCGATGAGCGACCGGGAACGCCCCATGAACCGGCGCCGCCTCGTGGCCGCCCTCGTGGCGGTCGTCGCCGTCGCGGGCGCCGGCGTCGCCGTCACGGCCCTGTCCACGGGCCCCGGCCCCGAGCGGCCGAAGGCCGGGGCCGCCGGCTCCCGCGGACTGCCGCCCGCCACCGCACCCGTCACCCGCGGCGACCTCAGCGACAGCTCCCGGCAGGACGGCACGCTCGGCCACCTCGGCGAGCGGAGGATCAACGCCGGCGGCGCCGGCACCCTCACCTGGCTCGCCCCGAACGGCTCCGTCGTGGAACGCGACGGCCGGCTCTACGAGGTCGACGGCGAGCCCGTCCGCCTGATGTACGGGGCCGAGCCCATGTACCGCACCCTCAGGACCGGCGACAAGGGCAGGGACGTCCGCCAGCTGGAGGAGAACCTCGCCGCCCTCGGCTACACCGGCTTCGACGTCGACGAGGAGTACACCGCGAAGACCGCCGCCGCCGTCAAGTGCTGGCAGAAGTCCCACGAGCTGAAGCAGACCGGCACGGTCGGCCCGGACCGCATCGCCTTCGCGGGCAGCGCGGTCCGGGTGAAGCAGGCGGGCGGCGGATCGGCCGAGAACGCGATCGCGCCCGGCGACCGCGTCACGCCGGGCTCCCCGGTCCTCACGGTGACCGGCTCCGAGCGCGTCGTCCGCTTCGAACTCCCCGTCGCCGAAGCCTCGTCGGCGAAGACCGGCACCCGGGTGAAGGTCCGGCTGCCCGACGGAACCGAGCTCCCCGGCAAGGTGTCGGCCGTCGGCAGGACGGCCTCGGAGGGCGACGACCCGCAGGACCCCACCCCGAAGATCGACATCACCGTCTCCTTCGACGAGCCGGGCGAGGTCATGGGCGTCGACCAGTCCCCGGTCACCGTCGAACTCGCCGGCGAGACCCGCCGCGACGTCCTGTCCGTCCCCGTCGACGCGCTGCTCGCGCTGCCCGGCGGCGGCTTCGGCGTCCAGGTCGTCGAGCAGGGCCGGGCCAGGGACGTGAAGGTCGAGCTCGGCATGTTCGGCCAGGGCCGGGTCGAGGTCAGCGGCGGCGGGCTGCGCGAGGGCATGAAGGTCGGGGTGCCGTCCGCATGACCGCAGTCGTGGAACTGACCGGCGTCGTCAAGGAGTACGCGGGCGGGATCCGGGCCCTCGACGGCGTCGACCTCACCATCGGGGAAGGCGAACTGCTCGGCATCGTCGGGCCCTCCGGCTCGGGCAAGTCGACCCTGCTGCACATCGTCGGCACCCTCGACCGGCCGACCGACGGCACCGTGCGGATCGCCGGGCACGACGTCGCCGCCCTCGCCGACCGGCGGCTCTCCGCGCTGCGCGCCCGGCACATCGGCTTCGTCTTCCAGGCCTTCCACCTGGTCCCGGGCGTCGCCGCCGTGGACAACGTCGCCGAGGGACTGCTCTACTCCGGCCTTCCCCGGGCCCGGCGGCGCCGGATGGCCGCCGACGCCCTGGCCAGGGTCGGGCTCGCCGACCGGCTGCGGCACCGTCCGCACGAACTGTCCGGCGGGCAGAAACAGCGCGTCGCCATCGCCCGCGCGGTGGTCGGGGAGCCCGCCCTGCTGCTCGCCGACGAACCGACCGGCGCGCTGGACTCGGCGTCCGGCGAGGCGGTGATGGAACTGCTGCGCGCCCTGAACGCGGAGGGCGCCACGATCGCCGTCATCACGCACGACACCGAGATCGCCGGCCGGCTGCCGCGCCAGGTCCGCATCCGCGACGGCCGCGTGGTGGCGGACACGGCACGCGGAAAGGTGGCCGCCTGATGCCCCGCACACCCGCTCCGCGGGCCGCCCGCCTCGGCCCGCGCGACGTGCTCCACGTCGGCTCGGCCGGACTGCGCAGCCGCCCCCTGCGCGTGGTCCTCTCCGCCCTCGGGATCGCCATCGGCATCGCGACGATGATCGCGGTCGTGGGCATCTCGGCGTCGAGCCAGGCCCAGCTGCTGCGGCAGCTCGACGCGCTCGGCACGAACATGCTGGTCGCGAAGGCCGGCGAAGGGATGTTCAGCGGACAGGAGGTCAAGCTGCCCAAGGAGGCGGTGGGCATGGTCGGCCGCATCGACGGCGTCGAGGAGGCCGCCGGCACGGGCGACCTCAAGCGCTCGGTGCGCCGCTCCGAGAAGATCCCGGAGGCGGAGACCGGCGGGATCGCGGTGAAGGCCGCCACGGAGCGACTGCTCGACGTCCTGCGCGGCCGGACGGCCTCCGGCACCTGGCTGAACGCCGCCAACGGCCGCTACCCGTCCGTGGTGCTCGGTCACGTGGCCGCGGAGCGCCTGGGCATCGACCGGCCCGGCCGGCAGGTCTGGATCGACGACCGGTACTTCACCGTCGTCGGCATCCTCGACCCGCTGCCGCTGGCCCCCGAGATCGAACGCTCGGCCCTGGTCGGCTGGGACGCCGCACAGCGGCTGCTCGGCTTCGACGGGCATCCGACGTCCGTGTACGAGCGGTCCACGGACGCGGCGGTACGGGAGGTCCAGAGCCTCCTCGCCCCGACGATCGACCCGCGGAACCCGCAGAACGTGGCCGTCAGCGACCCGTCGTCGGCGCTCAAGGCGAAGGCGGCGACGGAGGGCGCGTTCTCCACGCTGCTCCTCGGACTCGGCGGGATCGCGCTGCTCGTCGGCGGCGTCGGCGTCGCCAACACCATGATCATCTCGGTCCTGGAGCGCCGCCACGAGATCGGCCTGCGCCGCTCGCTCGGCGCGACCCGCGGCCAGATCCGGATCCAGTTCGTCACGGAGTCGCTGATGCTGTCCGGACTCGGCGGCCTCGCGGGCGTGGCCCTCGGCGCGGCGGCCGTGGCCGCGTACGCCGCCACGGGCGGCCTGCCCTGGGTGGTCCCGCCCTGGTCGGCGGCGGGCGGCTTCGCCGCGACCCTGGCGATCGGCACGGTGGCGGGCCTGTACCCGGCGGTGCGGGCGTCACGGCTGTCACCGACGCTGGCGCTGGCGGCGGGGTAGGGGGATCGGGGGCATCGGGTAACGGGAGGCGTGCCGGGGGCACGCCTCCCGCGCCGGGTCACGGCCTCATGGGCTTACGGCCTCGTGGCCTCACGGCCAGAGCAACTCGCGGGTCCAGCCGTTGTGCGTGTGCGTGCCCGCGCCCTCGCCCGTACGCCGGTACCGGAGCCGTACGTGCCGGCGCCGTTCGTCGCCCTGGAAGAACTCGACCTCCTCGGGCTCCACCACGTACAGCGTCCAGCTCGGCGCGTGCGCGCCCGGCTCCCGCTGCGCCCGCTCCCAGGCCGCCGCGCTCGCGCCAGCCAGCTCGTCGAGCGAGCCGAGCACCTCGCTCTGGTGCCCCACGAGCGCGGAGGCCAGCGCGCCGGCGGTACGGGCGTGCAGGTCCTCGTACGCCTCCTCGGGCGTCCCGGTGACCACCCGGCCCCGCACCCGTACCTGACGGCCCTGCACGGGCCAGTAGAAGCCGAGCGCCGCCTCGGGCCGGGCGGCCAGCTGCCGTCCCTTGGCGCTGCCCGCGTGCGAGGCGAAGTGCCAGCCCCGGGCGTCCGCGCCGTGCAGCATGACCGTGCGCACGTCCGGGCGGCCGTCCTGGTCCACGGTGGCCAGGGACATGGTGTGCGGCTCGACCGCCTTCGCCTCCACCGCCGCCGTGAACCAGGCGTGGAAGAGCGCGACCGGCTCCTCCGGCACGTCCGCCGGGTCGAAGGCGGGCAGTTCGGTGTCCCAGACACGAAGAGACCGCAGGGCCTCCTGAAAACGCCGTTCGTCGTCCATGGCGTCCATCATGAGGCCCTGCGGTTCCGTACTGAGCGGTTCCGCTACTGATTGCTCAGCCGGTGTGTCACTCGGTGGGTCCGTCGGTGTAGAAGCCCGTCACGTCGGCGATCAGGTCGACCGAGCCGTTCTTGTTGTAGAAGGTGATCTTGCCGTCCTTGACCGGGACGATCACCCCGTTGGGCACGGTCTGCCCGGCGGTGAAGTTGAGGTTCGACGCCGAGGTGCGGGTGGTGCCGTACGGGTAGACGGAGACGAAGCCGGCCTCGGTCGGGTTCGTCGCGGTCACGTTGAGGACGACGGCCTTGTACTTGGTGCCGACGGCGAGGCTCACCGTCTGGCCCTCGCCGACCTTCGCCCTGGCGACGCCGGTGCCGTTGCGGGTGTCCATGACGCGCTTGGGCTGCATGCCGGTGAAGACGGAGCCGGTGCCCTGCTTGAAGTACCCGGCGACGTCGGCCAGCAGGTCGACCTCACCGGCCCGGTTGTAGAAGGTGATCTTGCCGTCCTTGACGGGGACGATCACCAGGTTGGGGACGGTCTGCCCGGCGGTGAAGTTGAGGTTCGACACGTCGGGACGGGTGGTGCCGTACGGGTAGACGGAGACGAAGCTGGTCGCCGTCGCGTTGGTCGCCGTCACGTTCAGGGCGACGGCGGAGACGCCGGGCTCGCTGATCGTGAGCGTCACCGTCTTGCCCGCACCGACCTTGCCCTGCGGCACGCCGGTGCCGCTGCGGGTGCTCATCACCCGGGTGGGCGTGACGGGCTGGTACTCCGCGCCGTCGGTGCCCTCGGTGTAGTAGCCGGCGACGTCGGCCAGCAGGTCGACGGAGCCGTTCTTGTTGTAGAGCTCGACGTAGCCGTCCTTCACGGGGACGGTCACCAGGTTGGCGGCGGTCTTCCCGGCCTTGAAGTTCAGGCTGGAGGCCGAGGTGCGCAGCGTCTCGTACGGGTAGACGGAGACGAAGCTGTCGGCCGTCGCGTTGGTGGCGGTCACGTTGAGGACCACGGAGGTGAGCCCATCGGTGGGCACTCCGCCCCGGCCTCCGACCTTCAGCAGGACGGTGCCGTTCGGGCCGACCTTCGCCTGCGGCGCACCGAGGCCGGAACGCGTGTCCAGGATGCGGGCGGGCGTCACCGGTGTGTAGGTGCCGGGCAGGGTGGTGAGCGAGCTGCCGCTGACGTCGAACACGCCCCAGGCGCCGTGCACGGGGCCGACGCCGTCGAGCGGGCCGGCCTTCAGCTCCCAGCGGTACTGGGCGGACTCGACACCGCGGCCCTTGGAGTCCTTGCCGTCCCAGACCGGGCGCACGGATGCGCCGGGGCCACCGGTCCCGGTGATGGTGCGGACGGTCTCACCGTTGCCCTTGCGGATGGCCAGTTCCCACGAGCCGACCGGCTTGGAGAAGCGGAACACGGGCGACCAGGTGGCCGGCTTCGGCTCGACACCGGTGCCGGTGAAGGACAGCGGCTTGACGGTGTGCTGGAGCGCCGCCAGCGGCGTCGTGGCCACGCCGACCTTCTTGACGTGGAGGTTCTTCCGGCCGTCGACGAAGGCGACGCCGCCGCCGAACTTGTCGACCGTCCAGGTCGACCGGCGGCCGGAGCCCGTGCCCTCCGCGAGGTCGGCGACCTTGAAGGTCCGGCCGGTGATCACCTCCGTCGCCTGGAGCTCGTCCGCCACGTGACGGACGACGAAGCCGTCGCCGAGGAGGGCGTCACCGGTCGCGACCGGGAAGCTCATCATGTTGCCGAGGTCGTAGACGCCGGCCTTGTCGGTGCCGCAGGCCCAGTAGATCCAGCGGTTGACGGCCTGGAGCTCGGTGGGCTTGCAGCCGGACTTGATGTCGATCGGGGCGGAGGTGCTGCCCGTCTTCAGGTTGTACGAGTCGATCTGGCCGGGGGTGGCGGCGGCCTTCCAGACCTTGGAGTCCCACAGGGCGGCGGCGGTCGAGTCCGGGATCGTGAGCTTCACGTCCGACGCGGTGGTGCCGTCGTTGTCCAGGTCGGCGACGTACGTGGTGGTGCCCTGCTGGGCCAGCACGTAGCTGCCCGCGGCGTCGATCACCGTGGCGTCGGCGACGGGCAGGTCCGCGGTGCGGGAGTTGTCGGCGTCGATCCGGGCGTAGAGACGCTTGCCGCGGGTGTGCACGGCGTCGCCGTCGCCGAGCGAGATCACGCCCGGTGCGGTCGGCGCGAGGATCCGGGCGCGCAGCGAGGTCGCGCCGGCCGTCGCCGGGTCGGTCGTCAGGTCGGTGTCGACGTCGTGCAGGCCGAGTCCGTCGGTGCCGTACACGTCGTCGCTCAGGAAGTTCAGCCGGCCGCCGCCCAGGGCGAGGCCGTCGATGCGGCCGGTGGCCGCCGGGATCTTCCTGACGGTGGTGAGCGTCGGCTTGCCGTCCTCGCCGAGGGTGACGCGGTGCACGGCCCAGTCCGTGGCGCGGGTGCCGCCGACGGCGAGGATGCTGCCGTCGGGGGCCGGGGAGAGCTCCGGGGCGGCGTGCGGCAGGAGGTCCTTGACCTCGCCGGTCCCGATGCGGACCGCCTGGAGCTTGGCGCCGGTGGTGTTCGGCTTCTCGCCGTCGGTGAGCGGCCGGACGAAGACGAGCCATTCGCCGACGGACTCGTACGCGGCGAGACCGGGCATGCCGGTCTCGGCAGGCGGAAGCTCCGTATTGACGGCCGGCGCCGACGGGTTCGTGCGGCTGTCGGCCCAGAAGCTGTTGGTGTATCCGGTGTGGTCGACATCGATGACGTGCTCGGCGCCGAGGCTGACGGTGTGTCCCTCGCCGCCGGCAGAGGCCGACGAGGGCGTGCCCTTCGCGTGGTCGACGTAGTAGCCGACGGGGAACTGGTCCCCCTCGCGCCAGAAGCGCAGGAGCACGCCCTTGGAGTCCTGGTCCACGACGTCCATGCGGCCCTGGAAGGCCTCGCTGAGCTTGAAGGACGCGACCTCGGTCGGCTTGCCGTCCACGATGCGGAGCAGCTGGACCGAGTCGCGGTAGCCGTCGGCGCTCCGGCCGTAGGTCACCACCGTGTCGGCGTTGAAGGCGCCCGTCCACCAGCGGCCGTACGGCAGCGCGACGTCCAGGCGCGCCTCGCCGGTGACGACGTCACGGACCTTGACGTGGTCGGCGCCACCGTTCGGGTCCTGCTCCAGCGCCGCGAAGAGGCCGGAGTGGCCCTTCGTGGCCTGCTCCTCCGTGATCGCCTTGCTGACACCGGTCGCGAAGTCCGTCCAGACCCAGCCGGACGACCCCTCCTGCTTGTGGGCGTAGCCGGTCTCGCCGACCTGGCCGAGGTCCTCGCCGCGGGGCTGGAAGCGGCCCGGGTTCGGGATGACCACTTCGCCGGTGACGGCGTTCTGCGTGGGCTCGGCGGCGAGCGCCGGGCTGGTGATGGCGGCGCACAGGCCGATCGCGATGCCGAGTGCGGTGGTCGTGGCGACCGCTCCGCGTACGTGCGCGCGCGTGTGGCGTGACATGGGTTGTCCCCTCCCAAAGGTCGAGAACGGGCGGTGTCGGGGTGTCGCAGCGGCCGTGTGGGGTCCGCCCCCTCCGGACAACCCGCCGCCCGGAACCGCGATCGTAACAGGCGTTTTGAACCTGTTCAAAGAGTTTCGCGGGCCGCGTGATCCGTGTAGTCCTTCAGCGGCACCGCGTTCGCCGCCTTCCGGATCTCCTCGCGGATCTTCCTCGCGATCAGGTTCTTCCACGGCGTCTTCGGCAGCGTCCGCACCATCAGCATCCGCAGCGCGATCTTCCAACGGGAGGACACGGTCATCTCCTTGGCGAAGGACGCCGCGAACTTCTGGTTCAGTTCCACGCCCGGCCGCATTTCCTTCTCGTACATCTCGAAGGCCGTCACGTGGTCGCCGCCGGCGGCCGCGAGTTCGCCGGCGAGGACGTAGGCGCCGGTGAGGGCGAGGCCGGTGCCCTGGCCGGAGGCGGGGGAGGTGCAGTGGGCGGCGTCGCCGACGAGGACCACGCGCCCCTTCGACCAGCGGTCCATGTGGACGGTGGCGACGGAGTCGAAGTAGAAGTCGTCCGCGTCCGCCGCGTCCGCGATCAGCCGCGGGATCTCCCAGTCGTCGGCCGCGAAGGCCTCGGCGAGCAGGCGCTTCTGGGCGGCGGTGTCGCGGTGGTCGTAGGGGAGTTCGGCCGGCGACGCGAAGACGAAGCAGTTCTTGGCTCGGTCCGCGTGCTCGCCGGCCGTCGCGTAGACGGAGACCAGCTTGTCCGGGCGGGCGTGGTAGGTCTCCCAGCGGGTCAGCTCCAGGCGGTTGGGGCCCGTGAAGATGGAGATGTACGCGCCGAGGTGGCGCTTGAACCGCCGCTCGTCGCCGAAGACCAGGCGCCGGGTGTGCGAGTGCAGTCCGTCCGCGCCGACCACCAGGTCGAAGCGTCGGCGGGCGCCGCTCTCGAAGACGACGTCCACGCCGTCCTCGTCCTCGGTCAGGGAGGCGACGGAGTCGCCGAAGAGGTACTCGACGTCGTCGCGGGTGCGCTCGTACAGGATGCGGGCGAGGTCGCCGCGCATGATCTCGTCGTCCTGCTCCTCGCGTCCGCCGAAGATCTCGGCCGGGAGCTCGCCGACCGTGCGGCCCCGGGAGTCCACGTACGAGCCGCCGGCCATGTCGGTGGAGTGGGCGCGGACTTCGTCCAGGACGCCCATCCGCGCGCAGATCTCGATCGCGCCGCCGCGCAGGTCGACCTTGTAGCCGCCGGTGCGCAGCGCGGGCGCCTTCTCGACGACGGTGGGGACGAAGCCGTAGCGGTGCAGCCAGAGGGCGAGGGCGGGGCCGGCGACGGAGGCGCCGGAGATCAGGACCGTACGGGACGCACGCATGGCAGGACTCCTTGTCGGGTGGTGCGGGACCGCTTCGGCCCCGCACCCATGACTATACGGATGTCCTACACGACTGTATATGACGCTTGTATAGATCTCAGGTGTGGCGGGAGCACCTGCGGCGGCTCAGCCCCGGCCCAGCACCACCGTCCCCGACGAGCAGAACCAGCCGCCCGTCCCCGACGCCACCGCCAGCTCCGGCAGTGAGCCGTCGGGCCGTCGCACCTGGAGCCCCGGCGCCTCGCCGCGCAGCTGCCGTACCGCCTCCACGAGCAGGAAAAGGCCCCGCATCCCCGGATGGCAGGCGGAGAGGCCGCCGCCGTCCGTGTTCACCGGCAGCCGGTCCTTCTCCGCGAAGAACGCCCCGCCCTCGCCCTTCGCGCAGAAGCCCAGGTCCTCCAGGGTCACCAGGGTCATGTAGGTGAAGGCGTCGTAGATCTCCGCCACTTCGACGTCGGCGGGTCGCACCCCCGCCCGCTCGAAGGCGAGCCGGCCGCTCACCGCCGCCGGCGAGACCGTGAAGTCCTCCCACTCGGACATCGTCGTGTGCGAGACGTACTCGCCGGTGCCGAGCACCCACACCGGCGCCTTCGCCGTGTCCGGCACGTACTCCTCCGCCACGAGCAGTACGGCGCAGCCGCCGTCGCTGCGGATGCAGCAGTGCAGCTTGGTGAACGGGTCCGCGATCATCGGGCCGTCGAGCACCTCGTCGACCGTGACCGGCTCGCGGAACATCGCCTCCGGGTTGAGCGCCGCGTTCGCCCGCGCCTGCACCGCCACCTCGGCCAGCTGCTCCAGGGTCGTGCCGTACTCGTGCATGTGGCGGCGTGCCGCCATCGCGTACTTGGCGATCAGGCTGTGCCCGTACGGCACCTCGAACTGCAGCGGCCCGCGCGCCCCGAAGGACAGGTTGCCGGTGCGGCGGCGGGCCCTGATGTCGGCCCGGGCGGTCGAGCCGTAGACAAGGAGCACGGCGTTCGCGTGCCCGGCGGCGACGGCGTCGGCGGCGTGCGCCGCCATGACCTCCCAGGTGGCGCCGCCGACGGACGTGGAGTCCATCCAGCGCGGGCGGAGCCCCAGGTACTCGGCGACCTCCACCGGCGCGAGGGTGCCGAGGCCCGCCGAGGCGAGGCCGTCGATCACGGAGCGGTCCAGGCCGCTGTCCGCGAGCGCGCGGCGGGCGGCCTGGGCGTGCAGGGCGTAGGGCGTGGCCTGGTCGACCCGGCCGCAGTCGGAGAGGGCTGTGCCGACGACGGCGACGCGACGGCGACGGTCCGTTGTGGTGGTGGGCATAAATCTGACGGTACATCAGATCTGCTGGATCCGGCGGCCCGTCGGGCTGTGCATCTGCCCCCGACGGCCCTAGCATGACGCACCGTCAGATACGGAGGGGAGACCCGAGGTTCATGCCGAATCCCATGCGTACCGCCGCCGTCACGGAAGAACAGCAGGACACCCGGGAGACCCAGGGGACCGGGCGGGAGGCCCGGAACGAGGACCAGCAGGAGGCCGGGAACAAGGACCAGCGGGAGGCCCGGAACGAGGACCAGCAGGAGGTCCTGCGGGAGATCCGTCGCACCCTGCGCGAGCTCCTCGCCAAGCGTGCCGGGCCGGCCGACGTCCGCGCCGCCGTCGGCACGCCCGAGGGATACGACACCCGACTCTGGGCCACCCTGGCCGGCACCCTCGGACTGCCCGGACTCACGCTTCCCGAGGAGTACGGCGGAGCCGGCTGCGGCCCCGCGGAACTCGCCACCGCCTGCGAGGAGACCGGCCGCGCCCTCGTCCCCTCCCCGCTGCTCGCCACCGGCGTCCTCGCCGCCCCGCTCATCACCGCACTCGGCACCGAGCGGCAGCGCGCCGAACTCCTGCCCCGGATCGCCGACTCCACCCTGACCTGCGCACTCGTCCTCCCCGGCGGATCACTGCCGCTCGCCCTCGGCCTCACCGGCGACAACGCCGCCGAACCCTGGTCCGGCGGCGGACGCTCCGGCGGCATCCAGGCCACCCGGCCCGACGGCGAGCACTGGTCGCTCTACGGCGAGGCCGGCCACGTCCTCGACGGGCACAGCGCCGGACTCCTCCTGGTCGCCGCGCACACCGGCGGCTTCCCGCGCAGCCGCACCCTGCTCTTCCTCGTACGGGCCGACGCCCCCGGACTCGCCAGGCGCCGCGAACCGACCCTCGACCTCACCCGCTCCCAGGCCACCGTCCGACTCCGCGACGTCGAGGCCGAACTGCTCGGCGAGGACCCGGCGGACACGCTCGGAGCGCTCGCCGCGACCGGACGCACGGCCGCCCTCGCGCTCGCCGCCGAGGCCGTCGGAGCCGCCCGCGGAGCCCTCGACCTGACCGTCGGACACGTCACGGTCCGCGAACAGTTCGGCCGGCCCATCGGCTCCTTCCAGGCACTCAAGCACCGCCTCGCCGACCTCCTCGTCCAGATCGAGTCGGCCCGCTCGCTGACGGTCTGCGCCGCCGGTGAACCGGACGGCGTCCCGGCCCTGCTCGCGCTGGCCCAGGCCCTGGACGCGCAGCGCGCCGCCGCGGCCGAGACCGTGCAGCTCCACGGCGGCATCGGCATCACCTGGGAACACGACGCCCAGCTCTACTTCAAGCGCGCCGCCGCCGACGAACTCCTCTTCGGCCCCGCCGTACGCCTGCGGGCCCGCGCCGCCGACCTGGGCGGACTCTTCGCCGGCCCGGCCGCCGGGGAGGTGGCCTAGGTGCCCGTCGGCATGCGCCTGATCCAGAAGATCTCCTCCACCCGCGCCTTCGCCAGGGTCGCGCCCCACGTCATCCCCGCCATGGACCGCGCCGTGCACCGGCTCACCGGTGGAAAGGTGCTGCTCAGCGCCCGCATGCTGCCGGGTGTGGTGCTCACCGCCCAAGGCGCCCGGTCCGGGCGGCCGCGGGTGACCCCGCTCGCCTGCATGCCGGAACCGGAGGGCACCTGGCTCCTGATCGGCTCCAACTTCGGCCGCCCCGGACACCCGGCCTGGACCGGCAACCTGCTCGCCCATCCGGACGCGGAGATCAGCTGGCGCGGCGAGAGCTTCCCCGTACGGGCACGGCTGCTGACCGGCGAGGAACGGGCCGAGGCCTGGCGGGCGGCGCTGGTGTTCTGGCCGCCGTACGCCACGTACCAGGCGCGGATCGAGCGGGAGATCCGCCTGTTCCGCCTGACGCGCGTGCCTCCGGAGGCAGGGAAACCGGAGAAGTGAAGGCGGAGGGCCGGGCCCGGGGCCAGGGCCGACGGGGGGGCGAAGACCGGCGCGGGCAAGGACCGGCGGGGCGAGGCCGGCCGGGCCCGGGGCCAGGTGGGCGGAAGCAGACCGGCGGCGGCCTCGTACCTCGTGCGGGGACGCAGGGGTACGGGGCCGCCGCCGGGCGCGACAGGACGGGTGAAGGGGGAGGGGACTACTTCGTCGGCTTCTTGCCCGTGATCCCCAGGTGCACCAACAGGGCGAGGTTCGGCTTGAGTTCGGCCTGCTTCACGCCCCAGGCCTGGAAGCCCTTCTGGTGGCCGGCGACGGCCGCCAGCATCGCCACCAGCGAGCCCGCCATCGCCGCGGGGCTGAGGTCCTTGTCGACCTTGCCCTTCGACTGGAGCTCCTTCACCGCGTCCGTCAGGGAGTTGGTGACCGAGTTCAGGATCTTCATGCGGATCTTGTAGAAGCGCTTGTCGCCCTCCGCGGCCCCGAGGTCCACCACCCGCAGGATCGCGTCGTGCTTGCGCCAGAAGTCCAGGAATCCCTCGACCAGGTCCTCGGAGGTCTGCCAGCCGGCCTTGCCGACCCAGGAGCGCCCGCTGACCAGTTCGGTCAACCCGGCGCCCTCCTTGGCCATTTCCTCCGCGATCTCGAGGACGGCGCCCTCGACGTCAGGGAAGTACTGGTAGAACGTCGCGGGTGAAGTACCCGCCTTCCGGGCCACGTCGATGACCTTGACGTCCCGGTAGGGCGAGGAGCTGAGCATCTCGCCGAGGCAGTCGAGCAGCTTCTGCCGCGTCGCCTGGCCGCGTCGTCCGGCCACGCGGCCGTCGACGGTGCGTACTTGTCCTGTCATGCCGTCAGCTTACCGAGGGGTGATCGACGCGCGATTCGGCCGACTGCAAATGGGTGCGGGCCCTCCAGCGGGGGCCGAGCGGGCGGTCGGGCGGGGGCGCGACGGGGGCGTCATGCGGGGGCGCGAGCGGGGCGCGAGTGGCGGTGCGGGCGGGCGCCCGTGCGGGGCCGCGCGGAGGCGACGGACCTCGATAGGCTTATTAACAGTCTGTGGATAACTTCGGTGGACAACCCAGGCGGGACAAGGGTTCCGGGCCCCATAACGGGACAAATGTTCGCTTGTGGAGGGGTGCGGTACCGGAGGAGCGGACCCATTCTGGAGCCATGGCCGAATTCGCACAGGGCGCCCCGTGCTGGGTGGACGCGCAGCTTCCCGATCTCGAGGCGGGCAAGCGGTTCTACGGTGAGCTCTTCGGCTGGACCTTCGACCCCGACCGCGACGAGGCGCTGCTCCGCGGGCGACGGGTCGCGGGGCTCGTGCCCAAGCGGGACGGCCGCATGCCCACCACGTGGACCGTGTACCTGGCCGCCGGCGACGCCGGCGCCGTCGCCGCGCGCGTCAAGGCGGCCGGCGGGCAGATGGTCATGGAGCCCTATCCCGTCGGCCCCTTCGGCGTCCTCGCCCTCGCCGCCGACCCCGGCGGCGCCGTCTTCGGACTGCGCCAGGCCGGTGACGACGACGGCTTCGAGGTGACGAACGAACCCGGCTCGTTCTGCTGGATGGAGGTCCACACGCGGGAGCCGGACGCCGTCGACACCTTCTACGCCACCGTCTTCGGCTGGCTCGGCCGTCACGTCGACCCCGCCGAGGAAGGCCGCGACGGCGGCTTCGACTACCGCGTCTGGTCCCCGCCCGGCTCCCGCCCCGGCGACGACACGGCCTTCGGCGGCCGGGCGGTGATCACCGACGCCTTCCCCGCCGAGATGCCGGGCCACGTCCTCGTCCACTTCGCGGTACGCGACTGCGACGAGACCTGCGCCACCGCCGTCCGCCTCGGCGGCCGCGTCACCACCGACCCGTTCGACACCGCCCACGGCCGCGTCGCCGTCCTCCACGACAACCAGGGCGCCCGCTTCGCCGTCCTGGCCGCCCTCCCGGCCAAGCCCGCGCCGCAGCGACCGCCCGGCCGCCCGGAGCGGCCCGAGACCCCCGAAAAGCACACCGAACGAGGCTGAGCCCCCCTTCCGAAATGCGCCATGACACCCCGATCCGCCCCCGGGTTCGCAACCACCGCCCCGGACAGGAACAATCAGGGGCCACGGGGCCGTAATCTCATGGCCCTACGGGGAGGTGGCAGGCAAGTGGAGCAGCTGACGCAGCACGACCCGAGAAGGATCGGGCCCTTCGAGGTGCTGGGCCGGCTCGGCGCGGGCGGAATGGGCCTCGTGTACCTCGCGCGCTCGGCGTCCGGGCGGCGGGTGGCGATCAAGACCGTGCGGACGGAGCTCGCCGAGGACCAGCTGTTCCGGGTGCGTTTCACCCGCGAGGTGGAGGCCGCCCGCGCGGTCTCCGGTTTCTACACGGCGGCCGTCGTCGACGCCGATCCGCGCGCCGCCGTGCCGTGGCTGGCCACGGCGTACGTGCCGGCGCCCTCCCTCGAGGAGATAGTGAACGAGTGCGGGCCGCTCCCGGCCCAGGCGGTGCGCTGGCTCGCGGCCGGTGTCGCCGAGGCCCTGCAGTCCATCCACGGCGCCGGGCTCGTCCACCGTGACCTCAAGCCGTCCAACGTCCTCGTCGTCGAGGACGGCCCCCGGGTGATCGACTTCGGCATCGCGTCCGGCGTCTCCAATACGCGGCTGACGATGACCAACGTCGCCGTGGGCACGCCCGCGTACATGTCTCCCGAGCAGGCCCGTGACTCCCGCAGCGTCACCGGCGCCAGCGACGTCTTCTCGCTCGGCTCGATGCTGGTGTTCGCCGCCACCGGGCACGCGCCCTTCCACGGCGCCAACCCGGTGGAGACCGTCTTCATGCTGCTGCGCGAGGGCCCGGACCTGGAGGGGCTGCCGGACGAGCTGCGTCCGCTCATCGACGCGTGCATGCAGATGGACGTGGCCAAGCGGCCCACCCCGGCCGACCTCCAGGCCATGCTCGCGCCGCATCTCTTCGGCTCCGGCGAGGACGACAGCGGTACGGCCGCGGCCTGGCTGCCGCAGAGCGCCGTCGCCATGATCGAGACGCGGCGCGGCGGCCGTCCCGCCCAGCCGGTGCCCCCGGCCGCCCCGCCGATGCCGCCGCGCCCGCCGCGCGAGCCCGCGGAGTGGGGCGG
>NZ_JBHXFE010000036.1:0-67056 GCF_042722475.1 Streptomyces sp. NPDC127092
GGCCGCCGACAAGCGCCGCGCCGACGCCGCCGAACAGGCCGACACCCTCATCGCCGAGGCCACGGCCGAGGCCGAGCGGCTCACCGCCGAGGCGGAGCAGCTCAAGGTCGAGGCCGAGCAGATCAAGGCCGACGGCGAGGCGGAGGCCGACGCGCTGCGCGCGGCCGCCCGCGCCGACGGCGAACAGGTCCTCGACGAGGCCCGCAAGGCCGCCGACAAGCGCCGCGCCGACGCCGCCGAACAGGCCGACACCCTCATCGCCGAGGCCACGGCCGAGGCCGAGCGGCTCACCGCCGAGGCGGAGCAGCTCAAGGTCGAGGCCGAGCAGGTCAAGGCCGACGGCGAGGCGGAGGCCGACGCGCTGCGGGCGGCCGCCCGCGCCGACGGCGAACAGGTCCTCGACGAGGCCCGCAAGGCCGCCGACAAGCGCCGCGCCGACGCCGCCGAACAGGCCGACACCCTCATCGCCGAGGCCACGGCCGAGGCCGAGCGGCTCACCGCCGAGGCGGCCGAGCTCCTGGAGGCGACCGAGCAGGACGCGCAGCGGATCCGTGCCGAGGCCGAGCAGGTCAAGGTGGACGGCGAGGCGCACGCGCAGGCGCTGCGCAGCGCCGCGCTCGCGGACGCCGACCGCATCCTGGACGAGGCCCGCAAGGCCGCCGACAAGCGGCGCGCGGACGCCGCCGAGCAGGCGGACACGCTCGTCGGCGAGGCGCGCGCGGAGGCCGAGCTGATCGCCGAGGAGGCGGCCCGTATCAAGGCGGACGCCGAGGCGGCGGCGGAGGAGATGCGCTCCGAGGCGCGCGCCGAGGCCGACCGCACGCTCGACGAGGCCCGCGAGGCGGGGGCGAAGAAGCGCGCGGACGCCGCCGAGCAGGCCGACCAGCTGATCACCAAGGCCCAGGAGGAGGCGCTGCGCGCCACCACCGAGGCCGAGGAGCAGGCGGACACCATGGTGGGCGCTGCCCGCAAGGAGGCCGACCGGATCGTCGCCGAGGCCACCATCGAGGGCAACTCGCTGGTGGAGAAGGCCCGTACGGACGCCGACGAACTCCTCGTCGGGGCGCGCAGCGACGCGACCGCCATAAGGGAGCGGGCGGAGGAGCTGCGTTCCCGCGTCGAGGGCGAGATCGAGGAGCTGCACGAGCGGGCGCGGCGCGAGACGGCCGAGCAGATGAAGACGGCCGGCGAGCGCGTGGACAAGCTGGTGAAGGCCGCGGAGGAGCAGCGCGCCGAGGCCGAGGAGAAGGCCAGGGAGCTGGTCTCGGAGGCGACCTCGGAGGCGAGCAAGGTCCGTATCGCCGCCGTGAAGAAGGCCGAGGCGCTGCTGAAGGAGGCCGAGCAGAAGAAGGCCTCGCTGACCGCGGAGGCGGAGCGGATCAAGGCGGAGGCCGAGCGGATCAGGGCGGAGGCCGAGCGCGAGGCCGAGCAGACCGTCTCGGAGGGCAAGCGCGAGCTGGACGTCCTGGTGCGCAGGCGCGAGGACATCAATGCCGAGATCTCCCGTGTCCAGGACGTGCTGGAGGCGTTGGAGTCTTTCGAGACGCCGTCAGCGGGATCGAAGTCCGACGGCGGCCGGGACGGGGTCAAGGCGGGCGCGTCGGCGGGGTCCACTCGTTCGGGGGGCAAGTCCTCCGAGAGCTAGCCACTCAAAAGGCTGGACATTCTCCAGATCAAACGGGCATACGCTCGATGACACGCCGCTTCGACCCCTAGGATTCCCTCTAACACCTCACCGGTCTCATTCGACAGGAACCCCATGAGCGACACTTCCTCCCCCTTCGGCTTCGAGCTCGTGCGGCGTGGTTACGACCGCGGTCAGGTGGACGACCGCATTACCAAGCTCGTCGCCGACCGTGACAGTGCTCTGGCCCGAATCACCTCTCTGGAAAAGCGCATCGAGGAGCTGCACCTCGAAACGCAGAACGCCCAGGCCCAGGTCACCGACGCCGAGCCGTCGTACGCCGGTCTCGGTGCTCGCGTCGAGAAGATCCTCCGGCTGGCCGAGGAGGAGGCGAAGGACCTGCGCGAGGAGGCCCGGCGCGCCGCCGAGCAGCACCGCGAGCTGGCCGAGTCCGCGGCCCAGCAGGTCCGCAACGACGCCGAGGCGTTCGCGGCCGAGCGCAAGGCCAAGGCCGAGGACGAGGGCGTCCGGATCGTCGAGAAGGCCCAGGGCGAGGCGAACTCGCTGCGCGCCGAGGCCCAGAAGGACGCGCAGTCGAAGCGCGAGGAGGCCGACGCCCTCTTCGAGGAGACCCGCGCCAAGGCCGCCCAGGCCGCCGCGGACTTCGAGACCAACCTGGCCAAGCGCCGCGAGCAGTCGGAGCGCGACCTGGCCTCGCGTCAGGCGAAGGCCGAGAAGCGCCTGGCGGAGATCGAGCACCGCGCCGAGCAGCTGCGCCTGGAGGCGGAGAAGCTGCGTACGGACGCGGAGCGCCGGGCCCGCCAGACGGTGGAGACCGCGCAGCGCCAGGCCGAGGACATCGTGGCCGACGCCAACGCCAAGGCGGACCGCATCCGCAGCGAATCGGAGCGCGAGCTGGCGGCGCTGACGAACCGCCGCGACTCGATCAACGCCCAGCTGACCAACGTCCGCGAGATGCTGGCCACGCTGACCGGTGCCGCGGTGGCCGCGGCCGGTTCCCCGATCGACGACGAGCGGACCGCGGGCGTCCCGGCGCAGCAGACCCGCTGATCCGCCGACGGGCTGATCCGGCGCCGGGCGTACCGGCGTACCGCTGACGCGAAAACCCCCTGCCATTCCGGTGGCGGGGGGTTTCGCGCGCCCGTAGCTTGGTACGCATGATCGAGCTTGAGGGCCTCACCAAGCGGTACGGATCGAAGACGGCGGTCGACCATCTCACCTTCACCGTACGGCCCGGGATGATCACGGGCTTCCTGGGGCCGAACGGGGCGGGCAAGTCGACGACGATGCGGATGATGCTGGACCTGGACAGCCCGACGAGCGGGACGGTCCTGATCGACGGCCGGCACTACCGGGAGCTGCAGGAGCCGCTGAAGTACATCGGGGCGCTGCTCGACGCCAAGGCGATGCACGGCGGCCGCTCCGCGTACAACAACCTGCTGTGCCTGGCCCAGTCGAACCGCATCCCGGAGCGACGGGTCGGCGAGGTGCTCGACCTGGTCGGTCTGACGGCGGTCGCGAGGAAGAAGTCGAAGGGCTTCTCGCTCGGCATGGGGCAACGGCTGGGAATCGCCTCCGCGTTGCTGGGCGATCCCGAGATCCTGATGTTCGACGAACCCGTCAATGGTCTGGACCCCGAGGGAATTCACTGGATCCGCAATCTGATGAAGGCGCTCGCGGCGGAGGGCCGGACGATCTTCGTTTCCAGTCATCTGATGAGTGAAATGGCGCTGACGGCCGATCATCTGATCGTGATCGGACAGGGAAAGCTCCTCGCCGACACGTCGATGGCGGATTTCATCCAGCAGAATTCCCGGAGTTACGTGCGACTGCGCTCGCCGCAGCAGGAACGTCTGCGGGACGTGCTCCACGCGAACGGATTCGTCGTGGTCGAGGCCGGCGGCGGGACGCTCGAGGTGGACGGCACGACGACGGAGAAGCTGGGCGAGCTGGCGGCCGCGAACCAGATCGTGCTGCACGAGCTGAGCTCCCAGCGGGCCTCGCTGGAAGAGGCGTTCATGCAGATGACGGCGGGCGCGGTGGAGTACCACGCGCACGGTACGGACGTACACGGCGGCGGCGAGCCGGCCGGGCCCCGTTGGGGCGAGAGCTTCGAGGGAGTCTGATCGATGGCAGCGGCATCCGCGGTCCTCCAGTCGGAGTGGACCAAGATCCGGACGGTCTCGTCGACCGTGTGGACGCTGGCGAGCGCCCTGCTCGTCACGGTGGCGATGAGTGCGGCGCTGTGCGCGCTGATGGCGTCGGAGTTCGACAACCTCAAGGAGGTCGAGCGGGCCACCTTCGACCCGACCTTCCTCAGCTTCTCCGGGATGATGCTCGGCCAGCTGGCGATGGTGGTCTTCGGCGTCCTGGTGGTGGGCACCGAGTACTCCTCGGGCATGATCCGCACCTCGCTGGCCGCCGTGCCCCAGCGGGCCTCCTTCCTCTTCTCGAAGATCGCCGTGGCCGGCGCCCTCGCCCTGCTGGTGGGTCTGGCGACCAGCTTCCTGTCCTTCTTCCTCGGCCAGGCGCTGCTGGGCGAGCACCGCACGACGCTCGGCGCGGACAACGTGCTGCGGGCCGTGATCGGCGGCGGCCTCTACATGGGCCTGATCGCGATCTTCTCCATGGGCGTGGCGGCGATGCTGCGCTCCTCGATGCTGTCGCTCGGCATCCTCGTGCCGTTCTTCTTCCTGATCTCGCAGATCCTGTCGGCGGTGCCGAAGGCCAAGGAGGTCGCCCGCTACTTCCCGGACCAGGCCGGCTCCAAGATCATGCAGGTGCTGCCGGACGCGATGGGCACGGAGAAGGCCCCGTACGGACCGTGGGGCGGCCTCGGGATCATGCTGGTCTGGGTGGCGGCGGCGCTGGCCGGCGGCTATCTGGTGCTGAAGCACCGGGACGCCTGAGCCGGCCTGACCCCCCTGCCCCCTACCCCCCTGACCTTTCCCTGCCCTCCCTGACCCTTCCCTGACCTCCCTGAGCCTTCCCTGACCTTTCCCTGAGCTTTCGCCGGATCACGATCCGGGCTTAGCCGGAACCGTCAACGGCTGGATAAGCTCCTAGCTCATACGGGGGGCTCCGGCCGCCGGCCGTCACGCCCCGAGAAACACCCGACCATGTCGATGGGGCTGGAGAATGATCGAGGCAGTCGGCCTGACGAAGCGCTACGGCGCCAAGACGGCCGTGTACAACCTTTCCTTCCAGGTGAGACCGGGTCACGTGACCGGCTTCCTGGGCCCCAACGGCTCGGGCAAGTCGACCACGATGCGCATGATCCTCGGTCTCGACCGGCCGACGTCCGGGCACGTCACGATCGGCGGGCACCCGTTCCGGCAGCTGCCGAACGCGCCGCGGCAGGTCGGCGCGCTGCTCGACGCGAAGGCCGTGCACGGCGGCCGCAGCGCCCGCAACCACCTCCTGTCGCTCGCCCAGCTGGCCGGCATCCCGGCCCAGCGGGTCGACGAGGTGCTCGGCGTCGTCGGCCTCCAGGACGTGGCCAAGCGGCGCTCCAACGGCTTCTCGCTCGGCATGGGGCAGCGCCTCGGCATCGCGGCGGCGCTGCTCGGCGACCCGCAGGTGCTGCTCTTCGACGAGCCGGTCAACGGCCTCGACCCCGAGGGCATCCTCTGGGTGCGCAACCTGATGAAGAAGCTGGCCGCCGAGGGCCGGACCGTCTTCGTCTCCAGCCACCTCATGAGCGAGATGGCGCTGACCGCCGACCACCTGATCGTGATCGGCCGCGGCCAGCTGCTCGCCGACATGAGCGTCAAGGACTTCATCTCGGCGAACTCGGCCGACTTCGCCCGGGTGCGCACCCCGCACACCGAGCCGCAGCAGCGCGAGAAGCTGACCACGGTGCTCACCGAGGCCGGCGGCCAGGTGATGCCGGAGCCGGACGGCGCGCTGCGCGTGACCGGCCTGCCGCTGCCGCGGATCAGCGACCTCGCGCACGACGCGGACGTGCGGCTGTGGGAGCTCTCCCCGCACCAGGCCTCGCTGGAGGAGGCGTACATGCGGATGACGCAGGGCGCCGTCGACTACCGCTCCACCGACGACCGGCTGGCCCACCTCCAGCCGCCGATGCCGCCGCACCAGCTGCCGCCGCCGCAGCAGCAGTACGTGGTCCCCGAGGTGCCGCAGCAGGGCTGGTACGCCCCGCCGCCGCCCGGACAGAACCCGTACACCACCCCGCAGAACCCGCAGGCGCAGGGCCCGAACACCGAGGACGCCCGATGACGACCCCGTACTCGTACGTCTCCCCCATCCCCGTGCGCAAGGCGCACCTCGGCGACGCGCTCGCCTCGGAGTGGACCAAGATCCGCTCGGTCCGCTCCACGATCTGGACCCTCGGGATCATGATCCTGCTGATGCTCGGCATCGGGCTCGGCGTCGGCGCGATCGTGTCGGCGTCCGAGGTGTCCACCGAGGGCGAGACCGCGCTCGGTCTCGGTTTCTTCGGTGTGCTGCTCGGCTCGATCTGCGTGATCACGCTCGGCGTGCTGACGATCGCGTCCGAGTACGGCACGGGCATGATCCGCACCACGCTGACGGCCTGCCCGAGCCGCGCGCGGGTGCTCGCGGCGAAGGCGATCGTCTTCTTCCTGCTGGTCTTCGGCATCACCACGCTGACGGCGACCGTCGTCGCGCTGGTCCAGGTGGCGATGGTCGACGCCGCCGAGCCCACGACGGCGGAGTGGCTGCGGGCCACGGTCGGCGTCGGCCTGTTCGTCGCGCTGCTCGGACTGCTGTCGCTGGGCGTCGGCGCGATCATCCGGCACTCGGCAGGCGCGATCACGATCATGATCGGTGTGCTGCTGCTGCCGCTGGTGTCGGCGATGTTCATGTTCGCGGAGTCGCTCGTCAAGGTGCGGGAGTGGCTCCTCGACTACGCGATCCCGAGCCAGCTGATCGCGCTGTACGCGGGCCGCTCGGCGGTCACCGGGGACGGCCCCTCGGGCTGGGACCCGGTGTGGATCATGGCGGTCCTGGCGGCCGCGGTGCTCGGCGGCGCGTTCGCGCTGATCAACAGCAGGGACGTCTGAGGCCGCCCGCCGACGGGATCGCCCAGGCGATCCCTCAGTAGCGAGGCGCGTTGCGGGACCGCTGCACCCGGGTGGTGCGGCGGTCCTTCGCGTTCCAGCAGGCCTTGTGCCAGTGACGGCGGTCGTCGACGCCGCCGTACTCGGGCCAGGCCACCACGTGCGGCGCGCCGGAGGGGATCTCCTGGTCGCAGCCGGGGCAGCGGTAACGCTTGCCGGGCGCGCTCGCGCCGGCGACGTGGCGCACGTACCACTCCTCGCCCTGCCAGGTCTCGGTGCTCTGCACACCGCCGTACCGGTCGCCCGGCTCGCTCTGCCGCGGGGGCTGCGCGCCGCCTCGCGGGCGGTTGTGGCGCGGGGACACTTCGGCACCTCGCTCGGGGTCGGTGACACGGACGGTTCCGTCCAGCCTACGGGCCGCGACGGGGTGGCCCGGCACGGGCGGGTGGCGGATCAGCGGAAAATCGCAAGAACTTCATGACGGGCCGTTGCCTTTGGCACGTGTCAGACGTTGTTGCCAGTACGAGGGGGACGCGCGGGCGAAGTCCGCGAGGGGGAGAACGCGCCGACCGCGAGGAGGCAGAAGCGATGCGCGTGGGTACGTTCGTGCTGGCCGCCCAGTTTCCGGGCCAGGGTCAGGGAGAGGCACTGCACCGGGCGGTGCGGACCGCCGAGGTCGCCGAGGAGGCGGGCCTCGACTCGGTCTGGCTGGCCGAGCACCATTTCGTGCCGTACGGGGTGTGTCCGTCGGCCGTGACGCTGGCCGCCCTGCTCCTGGGCCGCACCCGCCGGCTCCGGGTCGGCACGGCGGTCAGCGTGCTGCCGACCGTCCACCCGGTGGCGCTGGGCGAGCAGGCCGCCCTGCTCCATGTGACCTCCGGCGGCAGGTTCACCCTCGGGGTGGGCCGCGGCGGTCCCTGGGTGGACCTGGAGGTGTTCGGCGCGGGGCTCCCCGCGTACGAGAAGGGCTTCCCCGAATCGCTCGACCTGCTGCTGCGCTGGCTGCGCGAGCCCCGGGTCGGCGCCCAGGGGGAACGATTCGCTTTCCGTGAGGTGGCCGTCGTCCCGGCCCCCGGCGAGCTGATCGGCGGGCCCGCCGCACCGGAGGTCGTCGTCGCCTGCACCTCGGCGAACAGCGTGCGGCTCGCCGCCGAGCGCGGGCTGCCGATGCTGCTCGGCATGCACTGCGGCGACGAGGAGAAGGCCGAGATGGTGGCCTGCTGGGAGCGGGCGGCGCGGGAGGCCGGGCACGACCCGGACGAGATCGCCCGGATCGGCGCCGGCCATGTCTCGGCGGGCGTGGTCCAGCTCGCGGACCGGACCGCGGACGCGGCGGAGGCCCTGGTGAAGGCGATGCCGGGCTGGCTGAAGCAGGGTCTCGACGCCCATGTGACGGTGGACGGCCGGTACCGCGCGATGCGCGACCCGGTCGCGTACACCGAGCTGCTGTGCGGACTGCACCCGGTCGGCACGCCCCGGCTCGCGGCGGACCGGCTCGCGGCGACCTCGGAGCGCACGGGCATCACCCGCTTCGCGCTGCTCGCCGAGGGCTCCGGCGACCTCGCCGCCACCGAGGAGAACGTGCGGCGCCTGGGCACCGAGGTGCTCCCGCTGCTCGGCTGAAACCGGGCGTGCCCGCCGCACGGGCGACACGGGCACGTACGGCATGCGGCAGGGCCGCATGTGCTGGGACTGCTTGGAGAAGTGCATGGGGTGAGGCAGGACCATGCCGCCGCTACGCGACTGTTCTCTCTCCCGCGACGCGGAGCGGCGGCACCAGGCCTGTCAGCAGTCGCGCAGTTCCGGCGACTGGTTGAGGAGCTGCGCCCGTACGGACGTGAAGCGGGCGAGCCGCTCGTCGACCGACGGGTCCAGCGGGAAGACCGCCACGCGGTGGCAGTTCTGGAAAGCGAGTCGTACCCCGAAGTGCCGCTGCAGCGCACCACGGATGGCATCGCTCGCGAGAGCGCGCAGCAGCTGACCACGTGCCTGCTCGTCCGGCGGCGGCGTCTGGTTGTCGGCGAACTCTCCGCCGTCGACCTTCAGCTGTGCCACCAGAGAACTGATCATCTCCCATGCGTAGGGCAGGGAGGTCCGGACGCAGTCGACGAAGTCGGCTTCGTCGACCTCGCCTCGCTCGGCCTGATCCAACAGCGCCGGTGAGACGTCGAGCGACATGGGTTCTCCTCTCGCGACCCCGCCGGGCGGGGTCTTGCGGGCAGGGACAGGTGGCCGAGCCGCACACGCAGCGTGCCCGGACGACGACCTCCTGTCCTCCACGTTAAGCGCCGGGTCCTGCCCGCACCAGGAGAATGGGCGCACAACCGGCCAATAAGTGACGGACGTTGGGGCGCGCGCCGGTCGGGCGCCGGCGGACGCCCGGCGCCCGAATCGCGTGGAGGCGTGCCCGTCTTGTAGCGTTGCCGACCATGCGTCTCGTCATTGCCCGTTGTTCCGTGGACTACGCGGGCCGGCTCACGGCCCACCTGCCCTCCGCCCCCCGTCTGATCCTGGTCAAGGCCGACGGCAGCGTCTCGATCCACGCGGACGACCGGGCGTACAAACCGCTGAACTGGATGTCGCCGCCGTGCACGCTGAAGGAGAGCGTGAACGGCGAGGCCGCCGAAACCGGCGCGGCTGCCGTGTGGACGGTGATCAACAAAGCGGGCGAGAAACTGATCATCACGATGGAGGAGATCCTCCACGACTCCTCGCACGAGCTGGGTGTCGACCCGGGTCTCATCAAGGACGGCGTGGAGGCCCACCTCCAGGAGCTGCTCGCCGACCGCATCGAGACCCTGGGCGAGGGCTGGACGCTGGTCCGCCGCGAGTACCCGACGGCCATCGGCCCGGTGGACATCCTGTGCCGGGACTCCGACGGCGGGACGGTCGCGGTGGAGATCAAGCGGCGCGGCGAGATCGACGGCGTCGAGCAGCTGACCCGCTACCTGGAGCTGCTCAACCGCGACCCGCACCTGGCGCCGGTGAAGGGCATCTTCGCCGCCCAGGAGATCAAGCCGCAGGCGCGCGTGCTCGCGAACGACCGCGGGATCGACTGCGTGGTCCTCGACTACGACGCGCTGCGCGGCATCGAGGACGACAAGCTGCGGCTGTTCTGACCTTCGGACGCCGAAGACGTACGGGAAGGGCCCGGGTGCGAGGGATCGCGCCCGGGCCCTTCGCCGTGTGCGGCCGTCAGGCCGCGGGGCTGCTGCTCTCGGAGGTGCCGGCGGTGGCGGACTCGGAGCGGGAGGCGGTGGCGGAGTTGCTGGGGCCTTCGCCCGTGCCGGTGCTCTGCGTCGGCGAGGGCGTGGTCTCCGTCGGCGTCGGCTGCGTCGTCGTCGTGGTCGGCGACGGGGTGGCCGACGTCGTCGGCGGCTTCGTCCTCGTCGGGGACGTGGTCGGCCTCGGCGGCGTCGTCGTCGGGCTGCTCGGCGTCGGGCTGCCCGACGACGACGGCGAGTCCGACGGCGTCGGGCTGTCCGTGGTGCCGGTGGTGCCCGGGGTGGGCGTGCCGGTCGTGGTCGGGGAGGCCGGGTCGGAGGGGCCGCCGGTGGCGTCCTCGGTGGGATCGGCCTCGCCGTCATCGCCGTCGTCGTCGAAGGGGTCCTCGCCGGCGGTGCTGTCGGAGGTCACGCGTCCGGTGCCGCCCGGGTTCTCGGCGTCGCCGGAGGTGGCGCCGAGGGTGACGACGGTGCCGAGGACGGCGACGAGCAGGGCGCCGGCGCCGACGGCCGCCAGGTTGCGGCGGGCTCCGCCGAGGATGCCCTTGCGCAGGCCGTCCCGCTTCCCGTCCCGGCCCTGGTCCTTGTCCTGGTCCGCGCCGCCGACGACGACGGTCGCGGGCTCGTCGGAGAAGGCCGCGAAGGCGTCGAGGGAGGCCTTCGAGGCGACGGGTGCCATCGGTCGCGCCGGGGTCGGCGGGGCGAGGTCCGGGAAGGCGGGCTTCGCCGGGAGCGCGGCGGCCCTCGGGATGCCGCGGGGCGGCGAGGCGGGGCCGTCGCGGCGCGGGAGCGCGGCGGGCCGGGGCGCCGACGGGAGTGCGGCGGTGGGCGCGGTGGCGCTCACGGGAGCGGCGGGGGCCGCGGGCGTGGCGGGCGCGGGTTCCACGGGCGTGGTCTCGCCGGTGAGGTCGGCGACGAGCGCGAGGGCGCGGCGGCCGGCGACCGTGCCGCGCTTGTCGGCGAGGGCGCCGCGCATGGCGATGGAGGCCTCGAGTTCGGCGCGGGCTCGCTGGAGGCTGCCGCGGCAGAGCGCGAGGACGCCCAACTCGTGGTGGAACCAGGCTTCTTCGGAGACCTCGCCGGTCAGGCGGGCGGCTTCCTGGCCGCCGCGCAGGGCGCGTTCCCAGGCGCTCCAGTGGAGTCCGGCGGCGAAGGCGGGCGCGGCGGCGCGGGCGAGCAGGACGGCGGTGGCGGCGTGCTCGGGGGTGGTACCGGGGACCAGCGCGGCGAGGGCGGCGAGCAGCGAGTCGGCCTCGGCGGTGGCGCGTTCGGGGGTGACGGAGGGGTGGCCGGCCCACCAGGCGTAGTGCTGGGCGACGGTGTGGGCGCGGTCGGTGACGTCGGTCTCGTAGCCCTGCGCGACGAGCTGGGTGAGGACTCCGGCGGCGAGGCGGTAGCGGGTGCCGACCGGGGAGAGCAGTCCGCAGGCCATGAGTTCGCCGACGGCTGCGTCGGCGTGGGTGTCGCCGACGAGCGCGGGCAGGTGGGCCTGGTGCGGGACCTCGCCGCCGAGGGCGACGGCGAACCGCAGGGTGTCCTGGGCGGCGCGGCTGAGCCGGGAGGCGAGCAGCACGGCGGGGGCGGCGCCCTCGCCGAGGCTGGGCAGGGGTATGTCGCGCAGTTCGACGTCGGGGTCGTCGGCGGAGGGTGCCGAGCCGGTGGGCGCGGGGGCGCCGGAGGGGCCGAAGGCCTCTTCGAGGGCGCCGAAGGCGTCGAACTCGGCGGGGCCGACACGGAGCCGGTCGCGCTGCCGGAGCAGGGCGCCGGCCTGGACGAAGCGGAGCGGCAGGCCCTCGGACTCGAACCAGAGGTCGCCGGCCCAGTTGATCTCGTCGTCGGTGAGGGCGCGGCCGGTGGCGTGGCCCAGGAGTTCGACGGCGGCGGCGCGGCCGAGGCCGGTCAGGGCGAGTTCTTCGAGTCCGGCGTCGGCGGAGGCGGCGGGCGCGTCGGGTGCGGCGGCGAAGAGGAAGGCGCAGTCGGGGGTGGCGGCGAGGAGTTCGTCGAGGGCGGCGCCGCCGAACTCGAGGTCGTCGACGAGGACGATGGCGCCGATGGTGCGGACCTCCAGGAGGAGTTCCTCGCGGTCGGGCCGGAAGCCGGGTGCGTGCTGGACGGCGTGGAAGAGCTCGTACAGCAGGTCGGTGGGCGTGCGGTGGTGGCCGGAGAGCCGGACGACGCCGTCGGGCGCGATGGTGGCGCATTCGGCGGCGACGGCGTCGAGGAGGCGGGTGCGGCCGGAGCCGGCGGGCCCGGTGACGCGGGCGGAGCGGCCGCGGGTGAGGTGCTGGACGAGCGTGTCGCGCTGTTCCTGCCGTTCGAGGAGCGGGAGGGCGGGCGCCGCGGGTCCTGGCGGTACGGGCGGGGTCGCGGCGCGGGCGGCCTCGGCGCGCTCCTGGGCGGTGCGGCGGCGGGGCGCGGGGGGCTGTTCCCCGGGCGGGCAGACCTCGATCTCGCTGCCGTCGAGCGGGTTGACGGTGAGCAGGAGGCCGCCCGAGACCAGGCGGGCGGTGCGCACGCGGGCGGGGGCGGTGGACACGGGGGCGGGTGCGGCGAGACCGGGGCGGGCGTCCTCGCCCTCGGCGTCGTGACCGTACTCCTCCGGTCCCCGGTTGATCGGGTCCATGGTCCAAGCTCCCAAGCGGCGGGCGATGTGCAGGCGAGCCGACCCTAGACGGTTGTCCGGGTCCCGGGAACATCCGGGGGGCCGTGGAGACCAAGACGTCACGGTCTTGTGAGGATTGGGTGTGACGCCTGGTTCGCACAGGTGCTTCACAGCCCCGTGGTGTGCCCGTGACATATGCGCCACCTGTGCGCCTCCGGCGCGGTCGGGCGCGGGCGGCCGGCACCGGCGGTCGGCGGGCCGGCCGGCGCGGGCCCTCGCGAACGCGGGCGTCAGACGCGGGGCAGGGACTCCGCGGCGAGGCCGCCCTCGATCGCGAGGATGCGGTGCAGCCGGGTGGCGACGAGCAGGCGCTGCATCTGGGGCGGCACTCCGCGCAGGACCAGGCGGCGGCCGCAGCGGCCGGCCCGGCGGTGGGCGCCCATGATGACGCCGAGTCCGGTGGCGTCCCAGGAGTCGAGTCCGGTCAGGTCGAGCACGAGGTCGCCGACTCCGTCGTCGACGGCCGAGTGCAGGACCGTACGGGCGTCCGCCGCGCTGCGGACGTCGAGGCGGCCCCCGACGACCAGCTCGGCGTGGTCGCCCCTGATGTGCATATGCGCTCCCCGAGAGTGCTCCGTGTCGTGTGCCCGTCTACGCAACGCTTGACTGCCGCATCGGCAGAAGCGTTGCGCCTTGTAAGCGAACCGATATCGAAATTCACCCCTGGGGGCGATGGTGCCGGGGCGGTCGGACCCCTGTGCGTCATCGGAACGCCACCCCGGCCCGTGCTCGGCCGCGGTGTCAGTACGTGTAGAAGCCCTGCCCGCTCTTGCGCCCGATGTCACCTGCGTCCACCATCCGGCGCATCAGCTCCGGCGGCGCGAACTTCTCGTCCTGGGTCTCGGTGTAGATGTTGCCGGTGGCGTTGACGAGGATGTCGACGCCGGTGAGGTCGGCGGTGGCGAGCGGGCCCATGGCGTGGCCGAAGCCGAGCTTGCAGGCGATGTCGATGTCCTCGGCGGTGGCCACGCCCGACTCGTAGAGCTTGGCGGCCTCGACGACGAGCGCCGAGATGAGGCGGGTGGTGACGAAGCCGGCCACGTCGCGGTTGACGACGATGCAGGTCTTGCCGACGGACTCGGCGAACTCGCGGGCGGTGGCGAGGGTTTCGTCGCTGGTCTTGTACCCGCGGACCAGCTCGACGAGCTGCATCATCGGGACCGGCGAGAAGAAGTGGACGCCGACGACCGACTCCGGCCGCTCCGTCACCGCGGCGATCTTGGTGATCGGGATCGCGGAGGTGTTGGACGCGAGGACCGCGCCGTCCTTGGCGATCTTGTCGAGGGAGCGGAAGATCTCGTGTTTGACCTCCAGCTTCTCGAAGACGGCCTCGACGACGATGTCGGCGTCGGCGACGGCGTCGAGCTCGGTGGTGGCGGTGATCCGCCCGAGCGCGGCCTCGGCGTCGGCGGCGTCCAGCCTGCCCTTGGCGACGAAGCGCTCGTACGAGGTCTTGATGGCGTCGGTGCCTCGGGTCAGGGCGGCGTCCGTGACGTCGCGCAGGACGACGTCCCAGCCTGCCTGGGCCGAGACCTGCGCGATGCCGGACCCCATGAGTCCGGCTCCGATGACGGCGAGCTTCCTGGCCACTTCTTCCACCCCTCATCGCCTGAACGGCTGTTCACTTCTGGCTCTTCGGCGGAGATTAGCGGGCGGCGGGCGCTATGTGACCGCTAAGTAAGCCACGTCACGCCCGGTTTGACGGACGTCACACTCGCGACACCCCGCGGCCGGCCGGATCGCCGTCACCCGGCGGCGCGCACCGCGTAGTCGAGCACCTTGTCGCCGAGCAGGTCCTCGATCTCGTCGAGGAGGTCGAGGGCTTCGCGGGAGACCTCGGTCGCCTTGCCGCCCGCGGTCATCCGCTCGGTGATGAACTCGACGACGGCGCCCTGGATCCAGCCGATCTGGCTGCCGACGAGCAGCGGCACGGGGTCGTCGGGCCCGGCGCCGACCTCTTCGCGCAGGGCGGCGACGGTGGCCTGACGGACGTCCTGCTGGAGGTGGAAGAGCCGGGCCTTGAGCGTGGGGGCGTCCTCGATCACCCGCATGAAGTCGGCGTACCCGTCCATCAGGCCGTACGCGGGCGAGACGGCGGCCACGTGACCGCGGATCTCGCGCAGCACGGCCCGGGCGGCGGACTCCCCCACGTCACGGCCGCGGATCATCCGCGCGAGGCGCTGGGTGACGCCCTCCATCCGGTCGAAGAAGAGGTCCTCCTTGGCCGGGAAGTAGTTGTACACGGTGTTGACGGAGACGTCGGCGGCCTCCGCGATCTCCGCCACCGTGACGGCCGCGAAGCCGCGCTCCAGGAAGAGCCCGGTCGCGATGTCCGAGATCCGCTGTTTCGTCTGGCGCTTCTTGCGCTCCCTCAGCCCTTCGGTCACGCCCGCCATCCTAGACCTCCTGAAATTTTGGAGGCATTGCAAAATTTCAGAGACTCTGTTTTTGTGGTCGTCATGGCAATCATCAGCACCTCCGGCCTTTCCCGGACCTTCCGGACCAGGCGGGGCGAGGTGACGGCGGTCCGTGGGATCGACCTCACCGTCCGCCCGGGCGAGATCCTCGGCTTCCTCGGACCCAACGGCGCCGGCAAGAGCACGACCCTCCGCATGCTCAGCACCCTGCTCCCGCCCACCGGCGGAGTCGCCACCGTCGCCGGCCACGACCTGCTGCGCGATCCCGTGGGCGTCCGGCGGAAGATCGGGTACGTCGCCCAGTCCGGCGGCGTCGACCCGCAGGAGACCGTCCGCTCCGAACTCGTGCTCCAGGGGCGGCTCTACGGCCTCTCCCGCGCCGAGGCGGCCGCCCGCGCCGCCGAACTCGCCCGCGACCTCGACCTCACCGAGCTGCTCGACCGGGGCTCCACCGCCCTCTCCGGCGGCCAGCGGCGACGGCTCGACATCGCCCTCGGCCTCACCCACCGGCCCGAGCTGCTCTTCCTCGACGAGCCGACCACCGGACTCGACCCGGGCAGCAGGACCGCCCTGTGGGCGCTGGTGCGGCGGCTGCGTGACGAGCAGGGCACCACCGTCGTCCTCACCACCCACTACCTCGACGAGGCGGACGCCCTCGCCGACCGGCTCGTGATCATCGACAAGGGCGAGGTCGCCGCCGAGGGGACACCCGCGGCGCTCAAGGCCGCGCACGCGGCCGACACCCTCCAGGACGCCTTCCTCGCCGTCACCGGGCGCGGCCCCGCGCCCGTCGACCAGACCCCCGTCGCCGTCTAGGGACGGGCGGCCCCCTGGGGTTTTCGTGCCCCGACCCCCGATCCACGACCGACCAGGAACCCACGATGCTTCTCCACGACACCGCGGTCCTCTTCGGGCGCTACGCCCGGCAGACCCTCCGCTCGCCGTTCCAGATCTTCTTCGGCACCCTGATGCCGCTGCTCTACCTGTTCTTCTTCGGCCCCCTGCTCACCGGACTCCCGCTCGGCCGCGAGGGCGACTCCTGGCAGGTCCTGGTGCCCGGACTGCTGCTCCAGCTCGGCCTCTTCGGCGCCTCCTTCGCCGGGTTCGCGGTCATCATGGAGAAGAACTGGGGCGTCCTCGAACGGCTCCAGGTCACCCCGGTCAGCCGGCTCGCGCTGCTCCTCGGCCGGGTCCTGCGGGACGCCGCGCTCTTCGTCTTCCAGGCCGTGCTGCTGGTCCTCGCCGCCCTGACCATGGGCCTGCGGGCACCGCTCGGGGGCATCCTGATCGGCTTCGGCTTCGTCGCGCTGCTCACCTTCTCGCTGGCCGCGCTCTCGTACGTGCTCGCCCTGCGGCTCCCCAGCCCGCAGGAGTTCGGCCCGGCGGTCAACACCCTCGCCATGCCGTCGATGCTGCTGTCCGGACTGATGCTGCCGATGGCCCTCGCACCCGGCTGGCTGGACGTGCTGTCCCACTTCATGCCGTTCCGCTACCTGGTGGACGCGGTCCGGGACGCGTACGTCGGGCACTACGCGACCACGACGATGCTGTACGGCGTCCTCGTCGCCCTCGGACTCGCGGCGCTCGCCGTGACGGTCGGCACACGGACCTTCCGGCGGGCCGGGGCGTAACTAGGCTGGAGTCATGGTCAATCTGACGCGCATCTACACCCGCACCGGCGACCAGGGCACCACCGCCCTCGGCGACATGAGCCGGACCGCCAAGACCGATCTGCGGATCTCGGCCTACGCCGACGCCAACGAGGCCAACGCCGTCATCGGCACGGCCGTCGCGCTCGGGCAGCTCGACGAGGACGTGGTGAAGGTCCTCGTCCGCGTGCAGAACGACCTGTTCGACGTGGGCGCGGACCTGTCCACGCCGGTCGTCGAGGACCCGAAGTACCCGCCGCTGCGCGTGGAGCAGTCCTACGTCGACAAGCTGGAGGCGGACTGCGACCGCTTCCTGGAGCGGCTCGACAAGCTGCGCTCCTTCATCCTGCCCGGCGGCACGCCCGGCGCGGCACTGCTGCACCAGGCGTGCACGGTGGTCCGGCGGGCCGAGCGGTCCACGTGGGCGGCGATGGAGGTGCACGGCGAGACGATGAACCCGCTCACGGCGACCTACCTCAACCGGCTGTCAGACCTGCTCTTCATCCTGGCGCGGACGGCGAACCGTGAGGTCGGGGACGTGCTGTGGGTCCCGGGCGGGGAGCGCTGACGTCCGCTCCGCGGCGGCCGGGGCCCTCCCGGCCTGGGCGTTCCCGGCCGGTTCCTTCCCGGCCGGGGCCTTCCTCGGCCAGACCGCGTACGACAGGGCGATGAGGCCGTGGATGCCGACGGCCCGCCAGGCGCCGTACATCCAGCTCCTCAGCGAGGAGGTGTCGCCGTCCCCGCCGACGTACGCCGTCGCGGCGAGCAGCAGGCCGGTCGCGACGGCGCCGCCGACCAGCGTACCGAGCCAGACCCTGCCCTCGTGGCGGGCGCGGGCCATCCCGTACTGAGGAGGCTTGGGCGGTCGCGGGCCGCCGCCGAGGCGGTGGGCGGCGTGGCCGTCGAGCCACTTCACGGTGCGGTGTCCGTGGCCGACGGTGTAGCCGATGTAGAGCGCGGCCAGGCCGTGCTTCCAGCTCGGATCGGCGCCGTTCTTCAGGTCGACCGCGGTGACGACCAGCAGCACGACCTCGAGCAGCGGCTCGCACAGCAGCAGGGCCAGGCCGGTGCGCGGCATCTTCAGCAGGTAGCGGGCCGCGAGGCCCGCGGCCAGCAGCACCCAGAAGCCGACCTCGCAGATCACGATGAGCGTGACGATCACGGCGGCACTCCTTCTTCTCGTCCCCCGTCGTCCTTCCAGACTCCCGGCGGCCCGGCGCGGATTCGTCGTCGCCGAAGACGAAGTGCGGCTACATCCTTCGACGGAGGGCCGGATCGGCCCGGGCGGCGAGGTCCGGGGGCCGCACGCCGTGTTGGATGGGGACGTGACACTCCCCCGACCGCACCGCGACGACCTGCTCATCGCCGCCGGCGGCCTCGCCGTCGGCCTGCTGCTGTGGTACTTCGGGCTGCACACCCAGACCGACCGGCTGATCCACCCGCGCTGGGCGACCCTCGTGCCGCTCGCCGTCATGGCCGCGATGGAGGCCCTGCGCCGGACCGTGCCGCAGACCGCCCTGGCGGTCGGCACGCTCGCCCTCGTGGCGGACCAGTTCACCTACGGCAGCCTCGTCACCGCGCTGATGTTCACGGACGTGGTCTACGCGGCCGTGGTCTACGGGTCCCCGGCCTCCGCCCGGCGCATCCCGTGGAGCACCGGGCTGATCACGATCGGTGTGACGACCGGTTTCCTCGTCTGGTGGCAGAACGCCGCCGCCCTGCTGGTCGGCCTGATCACGGCCATGGTCTCGTTCCTGCCCGCCGTCACCGGCGCGATCGTGCGCAATCACCGGGAGGCCGCCGAGGCGGCCCGGCTGCGGGCCGAGCAGACCGCGCTGCTGGCCGAGATGGACCGGGCCCAGGCGGTGGGCGCGGAGCGCGCCCGGATGGCCCGCGAGCTGCACGACATGGTCGCCAACCACCTGTCGGCGATCGCGATCCACTCCACGGCCGCGCTCTCGCTCGACGACGAGGCCACCACCCGGCAGGCGCTCACCGTCATCCGCGAGAACAGCGTCGAGGGCCTGGCCGAGATGCGGCGGCTCATCGGGCTGCTCCGGGACAGCAGCGGCGACGCCGAGCCGGCGGCCGCCCCGACGCTGGCCGGTCTGGAGGCGCTGGTCGCCCAGGCCGGGACGAACGGCCGCTCCAGCGGTCTCGTCTTCACCCTCGAGGACGCGCGCGAGGAGGACGGTCCGCGGCTGCCGGCGCCGGTCGAGCTGGCCGCGTACCGGATCGTGCAGGAGTCGCTGACGAACGCGCTCAAGCACGCGGCGCCCGGCGAGGTGCGGGTGGAGCTCGCACGCCGGCGCGACGGCTCCCTCACGGTCGGGGTGACCAGTCCCTTCGGCGGGCAGCCCGGGCCGCGGGCGCCCGGGTCCGGGGCGGGTCTGGTGGGGATGCGCGAGCGGGTGGCGCTTTTGGACGGGACGTTCGAGGCCGGCCCCCTGCCGGCCGGCGACGGCGGCAAGGTGTGGCGGGTACGGGCGGTCCTGCCCGTCGGTACGAAGGACAAGGAGCCGCAGGCATGGTACGGGTGATCGTGGCGGAGGATCAGAGTGCGGTGCGGGCGGGGCTGGTCCTGATCCTGGGCAGCGCGCCCGACATCGAGGTGGTCGGTGAGGCCGCCGACGGCGAGCGGGCGGTGGAGCTCGCCCGTGAACTGCGCCCGGACGTGGTCCTGATGGACGTGCAGATGCCGAAGCTGGACGGGGTGTCGGCGACCCGGCAGGTGGTGGCCGAGGGTCTGGCGGACGTCCTGGTGCTGACCACCTTCGACCTGGACGAGTACGTGTTCGGGGCGCTGCGCGCGGGCGCCGCGGGCTTCCTCCTGAAGAACACGGACGCGAAGGACCTGATCGAGGCGGTGCGGACGGTGGCGCGCGGCGAGGGGCTGATCGCGCCGGCCGTGACCCGGCGGCTGATCGCCGAGTTCGCCGCCCCGAGCCGGCCGGTCCGGGTGCCCGGCGGCACGGATCCGGCGGTGGTGGACCGGCTGACGCCGCGCGAGCGCGAGGTGCTGTCGGCGCTCGGGTCGGGCCTGTCGAACGCGGAGATCGCGGTGCGGCTGGACATGGCGGAGGCGACGGTGAAGACGCACGTCAGCAAGGTGCTGGGGAAGCTGGAGCTGCGCAGCCGGGTCCAAGCGGCCGTGCTGGCACAGGAGTTGGGGATCTGACGGAGGGAGGGCGGATCCGGCGCGGTCCGTCCCCGCGCGGTTCCGCCGCGGCTTCCGACCCGGCTCCGACGTTGGTCTGGACCTCTTGACGGCTGGTCCAGACCTTTCTACGCTCGCGGGGCGCGCGCACCTTTCCGGACCACCCCCACCCCTGTCGTCCGCAACTTGAGGAGCACCGTTGAGCACTCAAGCACCGACGCGCACCACCCGCTTCAGACGCCGTATCGCCGCCGGTCTGACCGCACTCGCCCTGCCCCTGGCCGCCATGGTCGGCCTCGCCGCCCCCGCCGAGGCGGCCACCTCGGCCACCGCCACGTACACGAAGGTCTCCGACTGGGGCACCGGCTTCGAGGGCAAGTGGACGGTGAAGAACACCGGAACCACCTCGATCTCCTCCTGGACCGTCGAGTGGGACTTCCCCTCCGGGACCGCGGTCACCTCCGCCTGGGACGCCACCGTCACCAGCTCCGGCACCCACTGGACCGCAAAGAACGTCGGCTGGAACGGCACCCTCGCCCCCGGCGCCACCATCTCCTTCGGCTTCAACGGCACGGGCTCCGGCTCCCCGTCCGGCTGCAAGGTCAACGGCGGCTCCTGCGACGGCTCCACCCAGCCCGGCGACGCCGCGCCCTCCGCGCCCGGCACCCCGGTCGCCTCGAACGTCACCGACACCTCGGTCAAGCTGACCTGGACCGCGGCCACCGACGACAAGGGCATCAAGAACTACGACGTCAAGCGGGACGGCACGACCGTCGCCACGGTCACCGGCCTGACGTACACCAACACCGGCCTCACCGCCGGAACCGACTACACCTACACGGTCGTCGCCCGCGACACCGCCGACCAGACCGGCCCGGCCAGCGGCGCCGTCAGCGTCCGCACCACCGGCGGCGGAGGCAACCCGCAGCCCGGCAACACGGTGAAGATGGGCTACTTCACCAACTGGGGCGTCTACGGCCGCAATTACCACGTCAAGAACATCGTGACCTCGGGCTCCGCGTCCAAGATCACCCACATCAACTACGCCTTCGGCAACGTCACCGGCGGCAAGTGCACCATCGGCGACGCCTACGCCGACTACGACAAGGCCTACACCGCCGACCAGTCCGTCGACGGCGTGGCCGACACCTGGGACCAGCCGCTGCGCGGCAACTTCAACCAGCTGCGCAAGCTGAAGAAGGCCTACCCGCACATCAAGGTCATCTGGTCCTTCGGCGGCTGGACCTGGTCCGGCGGCTTCGGCCAGGCCGTGCAGAACCCGACCGCCTTCGCCCAGTCCTGTTACGACCTGGTGGAGGACCCGCGCTGGGCCGACGTCTTCGACGGCATCGACCTCGACTGGGAGTACCCCAACGCCTGCGGTCTGTCCTGCGACACCAGCGGCCCGAACGCCTTCAAGAACATGATGCAGGCCATGCGCGCCAAGTTCGGCAGCAGCGCCCTGGTCACCGCGGCCGTCACGGCCGACGCCTCGTCCGGCGGCAAGATCGACGCCACCGACTACGCGGGCGCCGCGCAGTACATGAACTGGTTCAACGTGATGACGTACGACTTCTTCGGCGCCTGGGCGGCGCAGGGCCCGACCGCCCCGCACTCCCCGCTCACCTCGTACGCCGGCATCCCGCAGGCGGGCTTCAACTCCGCCGAGGCGATCGCCAAGTACAAGGCCAAGGGCGTCCCGGCCAACAAGCTGCTGCTCGGCATCGGCTTCTACGGCCGCGGCTGGACCGGCGTCACCCAGTCCGCACCCGGCGGCACCGCCACCGGACCGGCCGCCGGCACCTACGAGCAGGGCATCGAGGACTACAAGGTCCTCAAGAACTCCTGCCCGGCCAACGGCACCGTCGCCGGCACCGCCTACGCCCACTGCGGCACCAACTGGTGGAGCTACGACACCCCGGCCACCGTCACCTCCAAGATGAGCTGGGCCAGGAACCAGGGCCTCGGCGGAGCCTTCTTCTGGGAGTTCAGCGGCGACACCGGCAACGGCGAGCTCGTCGGCGCCATCAACAGCGGGCTGAACTAGCCCCGGGGTCTCCGTCCGCCGCGCGGCGGGGGCGGCGCAGCACGCCGCCCCCGTCGTGCCGGACGATCCGGTGCGCCGGGCCGAGCAGGGCCACGGCGCCCCGGTACCCCTCCCCCGCGTCGAGGTCGTACAGCCGCACCGGCGGGTGCGGCTGTACGGCCTTCTCGCGTCCCCGCCAGCCCAGCAGCTCGGCCGGCCGGTCGGGCGCGGACACGGTGAGCCGCGCGGGGTCCACCCGCAGCCCCTCGCCCGTGGCCTTCAGCACGGCCTCCTTGCGCACCCAGTACGCGGTGAAGGCGGCGGCCCGCTCCGGCTCCGGCACCCGGTCGTACACCACACGCTCCGCGGGCGAGAGCACCGGCAGCGGCAGCTCGGCCGCCGGCTCCGGCACCCGCTCGACGTCCACACCGACCGGGGCGCCCGAGGCCACGGCGACCGCCACCCGCTCGCCCGAGTGCGTCAGCGAGAACTCGACGGAGGCGTCCTCCACGTACGGCTTGCCGTGCGGGCCGGCCGCGAACACCAGCCGCGCCGGGTCACGGTCCAGGGCCTCGGCCAGGACGAGCCGCAGCAGGGCGTGCGCGGTCAGGTACAGCGAGCGGTCGCGCTCGCGCAGGAACGACTCGTACACCCGCCGCTCGGCGGCGTCGAGCAGCGCGACGAGACCGGAAGAAACGGAAACGGCCCGGGCGGTCCACACATGGCACTCACCGGGCCGTACACGAACGTCAGGCAACGTTGACCCGTTGGCCGGGCGGCGCCGCCTCAAGCCACGCCAGGAAGCCCGTGAGCGCGTCCTCGCTCATCGCCAGCTCCAGGCGGGTGCCCTTCACCAGGCAGCCCTGGATCACGGAGTCCGAGAGGAGCGCCAGCTCCTCCTCGCCCTCCGGCATCCGGCGCTCCAGAACCTCGATGGCCGAGCGCTCCAGGACCCGCCGCGGGCGGGGCGCGTACGAGAAGACCCGGAACCAGGCGATCTCGTCACCGCTGTAACGGGCGACCCCGTACGACCAGCCCTTGCCGCTGGTGTCCGGGGTCTCGGGTACGTTCCAGCGCAGCGAACAGTCGAACGTGCCGCCGGCGCGCTGGATCAGTCTGCGGCGCAAGCCGAAGACGAAGAGCCCGATCACCAGCAGTGCGACGACCAGGCCGCACACGAGCAGCGCGAGGAACATCTTCACCGACCTCCTCGCTGCGTCCCGTGACCGGCGGAGCCGGCCTGACCGAATACAACCTGCATCTGCATCGCCTCAGCCGCGGCACGGTCTGGAAAATTCCAGCCGTACCGCGGCTGAGGGCTGGGCTCTCGGTGCGGACCTCTAGCGGACCGCTACCGCGCGCAGCCGGACCTCGGCGCGCCGCTCGGCGGCGGCGTCCTCGTCGGCCTTCGCGCGCTCCAGCGCACGCTCGGCGCGCTGGGTGTCGATCTCGTCCGACAGCTCGGCGATCTCCGCGAGCAGAGAAAGCTTGTCGTCGGCGAACGACAGGAAACCGCCGTGGACGGCGGCCACGACAGTGCCGCCCTCGCTCGTACGGATGGTCACCGGGCCCGACTCCAGCACACCGAGCAGCGGCTGGTGGCCGGGCATGACGCCGATGTCGCCGGAGGTGGTACGCGCGATGACCAGGGTGGCCTCGCCGGACCAGACACTCCGGTCCGCGGCGACCAGCTCGACGTGCAGCTCAGCAGCCAAGGGTGGCTCCTCGGGTCACCACCCGGCGGTGCTGCCGGGTGTTGGGATCAATTCTAAGGGGCGTGACGAGGGGGGCGGGACCGATCCCGCCCCCCTCAGGCGAGCACGGGGCTCAGGAGACGCCGAGCTCCTTGGCGTTCTTCTTGAGGTCCTCGAGACCACCACACATGAAGAAGGCCTGCTCCGGGAAGTGGTCGAACTCACCGTCGCAGATCGCGTTGAACGCGGCGATCGACTCGTCGAGCGGAACGTCCGAACCGTCCACACCGGTGAACTGCTTCGCCGCGTGGGTGTTCTGGGACAGGAAGCGCTCGACACGGCGGGCGCGGTGGACGACGAGCTTGTCCTCCTCGCTCAGCTCGTCGATACCGAGGATCGCGATGATGTCCTGGAGGTCCTTGTACTTCTGCAGGATGCCCTTGACGCGCATGGCGGCGTCGTAGTGGTCCTGCGCGATGTAGCGCGGGTCCAGGATCCGGGACGTGGAGTCCAGCGGGTCCACGGCCGGGTAGATGCCCTTCTCGGAGATCGGACGGGAGAGAACCGTCGTCGCGTCGAGGTGGGCGAAGGTGGTCGCCGGCGCCGGGTCGGTGAGGTCGTCGGCGGGGACGTAGATCGCCTGCATGGAGGTGATCGAGTGACCACGGGTCGAGGTGATGCGCTCCTGGAGGAGACCCATCTCGTCGGCCAGGTTCGGCTGGTAACCCACCGCGGAGGGCATACGGCCGAGCAGGGTCGACACCTCGGAACCGGCCTGGGTGAAGCGGAAGATGTTGTCGATGAAGAACAGCACGTCCTGCTTCTGCACATCGCGGAAGTACTCCGCCATGGTCAGACCGGCCAGGGCGACGCGCAGACGGGTGCCCGGGGGCTCGTCCATCTGGCCGAAGACCAGCGCGGTCTTGTCGAGAACGCCGGCCTCCTCCATCTCGACCATGAGGTCGTTGCCCTCACGGGTGCGCTCACCGACGCCCGCGAAGACCGACACACCCTCGTGCAGCTTCGCCACACGCATGATCATTTCCTGGATCAGAACGGTCTTGCCGACACCGGCACCACCGAACAGACCGATCTTTCCACCCTTGACGTACGGGGTGAGGAGGTCGACGACCTTCAGGCCGGTCTCGAACATCTCGGTCTTGGACTCGAGCTGGTCGAAGGCCGGGGCCTTGCGGTGGATCGGCCAGCGCTCGGCGCTCGCGACCGTGGACGCGTCCTCGTTCAGGACCTCGCCCAGGGTGTTGAACACCTTGCCCTTGGTGACGTCACCGACCGGGACGGAGATGGCCGCACCCGTGTCGGTCACCGGGGCCTGGCGGACCAGACCGTCGGTGGGCTGCATGGAGATGGCGCGGACCAGGCCGTCACCGAGGTGCTGCGCGACCTCGAGGGTCAGCGTCTTGGTGCCGTCGCCGGACGGGTCCGGAACCTCGACGTTCAGCGCGTTGTAGATCTCCGGCATCGCGTCGACGGGGAACTCCACGTCGACGACCGGGCCGATGACCCGGGCGACGCGGCCCGTGGCAGCGGCGGTCTCAACAGAGGTCGTCATTACTTGTCACTCCCCGCGGTCGCGTCGGCCAGGGCTGCGGTGCCACCGACGATCTCGCTGATTTCCTGGGTGATTTCGGCCTGGCGGGCCGCGTTGGCAAGTCGGGTGAGGCTGGTGATCAGCTCACCCGCGTTGTCGGTCGCCGACTTCATCGCGCGCCGCGTGGCGGCGTGCTTCGAGGCCGAGGACTGGAGCAGCGCGTTGTAGATCCGGCTCTCGACGTAGCGCGGCAGCAGGGCGTCCAGGACGTCCTCCGCCGACGGCTCGAAGTCGTACAGCGGACGGAGCGTGTCCGACTCGCCGGCCTCCTTCGCGACCTCGTCGAGGCTGAGGGGCAGCAGCCGGGCCTCGACCGCCGTCTGCGTCATCATCGAGACGAACTCGGTGTAGACGATGTGGAGCTCGTCCACGCCGCCCTCGGCCGTGTCCTTCTCGATCGCCTCGATCAGCGGCTCGCCGATCTTCTTGGCGTCCGCGTACGTCGGCTCGTCCGTGAAACCGGTCCACGTGTCGGCCAGCTTGCGCTCACGGAAGTTGAAGTGCGCGACGCCACGGCGACCGACGACGTAGATGTCGACCGCCTTGCCCTCGCCCTCCAGCTTGCGGACGAGCGCTTCCGCCGCCTTGATGGCGTTGGAGTTGAACGCGCCGGCCAGACCGCGGTCGCTCGTGAGGAGCAGGACCGCGGCGCGGGTCGGGTTCTCCGCCTCGGTGGTCAGCGCGTGCTTGTCGTTGGCACCGGTGGCCACCGCGGTCACCGCACGGGTGAGCTCGGTGGCGTACGGCGTCGACGCCTGCACCTTGCGCTGCGCCTTGACGACGCGCGAGGCGGCGATCATCTCCATCGCCTTGGTGATCTTCTTCGTCGCGGTGACGGATTTGATGCGACGCTTGTAGACCCGGAGCTGCGCTCCCATGAGTCAGGTCCCTTCCGTCGTCACTTCGAGACGTTGACGGCGGAGGCGTCGTCGCCGAGCAGCTTGCCGTCAGAGGTCTCGAACTGCTTCTTGAACTCCGCGATCGCGTCGGCGACGGACGTCAGCGTGTCGTCCGACATCTTCTTGCCCTCACGGATGGAGGTCATCAGGCCCGAGTGGTTCTGACGCAGGTACGCCAGCATCTCGGCCTCGAAGCGGCGGATGTCCGCGACCGGGACGTCGTCCATCTTGCCGGTGGTGCCGGCCCAGATGGAGACGACCTGGTTCTCGGTGGCCATCGGCTGGTACTGCGGCTGCTTCAGCAGCTCGACCATGCGCTGACCGCGCTCCAGCTGCGCCTTCGACGCGGCGTCCAGGTCGGAACCGAAGGCGGCGAACGCCTCCAGCTCACGGAACTGGGCCAGGTCCACGCGGAGACGGCCGGAGATCTGCTTCATGGCCGGGTGCTGGGCGGAGCCACCGACACGGGAGACGGAGATACCGACGTTCAGGGCCGGACGCTGGCCGGCGTTGAACAGGTCGGACTCCAGGAAGCACTGGCCGTCCGTGATGGAGATGACGTTGGTCGGGATGAACGCCGAGACGTCGTTGGCCTTGGTCTCGACGATCGGCAGACCGGTCATCGAGCCGGCACCCAGCTCGTCCGAGAGCTTGGCGCAGCGCTCGAGCAGGCGGGAGTGCAGGTAGAAGACGTCACCCGGGTAGGCCTCACGGCCCGGCGGGCGGCGCAGCAGCAGCGACACGGCGCGGTAGGCGTCGGCCTGCTTCGACAGGTCGTCGAAGATGATCAGGACGTGCTTGCCCTGGTACATCCAGTGCTGGCCGATGGCCGAGCCGGTGTACGGGGCGAGGTACTTGAAGCCGGCCGGGTCGGACGCCGGGGCGGCGACGATCGTCGTGTACTCGAGCGCACCGGCCTCTTCCAGGGCCGCGCGCACGGACGCGATGGTGGAGCCCTTCTGGCCGACGGCGACGTAGATGCAGCGGACCTGCTTGTTCACGTCGCCCGAGCGCCAGTTGTCGCGCTGGTTGATGATCGTGTCGACGGCCAGGGCGGTCTTGCCGGTCTGGCGGTCACCGATGATCAGCTGACGCTGACCACGGCCGACCGGGGTCATGGCGTCGACGGCCTTGTAGCCGGTCTCCATCGGCTCGTGGACCGACTTGCGCTGCATGACGCCGGGCGCCTGCAGCTCGAGGGCGCGGCGGCCCTCGGTCGCGATCTCGCCGAGACCGTCGATCGGGTTGCCGAGCGGGTCGACGACGCGACCCAGGTATCCCTCGCCGACACCGACGGAGAGGACCTCGCCGGTGCGCTGCACCGACTGTCCCTCCTCGATGCCGCTGAACTCGCCGAGGACGATCGCGCCGATCTCGCGCTCCTCGAGGTTCAGGGCGAGGCCGAGGGTGCCGTCCTCGAACTTCAGCAGCTCGTTCGCCATGGCCGAGGGAAGACCCTCGACCTTCGCGATGCCGTCGCCGGCCAGGCTGACCGTGCCGACCTCCTCGCGCGAGGCCGCGTCCGGCTGGTACGACTGGACGAAGTTCTCCAGCGCGTTCCGGATCTCCTCCGGCCGGATCGTGAGCTCCGCCATCTGGGTTCCCTGCTCTCCTTGTTGGGCCCGAAGTTTCTTAGGGGTCTGGGGGCGACCCCCAGGAATCTTCTGCAATCTCTGCACGGCCCAACCGGGCCGCTGGTCATGCTTGTTTCGTTGTGGCCGAGGTCAGCCGGCCAGGCGACGGGTCGCCTCGTCGAGGCGCTCCGCGATGGTGCCGTCGATGACCTCGTCGCCGACGCGCACCGAGATCCCGCCGAGGACCGTGGGGTCCACGTCCAGGTTCAGGTGCATCTGGCGGCCGTACAGCTTGGCCAGCACGGCACCGAGGCGCTGCTTCTGCTGGTCGGTCAGCGGCACCGCCGAGGTGACGACGGCGACCATGCGGTCCCGGCGCGCCGCGGCGAGCTTGGACAGGGACTCGAGTCCCGCTTCCAGGCTACGTCCCCGCGGCTGGGTCACCAGACGGACGACGAGCCGCTCGGTGGCGGCGTTCGCCTTGCCGCCGAGCAGGCTGCGCAGCAGCTCGCCCTTGGCGGCGGTGGTGGCCTTCTTGTCCGTCAGCGCCGAGCGGAGCTCGGTGCTGGAGGAGACGATCCGGCCGAAGCGGAACAGCTCGTCCTCGACGTCGTCGAGGGCGCCCGCCTTCTGGGCGGCCGTGAGGTCGGCGGTGTTCGCCAGCTCCTCCAGGCCGTCGACCAGGTCGCGCGACTGCGACCAGCGGGAACGCACCATCCCGGAGACCAGGTCGACGGTCTCGCCGCCCACCTGACCGGAGAGGAGTCGCTGCGCGAGCTCGGCCTTGGCCTCGCCCGACTGCGCGGGGTCGGTCAGGACCCGGCGCAGCGACACCTCGCGGTCGAGCAGTGCGGTGACCGCGGCCAGCTCACCGGCGAGCTTCGCCGCGTCGACCGAGGTGTTGTCGGTCAGCGCGTCGAGGGCCTCGCGTGCGGCGCTCAGTGCCTCGCGGCTCGCTCCGTTCATCGGACGGCCTCGGCCTTCTCCTCGAGCTCGTCGAGGAAGCGGTCGATGGTGCGGCTCTGGCGGGCGTGGTCCTCGAGGGACTCGCCGACCAGCTTCGCGGCCAGGTCCGTGGCGAGCTTGCCGACGTCCTGACGCAGCGCGGCGGACGCGGCCTTGCGGTCGGCCTCGATCTGGGCGTGACCGGCCGCGATGATCTCCTCGCGCTGGCGCTGGCCTTCCGCCTTCATCTCCTGGATGATCGCGGTGCCCTGCTCCGTCGCCTCCTGGCGGAGACGCGCGGCTTCGTGGCGGGCCTCGGCGAGCTGAGCCTTGTACTGCTCCAGCACACTCTGAGCCTCGATCTGGGCCGACTCGGCCTTCTCGATGCCACCCTCGATGGCCTCACGGCGCTCGTCCAGAACCTTGTTGATGTTCGGGAGGAGCTTCTTGGCGAGGAAGCCGAAGACGATGACGAAGGCGATCAGGCCGATGACGAGCTCGTCGAGATGCGGGATGAGCGGAGGCTGCTCCTCCGCCGCTTCCGCAAGAAGCAGAGCGTTCACATCAGTGCCTTCCGTAAAAAGAATCGGGCTGTCGGTCCGGCTTACTTGTAGACGAAGCCCATGACGATGCCGATGAGGGCGAGCGCCTCACAGAAGGCGAAACCCATGATCTGGTTGGTACGGATCAGGCCGGCCGCCTCGGGCTGACGGGCGAGGGCCTGGGTGCCGTTACCGAAGATGATGCCGACGCCGACGCCGGGGCCGATGGCCGCGAGGCCGTAGCCGATGGAGGCGACGTTTCCGTTGACGGCGGCGAGAGTCTCGAGAGCGGACATGCCGGTTCTTCCTTCTCTTTCAAGGACCCGGTGGGGGTTGGCCACCGGACGACTGTGGGTGGGGTGAGTGGTTCTTGGCTGCTGCCGGGCCGGCTCAGTGGTGCTCGGAGAGCGCGCCCTGGACGTAGCTGCAGGCCAGGAGGACGAAGACGTACGCCTGGACGGCCTGGATGAAGAGCTCGAAGGCGGTCATGATGATGACCATCACGAACGAGGCGCCGGCGTAGACGAAGCCGAGGCCGTTCATGAGGTACCAGGTGGCCAGCGAGAACATCACGATGAGCAGGTGACCGGCGAACATGTTCGCGAACAGTCGGACCGCGTGCGTGAAGGGCCGGATGAGCAGGTTCGAGAAGAACTCGAGGACGACGACCAGGGGCAGGATCGGGCCGAGCGACTTGTCGTAGCCGACGATGTTCTTCCAGCCGCCGACGAAGCCGTGCTTCTTGAAGGTCAGCGAGATCCACAGCACGTACACGATCAGCGCGAGGGCCGCCGGGAAGGCGATCAGCGAGGTGACCGGGAACTGGGCGAGCGGGATGATCGACCAGAGGTTCATCATCCAGACGAAGAAGAACAGCGACACCATCAGCGGGACGTACTTCTCGCCGTCCTTCTTGCCGATGATCTCGTAGACGATGCCGCGGCGCACGAAGTCGTAACCGGCCTCGCCGACCATCTGCATCTTGCCGGGGATCAGCTTGGGCTTGTTGAAAGCGGCCCAGAAGAAGCCGACGACCACGATCGAGCCCAGGATGGCGAGCAGCATCGGCTTGGTGAAGTCGAAGCTGCCCACGGTGAAGATGGGCTCGTACATGAACGTGTGCAGGCCCGGCGCCGGGAAGCCGCATCCGGTGAAGATGTGGCAATCCGGGTCGAAGGCAAGCGTCTGGTCAGCACTCACCGCGGGCTCCTTCAGCGTGGCGCATAGGTACGGCAACCTCGTTGTGTCGGCGCGGCACGCAGCCGCGGGTCGGCACTGGACTGGTCTTACGGATAAGGGGGCGGCGGTTCGGCATCGAGCCTCGCGCTGGGACAGGCGCCGCTTCGGATGCCCGCGCCCGCAGTGCCGCAGTTGGCACCGGACGATAGCAGGAAGCCGAACGCGTCTTTATCCCGGCCCTACCCTTCACGACTTCGGCCCCGTTTTCTCGGGCTCGACGTACATGATCTTGGCCTTCATATAGGCCCGGGCCTGGGCGGCGACCCACACGATGGTCGTGGCGAGCAGCGTGAAGGCGAAGGCCTTGAAGTCGAACGCCGAAGTGTCCTTCAGCAAGGCCAGGAAGATGAAGAGGACCAGCAGCTGGGCCGTGTAGAGCATGAGCCCCATGGCCTGGAACAGCTGCGGAAGCTTCTTCGCCGTCCGCTGCAGAACCACCAGCCCGATGCCCATGAAGAGGAGCACGACCGCGGTGCCGACGACGGCGCCGAGCGCGCCCTTGCCACCGGCGACCACACCGCTGACAACCGTGGCGATGGCGCCTACGGCGGCGGTGGGCACTGCGGTGTGCAGCAGGGTGCGTGCGTCGTTGGACGGCATGGCGGTGTCTCCGCTTGCTGGAGGGGGCGATGGTGTCGTCATGGACGAGCGTAAGCCCGGTCCGAGGTGTGTCTCGGGGCCAACGAACCGTCGCACTACGGTCCTTCGGCACTGTCGCCGGGTCTCGTGAACCGTATCACAAACTATTTGAATAGGTCTTTACCCAGAGGGTGTGCCAACTCTCACACGTGAGAGTGAGTCCGCGCGTGTGTGCACGACACGGGGGCACCTTGTCTGGTATTGGCCCCCGATGCGGCTTACGTCAACCGCGCGCCCCGGCCTTACTCCGGTCGGAGAAGCGCGAACGGTGGCCGATGGCGGTCGCCCCGTTGACCCCCGCCGGCACGGGCACCCGCTCCTCCTCGACGGCCGGCTCCTCGACGGCCGGGACCGGCTCCGGTTCCGGAGCGGGCCTGCGGCGCCGGTAGCGCGGCGGCACGACCGCCTCCGCCCAGCGCGGGGCGCGCGGCGTGAAGCGCGGCAGCAGGAGCAGCACCAGCCCGACCGCGCTCAGGAAGACCACGGCGAGCACGATCCACATCGACGTCGAGTGCACGGAGTAGGCCAGCGTGCCGAAGGCGATGAGCGCCGACCAGAAGTACATGATCAGCACGGCGCGGCTGTGCGAGTGCCCGATCTCAAGCAGCCGGTGGTGCAGGTGCCCGCGGTCCGCCGCGAACGGCGACTGGCCCTTCCAGGTGCGCCGCACGATCGCCAGCACCAGGTCCGCCATCGGGATCGCGATGACCGTCAGCGGCAGCACCAGCGGGATGAAGACCGGCAGGGCGGCGTGCGTGGCGGCCTTGGTCGAACCCTCGAAGATCTTCAGCGCGTCCGGGTCGACCTGGCCCGTGATGGAGATGGCGGACGCGGCCAGGATCAGGCCGATCAGCATCGAGCCCGAGTCGCCCATGAAGATCCGCGCCGGGTGCATGTTGTGCGGCAGGAAGCCCAGGCACATGCCCATGAGGATCGCCGCGAAGAGCGTCGCGGGCGCCGCCGCCTCGATCGTGTAGCCGAACCAGATCCGGTACGCGTAGAGGAAGAAGGCCGCGGCGGCGATGCAGACCATGCCGGCGGCGAGGCCGTCGAGACCGTCGACGAAGTTCACGGCGTTGATGGTGAGGACGACCAGGGCGACCGTGAGCAGCGTGCCCTGCCACTGGGTGAGCGCGACCGTGCCGACACCCGGGATGGGCAGCCACAGGATCGTCAGACCCTGCATGACCATCACGCCAGCGGAGATCATCTGCGCGCCGAGCTTGATCAGCGCGTCCAGCTCGAACTTGTCGTCGAGGACGCCGATCAGCCAGATCAGGGCGGCGCCGGAGAGCAGCGCGCGGGGCTCGTTGGACAGCTCGAAGACGCTGTTCAGGTTCTGCAGGTGGTCGGCGACGAGGAGTCCCGCGCACAGCCCGAAGAACATGGCGATGCCACCGAGCCGCGGAGTCGGTTCTCGGTGCACGTCGCGGGCGCGGATCTCCGGCATCGCGCCGGTCGCGATGGCGAACTTCCGCACCGGACCGGTCAGCAGATAGGTCACCGCGGCCGTGACACAGAGCGTCAGCAGGTAATCACGCACGGGCTGCCCCACAGGAATCGCTGGCCATCTCAGCCCCACACCCTAGCCGGGCCGTCCCCATGGTCGAGGACATACGGGCGCCGGGAACGGTTCCGGCCGGGGCCTCTTTACCGGCCATACGGGGGAAAACGCCCGGCAAGTTCGCGTACTTCGGCCCGTACCCTCGCCGTCTCCTCCGCGTCGTCCCGTAGCGCCGCGGTGAACAATGCCGCAATTCTCGCCATCTCCGGGCCGCCCATGCCCTGGGTGGTGACGGCGGCGGTACCGAGCCGGATCCCGCGCCCGTCCCCGTACGGCAGCGCACAGGTGTCGAGCACGATGCCGGCGGCGGCGAGCCGGGCGCGGGCGGTGCGGCCGTCGACACCGAGCGGAGCCGGATCGGCGGTGATGAGGTGCGTGTCCGTCCCGCCGGTGGTCAGTGCGAAGCCCTCGGCGGCCAGCGCGGCGGCGAGCACCCGGGCGTGCTCGACCACCTGATGGGCGTACGCGGTGAAGGCCGGAGTGGACGCCTCGCCGAAGGCGACGGCCTTGGCGGCGATGGTGTGCATCTGCGCACCGCCCTGCGAGAAGGGGAACACGGCCCGGTCCACCTGCTGCGCGAGCTCCGCCCCGCACAGCAGCAGCCCGCCGCGCGGACCGCGCAGCACCTTGTGGGTGGTCCCGCAGACGATGTCGGCGTACGGGACGGGGCTGGGGGCCGCGCCGCCGGCGACGAGCCCGAGCGGATGGGCGGCGTCGGCGATCAGATACGCCCCCACCTCGTCGGCGATGTCACGGAAGACCGCGTAGTCGAGGTGCCGCGGGTAGGAGATGGACCCGCAGACGATCGCCTTCGGCCGGTGGTGCCGGGCGAGCGCGGCGACCTGCTCGTAGTCGACGAGGCCCGTCTCGGCGTCGACGCCGTACGGGACGAAGTCGAACCAGCGGCCGGAGAAGTTCGCGGGCGAGCCGTGCGTGAGGTGCCCGCCGTGGGCGAGCCCCATGGCGAGGACGGTGTCGCCGGGCCGCAGCAGCGCGGCATAGGCGGCGAGGACGGCGGACGACCCGGAGTGCGGCTGCACGTTCGCGTGCTCGGCGCCGAAGAGCGAGGTCGCCCGCTCGACGGCGATCCGCTCGACGGCGTCGACGTACTCGCAGCCGCCGTGGTGGCGGGCGCCGGGATAGCCCTCGGCGTACTTGTTGGCCAGCTGCGAGCCCAGCGCGGCGAGCACGGCGGGCGAGGTGAAGTTCTCCGCGGCGATCAGCTGCAGACTGTCCGCCTGCCGCCGCACCTCGCCGAGCAGCACATCGGCCACCTCGGGGTCCTGACGGCGCAGTACGTCGAGCGCGTGCTCGTCTTCGGTTGGGGCGGTGACCGGCATGGGGCACTCCGAGTGCGTGAGCGGGCCTGAAAACCCACTCTAGGCACCCACCCCTCCCTCCGCTCCCCCACTGCTCCACCCGGGCCCCAGAACCCGGGCAGACGGCCTCAGCGCCCCGCCGCAGCCGGCCCGCCAACCGGAGTCGGCGGCTAGCGCTTCGTGCCCACGCCCGTCAGGGCCGTTACCACCGGGTCCAGGGCTTGCTGGATCTCCTCGCCGATGGAGCGGAAGAACGTGATCGGAGCGCCGTACGGGTCGTTGACCTCGTCCGCCTCCGCCGACGGGGCCAGCAGCCACCCGCGTAGAGCGGCGGCCGCGCGGACCAGGGCGCGGGCGCGGTCGACCGTGCCGTGGCCGTCGCGGGGGTCCGGAAGAGTGGCCGGATCTATCGCACGGACGAGGCGGGTGAACTCCTTCAGGGTGAAGGTGCGCAGGCCCGCCGAGTGGCCCATCGAGATGACCTGCGCGCGGTGGTCGCGGGTCGCGGTGAGGACCAGGTCCGCGCGGATGACGTGCTCGTCGAGGAGCTCGCGGCCGGTGAAGCCGCTGAAGTCCGCGCCGAAGTCCGCGAGGACCTGCTCCGCGTTGCTCTCCATCGGGGCGCCCTCGTGGCCCCAGGTGCCCGCGCTCTCCACGATCAGACCGCCGCCCATGGGGTCGCCGAGGCGGTCGATCAGGGCATGGCGGGTCAGCCGCTCGGTGATCGGCGAGCGGCAGACGTTGCCGGTGCTGACGTGGAGGATGCGGAAGGTGCTGCCGTCGTGCTCGTGCCCCGCTATGCCACGCCCCTCAGGGGCGGTCAACTGGCCACCTCGAGGTCGGGTACCACCTTCCGGAGCTCGTCCGCCGACAGCGCGCCCTCGCGCAGCAGCACCGGCACCTTGCCCGTCACGTCGACGATGGAGGAGGGGACGTTGCCGGGGGTCGGGCCGCCGTCGAGGTAGACGGAGACCGAGTCGCCGAGCATGCCCTGCGCCGCGTCGCAGTCCTCCGGCGACGGGTGGCCGGTCAGGTTCGCCGAGGACACGGCCATCGGGCCGACCTCCGTGAGCAGCTCGATCGCGACCGGGTGCAGCGGCATCCGGATCGCGACGGTGCCCCGCGTGTCGCCCAGGTCCCACTGCAGGGACGGCTGGTGCTTGGCGACCAGCGTGAGCGCGCCCGGCCAGAACGCGTCGACGAGCTCCCACGCCATCTCGGAGAAGTCCGTGACGAGGCCGTGGAGGGTGTTCGGGGAGCCGATCAGCACCGGCGTGGGCATGTTGCGGCCCCGGCCCTTGGCGGCCAGCAGGTCCGCGACGGCCTCCGCGCTGAAGGCGTCCGCCCCGATGCCGTACACGGTGTCCGTGGGCAGCACGACCAGCTCGCCCCTGCGCACGGCGGACGCGGCCTCACGCAGACCCGTCGCGCGGTCCGTCGCCTCGTTGCAGTCGTATCGCCGTGCCATCAGTCCCGGTCCTCCTCGTACACGTCGAACATGATCGTCATGGGGTCGCCTTGCGCGCGGTCGCGAAGCGCGGCCGGTTGTTCAGGTCGGGGTGGTCGGCGGCATCCGCCCAGCCGGCCTCCTCGTTGAAGATCCACGGCACCTGGCCGCCCTGCGTGTCCGCGTGCTCGACGACCACGAGGCCGCCGGGCCGCAGCAGCCGGTGCGCGGTGCGCTCGATGCCGCGGATGGTGTCGAGGCCGTCCTCGCCGGAGAACAGTGCCATCTCTGGGTCGTGGTCGCGGGCCTCGGGTGCCACGTGCTCCCACTCGGTGAGCGGGATGTACGGCGGGTTGGAGATGACCAGGTCGACCTGACCGTCGAGCTCCGGCAGCGCGCTCAGCGCGTCGCCCTCGTGCAGGACGACGCGCGAGCCCTGGACGTTCTTCCGGGTCCACACGAGGGCGTCCTCGGACAGCTCCACGGCGTGCACGGTCGAGCGCGGCACCTCCTGGGCCAGGGCGAGCGCGATCGCGCCGGAGCCGGTGCACAGGTCGACGATGAGCGGCTCGACGACGTCCATGGCCCGCACGGCGTCTATGGCCCAGCCGACCACCGACTCCGTCTCGGGACGCGGCACGAAGACGCCGGGGCCGACCTGGAGCTCCAGGTAGCGGAAGAACGCGCGGCCGGTGATGTGCTGGAGCGGCTCGCGCGCCTCGCGGCGCGCGATGGCCTCCCAGTAGCGGGCGTCGAAGTCCGCGTCCTTGACGTTGTGCAGCTCCCCCCGCTTGACGCCGTGCACGAACGCGGCGAGCTCCTCGGCGTCGAAACGCGGTGAGGGAACGCCGGCGTCGGCCAGCCGCTGGGTGGCCTGGGCCACCTCGGCAAGCAGCAGGTTCACGCTGGTCCTCCGTGGTGCGGGTGGGGCTTTACGAGGTCGGGTCCTACGCGGCGGCCAGCTTGGCCGCCGAGTCGGCGTCGACGCAGGCCTGGATGACCGCGTCCAGCTCGCCGTCGAGCACCTGGTCCAAGTTGTACGCCTTGAAGCCGACGCGGTGGTCCGAGATGCGGTTCTCCGGGAAGTTGTACGTACGGATCTTCTCGGAGCGGTCGACGGTGCGGACCTGGCTGCGACGGGCGTCGGCGGCCTCGGCCTCGGCCTTCTCCTGCGCGGCGGCGAGCAGCCGGGAACGCAGGATGCGCATGGCCTGCTCCTTGTTCTGGAGCTGGCTCTTCTCGTTCTGGCAGGACGCGACGATGCCGGTCGGCAGGTGCGTGATGCGGACGGCGGAGTCGGTGGTGTTGACCGACTGGCCGCCGGGGCCGGACGAGCGGTAGACGTCGATGCGCAGGTCGTTGGCGTGGATCTCGACGTCGACCTCCTCGGCCTCCGGCGTGACGAGCACACCGGCCGCGGAGGTGTGGATGCGGCCCTGCGACTCGGTGGCGGGCACGCGCTGCACGCGGTGCACCCCACCCTCGTACTTGAGCCGGGCCCAGACGCCCTGGCCGGGCTCGGTGGCCCCGTTGCCGCCCTTGGTCTTCACGGCGACCTGGACGTCCTTGTAGCCGCCGAGCTCGGACTCGGTGGAGTCGATGATCTCGGTCTTCCAGCCGACCCGCTCGGCGTAGCGCAGGTACATCCGCAGGAGGTCGCCGGCGAACAGGGCGGACTCGTCGCCGCCCGCGCCGGCCTTGATCTCGAGGATGACGTCCTTGTCGTCGCTGGGGTCGCGCGGGACGAGCAGCAGCCGGAGCTTGTCGGTCAGCTCCTCGCGCTGCTTCTCCAGCTCCTTGACCTCGGCCGCGAAGTCCGGGTCGTCGTGCGCGAACTCGCGGGCGGTCTCGATGTCGTCACCGGTCTGCTTCCAGGAGCGGTAGGTGGCGACGATCGGGGTCAGCTCCGCGTAACGCTTGTTCAGCTTGCGCGCGTTGGCCTGGTCGGCGTGGACCGAAGGGTCGGCGAGCTTCTTCTCGAGGTCGGCGTGTTCGCCGACCAGTTCCTCGACCGCCTCGAACATCGGGGGCTCCTGGTTTTCGTAAGTTGCTACGGGACGGCAAAGCGCCGGTCCCGGCCACCCCGCGCAGGGGCAGCCGAAGACCGGCGCAGTGGCTCGCTACTTCTTGGCGGAGCCGGCAGCCTTGCCGAAGCGGGCCTCGAAGCGGGCGACGCGGCCGCCGGTGTCGAGGATCTTCTGCTTGCCCGTGTAGAACGGGTGGCACTCGGAGCAGACCTCGGCACGGATGGTGCCCTCGGTGAGGGTGCTACGGGTGGTGAACGACGCGCCGCAGGTGCAGCTGACCTGGGTCTCGACGTACTCGGGGTGGATCTCGCGCTTCAAGGTGTCTCCTAGTTTCGGGAGGGCACCGGGTCGCCGTGCGGGATGCACATGCGTGAACCGGGGCCGACGTACCAGTCTGCCAGGACCGGCCGCATCTCCCAAAACCGGGGTCGGGCCGGAACTATTCCTGACGGCTTCCGGGCTACTTCACGAGGCCCTGGGCCTGGCCCGTCGCCGCGTTCTTCGTCGCCGAGGCGGGGATCGGGCGGTCCGCCTTCAGGGCCGCCCAGACCTGCGCGGCCTGGGCCTCCAGGGGCACCACCCGGTTCGGGTCCCGGGGGTCGTACTCCACCGGCATGGTCACCATGTGGACGTCGTCGGCGCCGAGCCCGGCGAGGCCCTTGGCGAAGCCCATCAGCTCGGTGACGGAGTCGAGCTCGGAGTCGGGCGTGATGGCCTTGGTGGCGGTGTCGGCGAGGTCGAGCAGCTTCTTGGGGTCGGAGAAGACGCCGACGCTCTTCACCTGCTCGATGAAGGCCTTCATGAAGGCCTGCTGGAGCTGGATGCGGCCGAGGTCGCTGCCGTCGCCGACGCTCTTGCGGGTGCGGACCAGGCCGAGGGACTGCTCGCCGTCGAGGGTGTGCGTGCCCGGTTCGAGGTCGAGGTGGCTCTTGGCGTCCCTGATGGCCCGGGTGGTGGTGATCTCGACGCCGCCGAGCCGGTCGATGAGCTTCTTGAAGCCGGTGAAGTCGACCTCGATGTAGTGGTCCATGCGGATGCCGGACATCGCCTCGACGGTCTTGACCGCGCAGGCCGGCCCGCCGACCTCGTACGCCGTGTTGAACATGGCCCGGTGCTCGGCGGCGACGGTGCCGCCCTTCCCGTCGGTGCAGGCGGGGCGGTCGATCAGGGTGTCGCGCGGGACGGACACCACGGAGGCCTTCTTGTGGCCCTCGTAGACGTGGACGACCATCGCGGTGTCGGAGCGGGCGCCGCCCTCGTCCCTGCCGTAGTCGCCGTTGGCGCCGGAGCGGGAGTCGGAGCCGAGGACGAGGATGTCCATCGAGCCGTTGTCGACGTTCTTCGGCCGGTCCTTGCCGAGCTGCCCGTTGATGTCGACGCTCTTGAGGTTGCCGTTGAGCTTGACGTAGACGTAGCCGAGTCCGGAGCCGCCGGCCAGGACGAGTACGGCGGCGGCCCAGGCGGCGGCGACCGCCGCGCGGCGGCCCTTGGCGGGCGGCTTGCGGCGGCGGCCCGTGGCCCGTATTCGGCCGCTCTGGTTCTGCTCGGTCATCGTCTTCCCTCAGCCCTATGGTTCACCTTGTGTGACGGCGAAGCACCCGAAAGGGTTGCATATGAGGCTGTGAGGTTTGGACGGACGACGGACCGTAACGCGACTGCGCCCACCGTGCGGACACGGTGGGCGCAGTCGTTTACGCAGGTCACGGCGAGGTTACGACCCGGAGGTCAGTGCGTCGCCGTGTGACGAGCGTCTCGGCGTCAGTCGTTGTTGGCGCCGGGAGTCGTCTTCTGGATCTGGAGCAGGAACTCCGCGTTCGACTTCGTCTGCTTCAGCTTGTCGAGCAGCAGCTCGATCGCCTGCTGCTGGTCGAGCGCGTGCAGCACGCGACGCAGCTTCCAGGTGATGGAGAGCTCCTCGCTGCCGAGCAGGATCTCCTCCTTGCGCGTACCCGAGGCGTCGACGTCGACGGCCGGGAAGATGCGCTTGTCGGCGAGCTTCCGGTCGAGCTTGAGCTCCATGTTGCCGGTGCCCTTGAACTCCTCGAAGATCACCTCGTCCATGCGCGAGCCGGTGTCGACCAGCGCGGTGGCCAGGATGGTCAGCGAGCCGCCGTCCTCGATGTTGCGCGCGGCACCGAAGAAGCGCTTCGGCGGGTACAGCGCGGTCGAGTCGACACCACCGGACAGGATGCGGCCGGAGGCGGGCGCCGCGAGGTTGTACGCGCGGCCCAGGCGGGTGATGGAGTCGAGCAGGACGACCACGTCGTGACCCAGCTCCACGAGGCGCTTGGCGCGCTCGATGGCCAGCTCGGCGACCGTGGTGTGGTCCTCGGCCGGGCGGTCGAAGGTCGAGGAGATGACCTCGCCCTTGACCGACCGCTGCATGTCGGTGACCTCTTCCGGACGCTCGTCGACGAGGACGACCATCAGGTGGCACTCGGGGTTGTTGTGGGTGATCGCGTTGGCGATCGCCTGCATGATCATGGTCTTGCCGGTCTTCGGCGGGGCCACGATCAGACCGCGCTGGCCCTTGCCGATCGGCGACACGAGGTCGATGATCCGCGTGGTCAGCACGCCCGGGTCGGTCTCCAGACGGAGGCGGTCCTGCGGGTACAGCGGGGTGAGCTTGTTGAACTCGGGGCGGCCGCGGCCGGACTCCGGCGCCATGCCGTTGACCGAGTCGAGGCGCACCAGCGCGTTGAACTTCTCGCGGCGCTCGCCCTCCTTCGGCTGGCGCACGGCACCGGTGACGTGGTCACCCTTGCGCAGACCGCTCTTGCGGACCTGGGCGAGGGAGACGTACACGTCGTTCGGGCCGGGCAGGTAGCCGGAGGTCCGGATGAACGCGTAGTTGTCGAGGATGTCGAGGATGCCCGCGACCGGGATCAGGACGTCGTCCTCGGAGACCTGCGGCTCGCCCGCGAAGTCGTCACGGCCACGACGGCCACGGCGGTCGCGGTAGCGCCCGCGACGGCCCCGGCGGCCACCCTCGAAGTCGTCGTCGTCCTGCGGGCCGGCCGGCTGGCCGCCCTGCTGGCCCTGCGGCTGGCCCTGGCCCTGGCGCTCCTTGCGCTGGCCGCCCTGGCCGCCCTGGCCGCCGCCCTGCTGGTCGTCGCCCTTGCCGCGGTCGCGCTGACGGTCACGGCGGTCGCGGCGGTCACCGCGGTCGCGACGGCCACGGCCCTCGGCGCCGTCCACGGCCGCCTCGGCCTTGGCGTCGGCCTGCGGCTCGCCCTTGGTCTCGGTACGGGCCTCGGCGCGGGCCTCGGTCTTGACGACCTGGGCGGTCTCGCCCTTGGCCTCGGCTCCCTCCGGCGAACCGGCGGGGGCCGTGGCGCGCCGGCGACGGCGCTCGCCGACCGGGGCGTCGCCACCCGCGGGCTGGCCCGGGATCTCGATCTGCTGCTGGGCGACCGGCTCGCTCTGCTCGGCCTTCTCGGCCTTCGGCGCGGCGGTCTCGGCAGCGGTCTCGGCCGTGCGGGCCTTGGAGGTGGCGCGGCGCTTCGGCTTGGTCTCGGCGGCGTCGCCGGACTTGGCGGGCGCGGCGGCGGAGCCTCCGGCCTGCGCCTCCTTGATGACCTCGATCAGCTGGCTCTTGCGCATCCGCGCGGTGCCCCTGATGCCGAGGCCGGACGCGACCTGCTGCAGCTCGGCCAGGACCATGCCCTCGAGGCCGGTGCCGGAGCGGCGGCGCCGTGCGGTGGTGCCAGTGGCAGCACCTGCGGCGGGCGCGGCGGTGTCGACGCTGTTGTCGGCAGTCACGCCCATCAGATCGGTGGTGTCGCTCACGAAGGGTCCTTCCCTGGAGCGGACGTCGGCCATCTGGCTCGGCGACCGGTTGTGCTGTCCGGCAGCGGTCCTGCTTGGTGGACCGTGTCGGAGCGGTGGTCCCGCCGGGTGCGGCGGAAGAGAGAAACGTGCTGTAAGTCCGGCCCGAGCGCCCCCTGCTCGGCCCTCACGCGGAAGAAGAGCGAGGGGTGTCGTGCCGGTTCCGGAGCGTGCTCGAAACTGCTCAGGCAGGCTGCTCAGGCAGTGGAGGAGGCTCCCGGAAGACTTGGTGGTCCCTGATAGGGACACTCAGCACCGCGCCTCGAAGACGTCGGGTGCAAGCTTGAGGTTAACACTACCGGCTCCAACAAACATTCCCCCTCTCAGTCACCGGCAATCTCGTGTCCGCGCAGTTCCGGGCCCTCCGGCCCGGACACCGCGCGCTGCCCGTCAGGGCGCCAGCGGCAGGACGCTCGCGCCGGGCATGTCGAGGTCGAGCCGGTTGGCGGCCCATCCCTCACCCGCAAGGAGGGCGACCTTGTCGGCCGTCCCGTGTTCGGCCAGCGCGAGCACCGTGGGGCCCGCGCCGGAGATGACCGCGGGCACCCCGTCCGCCCGCAGCCGGTTCACAAGGGCGATGCTCTCGGGCATCGCGGGCGCCCGGTACTCCTGGTGCAGCCGGTCCTCGGTGGCGGCGAGCAGCAGCTCGGGCCGGCGGGTCAGGGCCTCGACGAGGAGCGCGGCCCGGCCGGCGTTGGCCGCGGCGTCCACGTGCGGGACGGTGCGCGGGAGCAGGCCGCGGGCGGTCTCCGTCAGCACCGGCTTCCCCGGGACGAAAACCACCGGAACGATGGAATCCGAGGGGTCCATCCTGATCGCCCGCGCGGCCCCGGCCTCGGTCCAGGCGAGGGTGAACCCGCCGAGCAGGCAGGCGGCGACGTTGTCGGGGTGACCCTCGATCTCGGTGGCGAGCTCGAGCAGCGCGGTCTCGTCGAGCCGCGCGTCGCCGCCTATGGTCACGGCGCGGGCGGCGACGATGCCGGCGCAGATGGCGGCGGAGGAGGAGCCGAGGCCGCGGCCGTGCGGGATGCGGTTGGCGCAGACGACCTCGAGGCCGCGCGGCTGCCCGCCGAGCAGGTCGAAGGCCGTGCGCAGCGAGCGGATGAGCAGGTGGCTCTCGTCGCGCGGCAGGGTGTCGGCGCCCTCTCCGGCGATGTCGATGTGCAGCCCGGAGTCGGCGACCCGGACGACGACGTCGTCGTAGAGCCCCAGCGACAGGCCGAAGGCGTCGAAGCCCGGGCCGAGATTGGCGCTGGTGGCGGGAACGCGCACCCGTACGGCGGCGGCGCGGAACGCGGGACCGGCCATCGCTCGATGACTCTCCTTGACGTGCGGACTTGCGGGATTGTTCGGAGGAAGTACGGAGAACCCGGGGGCCACTCGCGCCTCGGGCGCGACGACGGCAACAACACGACGCATATGCGTCGGGGCGGGTTCGGTACAGCCTATCGAAGGAAGGTTCTGTCGCGACATAGGGCGCACAGGAGGCGCACGATGCGTGTCGCGCGCCAACCTGTGCGCCTATGTAGGTTCCTGATCGGGTTTGACTCCCGATCAGGAACCTACCGTGCGCTGCCTACAGCACACGGCGCACTGCGTCGATTTCCGGCCAGATTCAGGCGAGGCCGAGGCGCGCGGCCGCGGCCGCGGCGTCGACCGGGACGGTGACCGGCTGCGGAGCGCCGGCGACGGCCCAGTCGGGGTCCTTCAGGCCGTTGCCGGTCACAGTGCAGACGATGGTCTGCCCCGGGTCGACCTTGCCCTGGGCGGCGGCCTTCAGCAGACCCGCGACCGACGCGGCCGACGCGGGCTCGACGAAGACGCCCTCCTGAGCGGCCAACAGGCGGTAGGCCTGCAGGATCTCACGGTCCGTCACCTCGTCGATGAAGCCGCCCGACTCGTCGCGCGCGGCGATCGCGTAGTCCCAGGAGGCCGGGTTGCCGATGCGGATCGCGGTGGCGATGGTCGACGGGTCCTTGACCACCTCGCCGCGCACCAGCGGCGCCGAGCCGGAGGCCTGGAAGCCCCACATGCGCGGCGTGCGGGTGGCGACCTTGTCGGCCGCATACTCGCGGTACCCGCGCCAGTACGCCGTGATGTTGCCGGCGTTGCCCACGGGCAGTACGTGGATGTCGGGCGCGTCGCCCAGCATGTCCACGATCTCGAACGCAGCGGTCTTCTGGCCCTCGATGCGGACCGGGTTGACCGAATTGACCAGCGCCACCGGGTAGTTCTCGGACAGCCCGCGGGCCAGGGTGAGGCAGTCGTCGAAGTTGCCGTCGACCTGGAGGATCCGGGCACCGTGCACGAGCGCCTGGCCCATCTTGCCCAGCGCGATCTTCCCCTGCGGGACGAGAACGGCGGAAACCATGCCCGCGCGCACCGCGTACGCGGCGGCGGAGGCGGAGGTGTTGCCGGTGGACGCGCAGATGACGGCCTGCGCGCCCTCCTCCTTGGCCTTGGAGATGGCCATGGTCATGCCCCGGTCCTTGAAGGAGCCGGTGGGGTTGGCGCCCTCGACCTTGAGGTGCACCTCGCAGCCCGTGCGCTCGGAGAGGACCTGAGCGGGGACGAGCGGCGTGCCGCCCTCACGGAGCGTGACGACCGGCGTCGTGTCCGTGACCGGAAGGCGGTCCCGGTACTCCTCGATGATGCCGCGCCACTGGTGGGTGCCCTTGCTGGTCATGGGTCCTTACTCCCCTTCAACACGCATGATGCTGGCGACACCGCGCACGGTGTCGAGCTTGCGCAGCGCCTCGACGGTCCCGGAGAGGGCGGCGTCGGGCGCGCGGTGGGTGACGACGACGAGGGAGGCCTCGCCGTCCTTGCCCGTCTGACGGACGGTGTCGATCGACACGCCGTGCTCGGCGAAGACCGTCGCGACCTGGGCGAGGACGCCCGGCTTGTCGGCCACGTCGAGACTGATGTGGTACCGCGTCACGACCTCGCCCATGGGGCTCACGGGCAGCTGGGTGTACGCGGACTCACCGGGGCCGTTGGCCTCGTTGAGCTTGTTGCGGCACACGGCGACGAGGTCGCCGAGAACGGCCGAGGCGGTCGGCGAGCCGCCGGCCCCGGGGCCGTAGAACATGAGCCGCCCGGCGGCCTCCGCCTCGACGAAGACCGCGTTGTACGCCTCGCGGACGGAGGCGAGGGGGTGGCTGAGCGGGATCATCGCGGGGTGCACGCGCGCGGTGACGGACTCGCCGTCGGCGGCCCGCTCGCAGATGGCGAGCAGCTTGATGGTGCAGCCCATCTGCTTGGCCGAGGCGAAGTCGGCGGCGGTGACCTCGGTCATGCCCTCGCGGTACACGTCGTCGAGGCGCACGCGCGTGTGGAAGGCGATCCCGGCGAGGATGGCGGCCTTGGCGGCGGCGTCGAAGCCCTCGACGTCGGCGGTCGGGTCGGCCTCGGCGTACCCGAGCGCGGTGGCCTCGTCCAGGGCCTCGCTGTAGCCCGCTCCCGAGGTGTCCATCTTGTCGAGGATGAAGTTCGTCGTGCCGTTGACGATGCCCATCACGCGGTTGATCTTGTCGCCGGCGAGGGACTCGCGCAGCGGCCGGATGAGGGGAATGGCACCGGCGACGGCGGCCTCGTAGTAGAGGTCCTGCCCGTGCTGGTCGGCGGCGGCGTAGAGGGTCGCGCCGTCCTGGGCGAGCAGCGCCTTGTTGGCGGAGACGACGGAGGCGCCGTGCTCGAACGCGGTGGTGATGAGGCTGCGGGCCGGCTCGATGCCGCCGATGACCTCGACGACGACGTCGATGTCCCCGCGTTTCACGAGGGCGGTCGCGTCGGTGGTGATCAGCTCGGCGGGCACTCCCCCGCGCACCTTGTCGGGCCGGCGGACGGCCACGCCGGCGAGCTCGACCGGGGCGCCGATGCGCGCGGCGAGGTCGTCGGCGTGCGTCGTCATGATGCGCGCCACCTCTGAGCCGACCACTCCACAGCCCAGCAGCGCCACCTTCAGCGGACGCGTACGCATCATCCGACCTCGTCTCTCGTACAACTTCGACTACGACTGCGACACGCATTCCTGCGGTCGCTTTTCCCTTCGGTCCGCGGGGCCGGATCGGGGTACCCGTTTCCCACGGTGGGAACCAGTCTCACTCACCGGACGGACGTTTCAGCGCCTGGTCCGAATGGCGAGACATGGTTTCCATCACCTGACTATTTCATCACCCGACGTCGAGACGCAGGAGATCTTCCTCCGTCTCACGGCGCACGATGACCCGTGCTTCTCCGTCCCGCACGGCGACCACCGGCGGGCGCAGCGCGTGGTTGTAGTTGCTGGCCATCGACCGGCAGTACGCGCCGGTGGCCGGCACGGCGATCAGGTCGCCGGGCGCGATGTCGGCGGGCAGGAACGCGTCGCGCACGACGATGTCGCCGCTCTCGCAGTGCTTGCCCACCACCCGGGACAGCATCGGCTCGGCGTCGCTCGTGCGCGAGACCAGCGCGACGCTGTACTCGGCGTCGTAGAGGGCGGTGCGGATGTTGTCCGACATGCCGCCGTCGACGGAGACGTACGTGCGCAGCCCTTCCAGCGGCTTGACGGTGCCGACCTCGTAGAGGGTGAAGGCGGTGGGCCCGACGATGGCGCGCCCGGGCTCGACGGAGATGCGGGGCGTGGCGAGTCCGGCGGCCTCGCACTCGCGCGTCACGATCTCGGTGAGCGCCTTGGCGATGTGGTGCGGCTCGCGCGGGTCGTCGTCCGAGGTGTACGCGATGCCGAGCCCGCCGCCGAGGTCGATCTCGGGCAGCTCGATCCCGTGCTCGTCACGCACCTCGGCGAGCAGCTGCACGACGCGCCGCGCGGAGACCTCGAAGCCGGCCATGTCGAAGATCTGGGACCCGATGTGCGAGTGGATCCCGATCAGCTCCAGCCCGTCGAGCCGCAGCGCCCGCCGCACCGCCTCGGCGGCCTGCCCGCCGGCGAGCGCGATCCCGAACTTCTGGTCCTCGTGGGCGGTGGCGATGAACTCGTGCGTGTGCGCTTCCACGCCCACGGTGACGCGGATCTGCACCCGCTGCCGCTTGCCCAGCGACTGCGCGATGTGCGCGACCCGGACGATCTCCTGGAAGGAGTCGAGCACGATCCGCCCGACGCCGGCCTCGACGGCCCGCCGGATCTCGTCCTCGCTCTTGTTGTTCCCGTGGAAGGCGATCCGCTCGGCGGGCATTCCGGCGGAGAGCGCGGTGCTGAGCTCGCCCCCGGAACACACGTCCAGGTTCAGCCCCTCCTCCTTGAGCCACCGCACGACGGCCCGCGAAAGGAACGCCTTCCCGGCGTAGAAGACGTCCGCGTCGCTACCGAAGGCGTCGGCCCAGGCCCGGCAGCGGGCGCGGAAGTCGTCCTCGTCGAGGAAGTAGGCGGGCGTGCCGAACTGCTCGGCGAGCTCGGCGACGCTCAGCCCGCCGACGGTGACCTGGCCCGCGTCGTTCCGGGCGACGGTCCGGGCCCAGACCTTGGGGTCGAGGCGGTTGAGGTCGGCGGGCGGAGCGGAGTAGTGCCCCTCGGGAAGGACGTCGGCGTGGCGGGGCCCGGCGGGGTGTGCGGAACGGCTCATGGGTCTGCGTCTTTCAGATCTGGTCGGGTGCGCTGATGCCGAGCAGGGACAGGCCACCGGCGAGCACCGTCCCGGCGGCTTCGGCGAGCGCGAGCCGGGAGCGGTGGGCGGCCGAGGGTTTCTCGTCGCCGAGGGGCAGAACGGTGTGCTGGAACGCGAGGAACGCGTCGGCGACGGCCTCGAGGTGCCGGGCGACCCGGTCGGGGGCGCGGTGGCGGGCGGCGGAGAGCAGGACGGCGGGGTGGTCGCCGAGGAGCCCGAGAAGCCGCGGCTCGTCGACGGCACTCTCGTACGCGGGCGCGAAGCCGAGCTGCGCGGCGTTGTCCACGAGACGCCTGGCCCGCGCGTGCGCGTACCGAACCCGGAAGAGCGGGTTGCGCTCGTGCTGGACGAGCAGGGCGGCCCCGTCGAGGACCCGGTCGTGCGCGGCGGGCCGAAGCAGGGCCCAGCGGGCGACGTCGACGCCGAGGAGGTCGGGAAGGTAGACACTGGGGGCTACGGGGAGGCGCTCGGGGTGGGGGGTGGTGGTGTGGGTGTCGACGTCGGTGGTGTGGGTGCCGACGTCGGCGGTGGCGCTGGGTTCGCCGACGCTGCGGTCGGTGCCGCTGATGACGCTGGAGTCGTCGGTGCGGTCAGCGCCGTCGATGCCGTCGATGCCGTCGATGTCGCCGGTGGCTCCTTGGGCCTGGAGAAGCCGGATGACGGTCTCGGTGAGGAGGACGGCACGGGGCTCGGTGACGGGAGCGAACCGGACGTGGGTGCCGGAGAGAAGCTGGGAATGCCCGTACGAGATCCCAGTCCGCGCGATCTCACGGATGACGCGGTCGTGGACGAGCTCTTGGCTGCTGCCGTCGAGGGTGAAGTTGAGGAACCCAGGGCCGGTGATGTCGACGGAGCGGATGGCGGGGCTGTCGCTCAGCCGCTCCTTGAGGATCTCGGCGACGTCGCGGGCGTCGAGCCCGGAGGGCCGGGCGAGCCGCAGGGCGACGCTGGTGGCGTAGTCACCGGTGCCGCCGGCCCGTGACCGCTCGACCGCGACGCGCGCGGGCACGTCGACCCGCAGAACACCCTCGTCGACCGCACGGCGCACGGCGTGCAGCACGGTGAGGGAGAGGTCCGCGGGGGTCACGGGACAAGCGTAGGGGAGGAGGGGGGTCGGAACGCGAACCGGTGTCGGCATGTGGGCGCCGGGGGCCCGGGCAGGAGGGGCGGGACCTCGGAGCTGGGGCGTGTCGGACCGGAGGACCTCGGCGACTGGAGCGCCCCGGATCCGCCTGACTGGCTCCCGGACTGGCTCACTGGCTCCCGGGCCGGCTCACCGGCTCCGCGCGGCTACCCCTTCGCCGTTCCCCTCACCGTTCCCTTGCACGTTCCCTTCGCCGTCTATCCCTCTCTTCGGCGCCCGGTCCTGCTGACTGCGGGCGGCTCCTCGGCGTCGGCGTCGTCGCGGGGCTCGCGCCGCTCCTGGTGCATGAGCTGCCGGACGACCCGGACGAGGTCGGCCGGCTCGAAGGGCTTGGCGAGGAAGGCGTCGACGCCGGAGGCTCCCCCGGTCGCGCCCTCCGTCTCGTACTCGGTGCAGGCGCTGATGATCGCCACCGGGAGATGACTGGTCCGCGGGTCCTCCCGGAGCCGCGCGGCGGTCTTCAGCCCGTCGAGTCTGGGCATGACGACGTCGAGGGTGACGACATCAGGACAGACCTCATGCACGACATCCAGACACTCGGCACCATCGGCCGCGGTCACCACCTCGAACCCCTCGAGCTCGAGATTGACCCTGATCAGCTGGCGAATCACCCGGTTGTCATCCACAACCAGCACCCGCCCGGACACCCCTGACACACGTCGAGAGTAGGTCGCGGGGAGCACCCGCGTCCGGCTTTTGCCCACTTCTGACCCGTGCGAGGGAACGCCCCCATGGTGACGCGGCGGAAATACCTGTTCACAGGCACCCTGCGGGAGCTGGTAGTGTTCTTCCCGTCGCCGCGAGAAGCGGCGGACGCCCCCGTAGCTCAGGGGATAGAGCAACGGCCTCCGGAGCCGTGTGCGCAGGTTCGAATCCTGCCGGGGGCACTTCGCAGGAAGTGCCAGACAGACCCCGTGATCAGCGGAAACGCTGAGGACGGGGTCTTGTTGTTTATGCACGCTTGTGCCGCGCTGAGCGGCCGTATGACAGGGGCCGCGTCCTGTTCGCGGCCTGGGCCATGCTCTTCTGCGTGGCAGCTGATGCCGCCAACGGCCTGTGCGTGATCCTGGAGGGACTGGAACTGATCGGCCGCGTGCCGGCTGTACTCGAAGAGACGGTCCTGGACCTCTATTCCTCGCCTGCTCGCAGGGTGTCGTATGGGCCGCGGGGCAACCCAGGGATCGACGATGTCGGCATGGTCCTGCGTGTCCAGGACACCGCGAACGGGGTGCTGACCCGGCCGGTGCTGGTGGGCCGCGACTGGGCCGACCGCTGCACCGACGACTGGGAAGGTGCCATACCGGAGTGCGAGTGGCTGGGCCGTCAGTGGTGCGTGTACGAGGGCTCGGATCGCAGCTCGTCGATGCGCCGGTTCGCCACCTCCTGGCGGCCGTCGAGACACTTCGCGCACCGAGTCAGCAGGGCCGAGCTTCCTGCCAGGCCCGGACGGCGGTCCCGAGTTGCCTCACAGCTTCGCGTTGAGAGTCATGAACGAGCGACGCTCGATGAAGTGCTCAAACGTCGGCTCGGGGTGTCCGCCCAGCAGGTCTATCCCGCACATGTAGAGCTCTGGGCGGTTCGACAGCAGCTCAAAGTCGCGAACCGCATCCTCGAAGGAGCAGATGACGCCAGGCTCGAAGGCAGAGTCGATCACCAGGACGTGACTGTGACTCCCCAGCGGGGTCTCCCTGGCCCACCGCACCGCCTCATCGTCCGAGACGCCGTCCAATCCGAGCGACCGACTCGGCAGACTGCGCCAGTCAATGCCCTGGCCCGCCCAAGGAAGCGTGCACAGGTAGGCATCGAAGGCTGCCGCAAGTTCGACGGTGCTCATCGAGGCACCATGATCAGCGATCCATTGGGAGATCTCCTCAGCGCGCACGTCCGCAGGCTAATCGACTACGCCATCCGCTTGCTCACGTGCCCCAAGTGTTGGACGTGGAGGCTCGAGTGATCGGAAGCGGGCCGAGTCGGTCGGATGGGGTTTCGGGGCGAGCGGTTTCGGGCGTTTGGGGGGCTCAGGTGGTCCCCGACGGGACAATGCGTGCATGGATGAGGACTGGGAGCGACGGATCGCCGAGGTGCAGGCGGGGCTTGTCCGGAGTGGGGATCCGGTCGCCTGGGTCACCGAGGCGGATGCCGTCGACGGTGCCCTGCGGTATCCCGGGCTCGCCGTGCGCGGGGCGCTCTTCGGGGTGGTGGCGCGGGAGGTGGGCGCCGAGGGGCCGTGGCGGGTCGTGGAGCCCGTGCGGGCCGGCATGCCCCAGGAGTCCCGGGACGGTCTGCAGTCGAGACTGTTCTTCCGGGCGAAGGACGACACCGACGATCCGACCGTACGGCGTGAGCTGATCGCCGCCGTGCGCGTGCTCGAGCGCGAGCCCGTCGACGAGATCGACGTCCTCGGCGTGCGCTACCGCGTCGTACGTGCCGACGAGTTCACGCGTACCGGCAACCAGGGGCTCGAGCCGCCGCGCCCCACCGACCCCGAGCCGCTGTTCCGGGTGTGGGAGGGCAACATCCCGCATCGCAGCCCCGACGAGGGCGCTCTGCTCGACCCCGACCGGTCCCGCGGGCCCATGGCCGAGGCCCTGCGCTTCGGGCTGCGCCCGTTCAGCTACACCGGCGCGCGCTACCCCGCCGCCGTACGGGCCGATTCCGAGCGGGCCGTCGCGACCCACCCCGACCTCGCCCTCCTGCCGGTCTCCTTCGGCGTCGTGGAACGCCAGGGCTCCGGCTGGCGCCCGCACGGCTCCCTGTTCGCCACCCCGCACGAGGCGCGCCAGAGCCTGTACGACCTCATGGTCGACTTCTGGCCTCGGATGTACGAGTGGGACGAGGCCGAGCGAGAGCCCTTCCGGCGGGCCGGCGAGCTCTTCCGGGCCGCCGGGCGCGCCGACGAAGCACGGGTCGCCGGACGGGAGTTCCGGATCTGCCGCGTGGAGCGCATGATCCGGTTCGGCCCGGACGGACCCGAGGGGCCGCGTCCTTCGGACGTGGACGAGTACGGCCCCCAGCGGCTGCATCCGCGGATGGACGAGGACGGCACCCTGCACTACGACGAGTGAGCACCAGGGGTGCGGGCGGCACGTACAGGGGCTGTCCGGGTACGACCCGGACAGCCCCTGTCCCCCCGTCGGGGTGTGCCTACCTGCCGCTGCGTCAGTTGACGTTGACGGCCTTCCAGGCCGCGTTCACCGCGTTGTACTCCGCGCTGCCCGCGCCGTACAGGTCCGTCGCCGCCGAGAGGGTGGCGGTACGGGCGCCCGCGTAGTTGGTGGACGAGGTCATGTAGGTGGAGAGGGCCTTGTACCAGATCTTGTAGGCCGCGGCGCGGCCGATGCCGGTGACCGTGGAGCCGTCGTACGTCGGGGAGTTGTAGGTGACGCCGTTGAGCGTCTTCGTGCCGCTGCCCTCGGACAGCAGGTAGAAGAAGTGGTTGGCCGGGCCCGAGGAGTAGTGGACGTCGAGGCGGCCGAGGCTGCTGGACCAGTAGTCGGCGGAGTTGCCGTCCTTGCTGGGCTTGTCCATGTAGCGGAGCGGGGTGCCGTTGCCGCGGATGTCGATCTTCTCGCCGATGAGGTAGTCGCCGGTGTCCGACGAGTTGTTGGCGTAGAACTCGACCGCGGTGCCGAGGATGTCGGAGGTGGCCTCGTTCAGGCCGCCCGACTCCCTGCTGTAGCGCAGGCCCGCGGTGGACGCGGTCAGGCCGTGGGTCATCTCGTGACCGGCGACGTCCAGGGACGTCAGCGGCTTGGCGTTGCCCGCGCCGTCGCCGTACGTCATGCAGAAGCACTGGTCGGACCAGAACGCGTTGACGTACGCGTTGCCGTAGTGGACGCGGCTGTAGGCGGCGACACCGTCACCGCGGATGCCGTTGCGGCCGAGCTCGTTCTTGTAGAAGTCCCACGTGACGGCCGCACCGTAGTGGGCGTCCGCGGCCGCGGTCTCGCGGTTGGAGGCGAGGCCGTTGCCCCACACGTCGGTGGAGTTGGTGAAGAGCGTGCCGGTGCCGGACGTGGCGCCCTTGAGGTCGTACGTCTTGTGGCCGCCGCGGGCCGTGTCGGTGAGGGAGTACGACGGGGCCGTGCCGAGCGTGACCTGACCGCTGTACTGGGTGTTGCCGACGCCCGTCTCGATCGCCTCGAAGGAGTGGAGCTCCTTGCCGGTGGTGGCGTCCGTGATGACGTGCAGCTCGCTCGGGGTGCCGTCGTGCTGGAGCCCGCCGACGACGGTCTCCCACGCGAGGACGGGCTTGCCCGAGGCGGCCCAGATGACCTTGCGGGCGGAGGACGCGGTCGCGCCCTCGGCGTCGGCGGCGGCCACGGCCGACTGCTTGGCGGTGGCCGCGGCGACGGCCGGGGTGGTGCTCGCCACCGCTATGCGGGCCTCGGTCGCCTTGGTGGTGGAGCGGGCGCCGTTCTTCTTCTGGTGCACGACGAGGTCGCCGCCGAGGACCGGCAGGCCCTGGTAGGTGCGCTCGTAGCGGGTGTGGACCGTACCGTCGGCGTCCTTGACGACATCCCGGACGACCAGCTTCTCCTGGCCGGACAGGCCGATGGCCTTGGCGGTGCCGGCCGCGGCGGACTGCGCCTCCTGGATGGCGGCGGCGCGCTGGGTGCCGGTGAGCACGAGCGCGGTGGCACCGGCCTCGCGCTGGGCGTCGGCGCTGGCGGATCCGGTCTGGACTCCGACGACGACCATGGCGGCCGATGCGATGAGGGCGGCGGCTCGGGCGGTGGTGTGACGACGAGGCGAGGACTGCTGGCGGGTCACGCGGGCTCCTTCGCTGTTACGCGTGGGGGATCTGTGTGGGGGGTGGTGCGCGGTTGAGCGTGCCAGCGAGCAGCCCTGATTGACAGGTATGCAACAAGGATTTGACCATCAGTTGTCCGAAGGGCGGCCAAGTCGGTCCGCTATGCGGAGGGTTGACCGCTCCAAGGGTCATAGAGGGTTCGGATAGGGGTGTGGGAGGGGTGCGGGAGTGGGCGGGAGTCGGGTCGGGGGCCCGGTGGGAGGGCCGCGGGAGACCCGCCGGGAGGCCCCTCGGCAGGCCTGGCGGGAGCCCGTGCGGTGGCGTGCAGCCTCGGGCTTTGTGCGCGGGTGCCTCTGTACGCCCACCGGTCAGGGCCCCAGTGCCCGCCGTCAGGTCAGGTGGTGCAGCCGCGGAGGCTCGGTCGTCGTGTGCGGGGCGCGCAGGGCGATCGCGGCATGGTGGGACGGGCCGCCCGGCAGGTCGTACAGGCTCCAGCCGGCCGGCGGCGCGGCCCCGGTGCTCAGGTCGTCCAGGTGCGGGGCCCGGCCGAGGCCGGTGCCGAGGCCCTTCAGATAGGCCTCCTTGCGTGCCCAGATGCGGCCGAAGGCCGCCGCCCGCCGCACCTGGGCCTCTCGATCGGCCACGAACGAACCGGCCCCGGCCCCGGTCGCGGCCTCGATGCCGGCTTCGATCTCGGCCCGTTCCGACGGGTGGAGGACGGACACCAGATCCTTCACCGCCTCGGGCTCCGGGCGTAGTTCGACGTCCGCGCCGACCGGTACCGGCGCCGTCGCGATCAGCACCCGGCCTCGCGTGTGCGAGAGCGAGAAGTGCAGCGGCGGCTCGGGTACGGACACGGCGAGGGCCGGGCGGCCGTGCGGCTCGCCGCAGCACGGGCAGGGCTCGCGCGTGAACCTCAGGTCCTCCGGACGCTCCCCCAGCAGCCTGCCCAGTACGGTGCGGAGGGCGACGTGCGCCACCGTGTACAGGGTCCGGTCGGCGGGCCGCAGGAACGCCGCCGCCCGCTCGCGCTCCCGCGCGTCCAACACGCTCGGGTCGACCTCGATCGGGTCGAGCTCGGTCCGGTCGAACACGCTCGTGTCCGGCTCGGTCGGGGCCAGCACGGTCGTGCCGAGCGGCGGTGTGTCCGCGTCGGCCAAGCCGGGCGTCGCACCGCGCGGTTCTCCACGCGTGGGGCCACGCCCCTCGTCACGCGTCTCGCCGCGCCGTTCGTCACGCTTCTCGTCGAGTTCCAGGAGCCAGGCGTCGGCCCGCATCGGTCGGTTCCTCCCGTTCCGCGCGGCGGGTGCCGCGGCGGGATCGACCGTACACGCGTACGCCGAACGGCTCGTGGCCGACGAGAGCGTCGGCCACGAGCCGTTGCTGAGCTCCTGAGCTGCTGAGCTCCTGGGCTGCTGGGCTGCAGCCGTTGAGCCATTCGTTCCTACGCCGTGCGCTTGCGCGGAGTCGCCTTCTTCGCGGCCGCCTTCTTCGCCGGCTGCTTCTTCGCCGTCGATTTGGCCGTCGACTTGGCGGCGGACTTGGTCGGCGTCCTGGCGGTGGACCCGGCCGCCGTCTTCGCCGTCGACTTCCTCGCGGGCGCAGCCGTCTTCTTCGCCGCTGTCTTCGCCGTGGACTTCTTCGCGCCGGTCTCCTTCGGCGTCGCCGCCGGTCGCTTGGCCGCGGCCCGTTTCCGCGACCTGAGCTCGGTCACCTCGGCCGCCTCCGCCGCGCCGCCCTCGGCCGCTTCTGCCGTGCCCTCCGCGCCCGCGGTCTCTCCCCGGGCCTGCTTGGCCGCCCGTACGCTGCTCTCCAGGGCCGCCATCAGGTCGATCACCTGGCCGCCGCCCGCGGCCGCGGGTTCCGCCGGTGCGAGGCCGGCGCCGCCCTCGGCCTTCGCGGCGATCATCTCCTCCACGGCCTCCCGGTAGTCGTCGTGCAGCGAGGAGATGTCGACCTCACCGAGCGTGGCCATCAGGGCGTCGGCCAGGTCGAGTTCGGCCTCGCGCACGGTCACCGGGGTCTCCGGCGCCACGCCCTCCGGCGCGCGGATCTCGTCCGGCCACAGCAGTCCGTGCATGGCGATCACGTCGTCCACCACCCGCAGCATGCCGAGCCGCTCGCGCCCGCGCAGCGCGTACTTCGCCACCGCCACCTTGTCGCTGCGCTTCAGCGCCTCGCGCAGCAAGGTGTACGGCTTGGCGGCCGGCACGCCGTTGGCGGAGAGGTAGTACGCGGCGTCCATCTGGAGCGGGTCGATGTCACTGGCCGGCACGAAGGCCACGATCTCGATCGTCTTGGCCGTCGGCAGCGGCAGCGCGGCCAGGTCCTCGTCGGTGATCGGGATCATGGTCCCGTCGGCGTCCTCGTAGGCCTTGCCGATCTCCGCCTGCGCGACCTCGGCCCCGTCCAGCTCGCACACCTTCTTGTAGCGGATGCGCCCGCCGTCCTCGGCGTGGATCTGCCGGAAGGAGACCGAGCGGCTCTCGGTCGCGTTGACCAGCTTGATCGGGATGCTGACCAGGCCGAAGGATATGGCTCCGTTCCATATGGATCGCACTATTCATCCCCTTCGCACCATTGGTCGGGATTCGTGGGATTCTCATCGTATGACGCCCATCACAGAGGTGGAGGGGCGGCGCCTGGCCCTCAGGAACCTCGACAAGGTCCTCCACCCCGCCACCGGCACCACCAAGGGCGAGCTGCTGCACTACTACGCCACGGTCGGGCCCGTGATCCTGCCGCATCTGCGCGACCGGGCGGTGTCCTTCCTGCGCTATCCGGACGGCCCTGACGGACAGCTGTTCTTCACCAAGAACCCGCCTCCCGGCACGCCCGCCTGGGTGAAAACCACCCCCGTGCCCCGCTCCGACGCGCCACGCGCCCGCCAGGTGGTGATCCAGGACCTGCCGTCGCTGATGTGGGCGGCGAACCTGGTCGTCGAGTTCCACACCCCCCAGTGGCGGGCGGACACCCCCGCCGTCGCCGACCGGCTCGTCCTCGACCTCGACCCGGGACCGCCCGCGACCGTCGTCGAGTGCTGCCAGGTCGCCCTCCACCTGCGGGAACGGCTCGCTGCCGACGGTCTCACGGCGTACGCGAAGACCTCGGGCTCGAAGGGCCTGCACCTGCTCGTGCCGCTGGTGCCCGCGCCCTCCGCGGACGTGTCCGCCTACGCCCGCCGGCTCGCCGTCGAGGCGGAGGCCGAGCTGCCGCGGCTGGTCGTGCACCGGATGGCGAAGGCACTGCGGCCCGGGAAGGTCTTCGTCGACCACAGCCAGAACGCCGCCGCGAAGACCACCGCGACCCCCTACACCCTGCGGGCCCGCCGGCTGCCGACCGTCTCGGCCCCGGTGACCTGGGAGGAGGTCGAGGAGACCGCGGAGACCGGCGAGACCGGGGCGGCGGGCACGGAGGGGACGGCGGGGGCTGCGGGGGTTACGGGGGCTGCGGGGACGGCGAGGGCCGGCGGCGCGGGGCGGCTGGTCGTGCTGATGAACGACATCGCGCCCCGCCTGGACAGGTACGGCGAACTGCTCGCACCCCTGTTCGACCCCGCAATCGCCGGACCGCTGCCATGAACCCCGCGGCCCCCGGATCGCCCCCAGGGACGCCGGATCCGTCCCGGGGCACGTCGGACCTGTCCCGGGGCACGTCGGACCCGTCCCGGGGCACGTCGGACCCGTCCCCTAGCGCGTCAGATCTGCGCGGTTCGCCCGATCCGTCCCGGGGCTCGTCCTCCCCTGACGTCGTGCTGCGGCCTCCCGTCGACGTGATGCGGCCGCGCGCCGCCGACGAGCTGCCCCGGCAGGGCAGTGTTCCGGGCGGCTTGCAGTACTCCCTCAAGCTCGACGGCTTCCGCGCCCTCGCCTTCGTCCTCGAGGACGGCGAGGTCTTCCTGCAGTCCCGTGCGCGGCGCGACCTCTCCCCCGAGTTCCCGGGCATCGCCGCGTACCTGGGCGAGCGGCTGCCCCCGGGGATCGTCCTGGACGGCGAGCTCTGCGCGTACCGCGAAGGGCGGCTGAGCTTCACCGACCTGCTCCGCTCGCACCGGGACCGCGAGCGCTTCGGCATCCCCGTCTCGTACATCGCCTTCGACCTGCTCGCCCTCCCCGGCCACGATCTTCGCGGCCGGCCGCTGCACGAACGCTGGGACCTCCTCGGCGCCGCCCTCGCGGGCATCGGCCCGCCGCTCCAGCGGGTGCTCGCCACCGACGACGAGGCGACGGCGCACGAGTGGTTCGACGCGCTGCGCGACGCGGGCGTCGAGGGAGTGGTCGCCAAGGCCTGGAACTCGGCGTACCGGCCCGGTGGCACCTGGTCCTGGCGGAAGGTACGGCACTCGGACACCGGCGACGCCTTGCTCGCCGGTGTGTTCGGCCCACCCGACCGACCGCACGCACTGCTCGTGCGCCTGCCCGACGGGCGCGAGCTGCGCACCACGCCCCGGCTGTCCGGGGCCCAGGCGCGCGAGGTGGCGGAGCTGACGGCGGGGCGGGTGGCGGCGGAGCCGGTGGAACACCCGGAACACGGGACGGTACGACCGCTCACCGAACCCGTCACGGTCGAACTGCGCGTGATCGCAGGCCGTCAGGACACGGCTCGGTTCGTCCGGGTAAGGGAAGCGGATGCGTGGCCGGAGGTGGAGCCGTAACCGGGGAGGCAGGGCCGGGGGTGGGTACGGAAGGCGGGGCCGTAACCGAGGAGGCGGGTACGAACGAGCCCCGCGGCCGGATACCGATCACCCCTCCCATCCGCTCCGTTCCGGACAAAGTCCCCGAGCGCCCCGGCGGGAGGCCCGGTGCGAGCGGTCCGGTGCGCAAGTGTGCATGTCCGGCGGGCGGTTGGGGTGTCGGTGAGCGGGCGGAGGCGGCCGGCTCGGGCGCTTGAGCGGCGGGGCGAGGGGCCGTCAGGGCTCCCGGCGGGTCTCCGGCGGGCCCCCGGCGGACCTGCGCGTGGCGCAAAGCGAGCGGCCGCGCGGGGCTTGCGGAACAGCCTCCGGCGGGCGGGTCCTTGTTACGGGTGCGTTGGTGCACACTTGCTGCCTGGTAAGCGCTCACGGGGAAGGCGGCCTGCATGCTGACGGGGATCGAGGAGGTCGACTGGGCTTCGCTGGGCCATGCGTACGGCCCCGCGGACGACGTGCCGGAGCTGCTGCGGGGACTCGCCTCCGACGACCCCGCGGAGCGGGAGAACGCGCTCGACGGCATGTACGGGGCGGTGCACCACCAGGGTGACGTCTACGACTCGACTCTCGCTTGCATCCCCTTCCTCCTCGAACTCGTCGCCGACCCCACGGTCAAGGACCGGGGCGGCATCGTCGAGTTGCTCACCAGCATCGGCGGCATCGACCTGTGCGGGGACGAGGAGCTGGACGAACTCGACCCGGATGACGAGGAGTTCATACCGGCGGCCAACTACGCGATGGCCGCCGCCGCGGTCGCGGCAGGCGCCGACGTGTTCCTCGCGCTCGTCGACGACCCCGATCCCGAGGTACGGCTCGCGGCCCCGTGCGCGCTGGCCTCGCTGCACGGCGACCCGGTCCGCGTGCTCGACCTGCTGCGCGAGCGGCTCACGGTCGAGCAGGACACGGAGGTACGGCTCGCCCTGGTCGCCGCGGTCGGGCGGATCGCGCTGCGGCACGAGTCGCTGCGCGACGAGACCGTGGACTGGCTGGGCTGGCTGTCCCGCGCCGCACAGGCGCCGGGTCTGCGGCTCGCGGCGCTCGCGCAGCTCGCGAGGGTGGCGCCTGCCGAGATCCCGGACGACGTGGTGGAACGGGTCACGGTGCTGCTCGACGAGGTACGCACGGCCCCGCAGAACCGGCCGACCGCATCGGTGGATGCGCTGGACGGGATGGAGCCGCTGGACCGGCTGGCTTCGATGGCCTCGCTGGACTCGCTAGCCGCGCTGGCCTCGTTGGACTCGGTGGCCCCGCCGGACTCGATGGACTCGCTGGGATCCCTCACGGCCGTCGAGGGCGTGGACGATGTCGAGGGCTTTGACGGCGCCGAAAGCAGCGACGGTATGGAAGGTGCCGAGGGTGTCGAGGGTGTCGAGGCGGGCCGTACGGTCGCCGCCTCCTCGTCCACGTCTTCGTCCTCGTCCGCCTCGGCCTCCTCTGCTGCCTCCGCCTCCGCCTCCGCCTTGATGGGGCAGGTGCGCGAGCTGTTCGAGGAGCATTCGGCGGGCCGCCCGACGCCGTGGACGGAGGAACTGCTGCGCACGCTGCACTCCGCCCTGGACGACCGGGTCGACGACCGCATCGCGCTGATCCTGGCGCAGCTGCGCAGCCCCGACTGGGGCCAGCGGTCGGACGCGATCTGGTTGTGTGGCGGTCTGATACGGGTGTGGCGGGGGCGGTACGAGGAAGTGGTGCGGCTGGTCGGGGCGCAGTTGAGTGACCCGGAGCCGCGGTTGCGCGAGGCGGCGACGTCGTTCCTGGAGCGGCTCTTCGAGCTCGGCGGGCCCGCGGCGGACGCGCTGGCCGCGCGCCTGACCACCGGGTCGACGGGGCCGCTCGGTCTGCCGGGGCCGGGCGCGCGGGCCGGGCGGGGCGGGGCGCTGCTCGCTCTCGCCCGTGCCGGCGACGCGCGGGCGATCCCGCTGCTCGCCAGGGCGCTGGAGGAGCGGGAGGTACGGCGGGAGCTGCTGTACGCGGTCGACTCGCTGGGCCCGGCGGCGCTGCCGCTCGCGCCGGTGCTGCGGCGCCGGCTCGGGGAGGTGGAGCTCGACGACCTGTTGTACGACCGGGCGGCGCCGCTGCTGTTCGCGCTGGGCTCGGTACGGGGCGCCCAGGCGTTGCCTGAGGTGCTGCGGGTGCTGCGCGGTGCGCCGGTGAACCGTCGGGAGTGGGTGCGGGAGGCGTGCCTGCGAACGCTCGTGGCGTTCGGGCCGGTCGCCCAGGAGGCGCTGCCGGACGTACGGCGGCTGCTCGGCTCGGAGTCGGCGGCGGTGTCGTCGATGGCGGCGCGGGCGATGTGGGCGCTGGACGGTTCGCTGGACGAGGCGCTCGGCGCGCTCGACCGGTGGCTGCGGCCGGGTACGTCGGGCGGCGAGTGGTGCGCGGCGGCCCTCGCGCTGGGTGCCATCGGGCCGGCCGCGGCCCGCTCGGCCCCCGCCCTGCGGGCGGGGCTGGGCTCGCGGGACCTGTGGGTGCGGGTGCGTTCGGCGGCGGCGCTGTGGCGGGTGACCGGGGACGCGGCGGAGACCCTGCCGGTGCTGCTCGCGGCCTGGGAGGAGAACCGGCACACCCGGGTGGCCGTGGCGGAGTGCCTGGCGGAGATGGGCGCGGCGGCGTCGGACGCGGAGCCCGCGATCCGTGCGGAGCTCTCCCGCAGGCGCCGCCACAACGCCCGCGAGGACGGCGCGGGCTCCCACGACGTCCACGACGACGAAAAGCTCCTCACGTTGTGCCGCGCGGCCCTGACCCAGATGGAACGCCGGATGTACTGACGACGCCCCGGTCGGGCGGGGGGGCGCGGGTCGGGGTCGGTACCGGAGGCCGGGCGGCGCGGGTCGGGGCCGATCCCGGACGGGCAGGGCGCGGGGTGGAGTGCGTGCCGCACGGCGCGGGGCGGGTCGAGCTCGGTGCCAGCGAGCCGGGCGGCGTCGTGGGGGCGGGCCTTCGCCGGCCCGCCATCCGGCAGGCTGTGGGCGGCGACGCAGGTCCGGCCGTACGGCAGACGTTGCCGCAGGGGCAATGGGACCCCACCCAGTCGGCGACCTTCGGCGTCGACTGGAGGGCTGGCCCCGGCACCCGGCCTGGCCCGGCTGACCAGCCTTGCTTGCCGCGCGCGGGGCCGACAGATCCGGCTGGCGGGTCTGACCGGGCGAGGTCGTCAGGCGCCGGGCAGCCACCTGGCCGGGCAAGGCTGTCAACACCACGGGCAGCAGCCGCCTAGCCGGGCGAGGTCGGCCGGACTGGCCGGCCCGGCGCGGCCAGCGGCCCCGACGCTGCCGGCTGCGCAGGCGCGGACGGCTGGCCGGGCGCGGCCGACTTGACCAGCCCGGCCGTTTGACCAGCGCAGCCGACTGGCCAGGCGCGGCCGCTCCCTCCCCCAACGGCCTGGCGCGCGCAGCAGCCCCGCGAAGGCCCGGCGCCGCCGCAACCCGCCGCCACAAACCCGTCCCGTCGGCCGCCGCCGTCGGCCGCCTCTGCGGCCAGCTCGCATGGAGACAGCGGGCGGCCCGCGCGCACGTAACGAGCCCGCAGGCCCACCTCCGGCTCACTGTTACACAACCGCAAAGCCGGACATTTACCTTCGTATCCGGTCAACCGCCGCCACCCGATCGGAGTCCGCCATGAGCCGCCGCCCCTCCCCCTTCCGACGCCGCCGACTGCTCGTCAGCAGCGCGCTCGCCGTCGCCGTCGGAGGCGGGGTCCTCGGGTGCGGCGGGACCGTCGGGGCCGCGGGGAACGGGGCGCCGGATGTGACCGTACGGAACGTGGCCGTGAGACCCGCCGGGCATCAGGCGGCGCCGGCCATGGCGGCGTCGGAACCGAACCGGCTGGTCATACCGTCTGCGGGAGTGGACGCCGGGCCGATGCTGCAGCTCGGCCTCGACGCGGATCAGGAGATGCAGGTGCCGTCGGTGGAGCAGGCCGAGCAGCCGGGCTGGTACACGGGGAGCGTGACGCCGGGCGAGCGCGGGGCGGCGGTGATCGTCGCGCATTACGACACGGCACGGGGCCCCGCCCTGATGCGCGACGTGGCGAAGATCAAGGCGGGAGACCTGATCGAGGTGGGACGCGCGGACGGCTCGACGGCGCGGTTCGCGGTGCGCGAGATCCAGCAAGTAGACAAAAAGGACTTCCCTACGAATAAGGTCTATGGGAAGACCGACCGGCCCGAGCTCCGCCTCATCACCTGCGGCGGACCCGTCCGGGACGGTCACCGCACCGACAACATCATCTTCTTCGCCGACCTGGTGAAGTGACCCCACCGGGAAACCACGGGGCACCCTCAGGAAGCCGACGGATCCGACCCGCCCGAGGAGGGCAGTGACCACACGACGCCGAGCGCGGCTCTCCGCCGCCACCGCCACCGCGGCCGTCCCGGTCGCGGCCCTCGGCGTGCTCGCGCTCGTCCTGACCTCCGCCCTCACCGGCTGCGGCGGCCATGGTGAACTGCAGAGCTCCGGCCGCACTCCCTCCGCCGTCGGCCCGGTCCGGCTCTGGCCGGACCTGCCGCCCGCGACCAACCCGCCGATCGACTACGGCGAGACCGACACCCAGCGCGTTCCCGGGATCGGCGTCCCGGACAACGACGTCCACACCGTCGACGCCGTGGCGGTCGTCCAGGCCGAGGTGCGCGCCGGCGAGGGCGCCCGCTCGGGCCCGGACGGCTTGTACGAGGAGACCGCCCGAGCCATCCAGGACTGCGGCAAGGACAAGGGCTCTTGCCCCATCCTCAAGCCGTACTACCGCGACCTCACCGGCAACGGCCGCGACGAGCTCATCGTCGGCATCCGCATGCCCGACCAGCAGCTCGGCGTCCGCGTCTATCTCGCCGAGAACGGCGGCCTGACCCGCATCATGTCCACCGTCGACCAGGTCGTCAGCGTCGAGCTGGCCGGCCGGGACCTCATCATGCGGGTCAGCTCGGCCGGAATCCCCGGTTACGAGTACCGGACCGCGTGGTCCTGGGACGAGCAGCAGCGGTCGATGCTGCCGGCACGGGACGAGATCGTGCGGGTGAAGCCCGGTGCGGGTACCTCGATGGTTCCCGCGCCTGTGTTCGTGAGTCCGACCGCCACCCCCACCGCCTCCGCCACCACGCCCGACCGCGCCCCCGCCCCGAGCCCCTCCGAGGCGGGCCCGTGAACCGGTCCCGGGAACCCCGTACGCCCAAGGCTTCCGCCTCCCGCCGCCTCCCCCGGCTGCCCGCCTGGACCGCGACCCTCACCTGGAAGGCCGCGGTCTTCATCACCGTCATGTGCTGCGCCCTCGCGGCACTCCTCGGCACCCTCGTCCACGTCTCCGTCGCCGGGCAGACCGTGAAGGACTCCCGGGACAAGGCGCTGGCCCGGCTCGACGAGGTAAGCCGGCTCTACGAGTCCGGCGAGCCGCTGCCCCGGTTCGCCGGGGTCGACCCGGCCGGGCTGCCCGAATCCCTCCGGGCGCTCGCGCTGACGGGCGAGCGGGGCACGATGGTGACCGAGTTCAAGGGCCGACCGACCATGTGGGCGGCGGCCCCTGCCGACGGCCGCGCCCTCGCCGTACGCATCGACTACACCCAGAGCGCCGACACGATCGACGGGCTCGACCGCTCGATCCTCGGCTCGTCCGTCCTCGCCATCGGGGCGACCCTGCTCGTCGGGGCCTTCGCCGTCACCCGGATCACCCGACGCCTGCACGCGACGGCGCAGGTGGCGCGGCGGATCAGCGCCGGCGACCTGGACGCGCGCGTCAACGACCCCCGGACGAAGGACCCTTCACGGCCCCAGGACGAGGTGGCCACGGTGTCCGGGGCCCTCGACACCATGGCCTCCTCGCTCCAGCGCAAGCTGCAGAGTGAGCAGCGGTTCACCGCCGACGTCGCGCACGAGCTGCGTACCCCGCTCACCGGCCTCTCCGCCGCGGCCGAACTGCTGCCCGAGGGGCGGCCCTCCGAGCTGGTGCGGGACCGGGTGCGGACGATGCGCGCGCTCACCGAGGACCTGCTGGAGATCTCACGGCTCGACGCGGGCACCGAGAAGGTGGACCTGGCCGTGCACGACCTGGGACCGCTCGCCGAACGGGTCGTGCGCGCCTCCGGATCCGACACCGAGGTCCGGGTGGTGCGGGACGCGACGGTGGAGACGGACAAGCGGCGGCTCGAGCGGGTGCTCGGCAATCTCGTCGCCAACGCCCACAAGCACGGCGCCCCGCCGGTGGTCCTGACCGTCGACGGGCCGGTGGTGACGGTACGGGACCACGGCGCGGGCTACCCGGAGTACCTGCTGGAGGCCGGACCGCAGCGGTTCCGTACGGAGAGCGGCGGCAAGGGCCACGGCCTCGGGCTGACCATCGCCGCCGGGCAGGCCGAGGTGATCGGCGCGGAACTCGTCTTCTCCAACGCGCCGGAGGAGGACGGCGGCGGGGCCCTCGCCCGTCTCACGCTGCCGGAGTACGTACACCTGGCGGATTCGGAAGAACCGACGGACGCGTGAGCCCGACGGGCACCACGGGCGCGCGACCACCGACGGGCACCACGGACGCGCAACGACCGACGGGCACCACGGACGCGCGACCACCGACGGGCACCACGGACACGCGACCACCGACCGGCACCACGGGCGCGCAACGACCAGCGCCCAACGGCGGCACACCGTCACACAAAAGGGACATAAGGCTTACTGCTTGCTACGTTGCGGTCCATGACCGCACCGCCGCCGACGGACGCGAAGGACACCAGGGACGCGCCCCCGCCCGGCGTGCGCGTGCCCAGGCGTCGTGGTGTGGAGTTCTCTCTGCTCGTCGGGGCGGTCCTCATCTCCGTCTGCGGCTACGCGGAGGTCGGGCTCGCCCGTAGCGGTGCCGTGCCGCCCGACGCGGCGCGCTACGGCGCCGGCCTCGGGCTCCTCGCGCTGCTCGCCCATGTCGCGGTCCGGCTGCGCGCGCCCTACGCCGACCCGCTCCTGCTGCCGATCGCCGTGCTGCTCAACGGGCTCGGCCTGGTCCTCATCTACCGGCTCGACCTGGAGACCCCGGGCGACCGGGCCGCGCCGACCCAGCTGGTCTGGTCGACGCTCGGCGTCGGCCTGTTCATCGCCGTCGTCCTGCTGATCCGCGACCACCGGGTGCTGCAGCGGTACGCGTACCTGTCCGTCGCCACCGCGCTCGCGCTCATGATCCTGCCGATCTTCTTCCCCGCCGTGAACGGCGCCAGGATCTGGATCCGGATCGGCGGACTCTCCTTCCAGCCGGGCGAGTTCGCCAAGATCCTGCTCGCCGTCTTCTTCGCCGCCTACCTCGCCGCCAACCGCAACGCCCTCGCGTACACCGGCCGGAAGGTCTGGCGCCTGCAGTTCCCCACGGGCCGCGTCCTCGGCCCGATCGTGGCGATCTGGCTGCTGAGCGTCGGGGTGCTCGTCCTGGAGCGGGACCTGGGCACCTCGCTGCTCTTCTTCGGGCTCTTCGTGATCATGCTGTACGTGGCGACCGGGCGGACCGGCTGGATCGCGGTCGGGCTGCTGCTCGCCTCGGCCGGCGCCTTTCTCGTCGGCTCCCTCGAACCGCACGTCCACAGCCGGGTGCAGGACTGGCTGGATCCGTTCGCCTCGATCCGGGCGGGTGACGGGCCGGGGCAGCTGGCCCAGTCGCTGTTCGCGTTCGCCGCCGGCGGGATGCTCGGCACGGGACTCGGCCTCGGGCACTCGGTGCTCATCGGCTTCGCCACGAAGTCGGACTTCATCCTGGCGACGGCGGGCGAGGAGCTGGGCCTGGTCGGCCTGACCGCGCTCTTCCTGCTGTACGCGCTGCTCGTCGCCCGCGGCTACCGCGCCGGGCTCGCCCTGCGCGACCCCTTCGGGCGGCTGCTCGCCATCGGCCTGGCCTCGATCCTCGCGCTCCAGGTCTTCGTCATCGCGGGCGGGGTGATGGGGCTCATCCCGCTCACCGGCATGGCGATGCCGTTCCTCGCCCAGGGCGGGTCCTCGGTCGTCACCAACTGGGTCATCGTGGCGCTGCTCGTCCGGGTCTCGGACTCGGCACGGGCCCCGCGCCCGGACATGGCCGACACGGGGGTCATCGCCCCCGTCGTGGAGGACGCGAGGTGAGCCGCATCCGATGATCCGGTACATCCGGCGGGCCGCCGGGCTCTGTCTGGTCCTGCTCGTGGCGCTGCTCGTCAACGCGGGCCGGGTGATGGTCCTGGAGGCGGACGAGCTGGACGACAACCCGGCCAACCGCCGCATCGCCATCTCCCGCTGGGGCCAGCCGCGCGGGGAGATCCTCGTGGACGGCCGTCCGGTCACCGGCTCCCGGGACAGCGGGCAGCAGTTGCGCTGGGAACGCACGTACACGCAGGGCCCGTTGTACGCGCCGGTGACCGGCTACGCCTCCCAGACGTACGGCACGACGCTCCTGGAGAGCGCCGAGGACGACCTGCTGTCCGGCACCGATCCGATGCTCGCGCCGCTGCCGCTGTGGAACGACGTGAGCCGGGGCCGGCACCCGGGCGGCGACGTCGTCACCACGATCAGGGCCCGGATGCAGGAGGCGGCGTTCCGGGGGCTCGACGGCAAGCGGGGCGCGGTCGCGGCGATCGAGCCGTCGAGCGGCCGGATCCTGGCGCTCGTCTCCTCGCCGTCGTACGACCCGGGGATGCTGTCCGGTACGGACGACAAGGTCAAGGCCGCGTGGCACCAGCTCAACACCTCCCCCAACCAGCCGATGCTGGCGCGGGCGATCCGGCAGACCTATCCCCCGGGCTCCACCTTCAAGATCGTGACGGCGGCCGCGGCCCTCGACGCGGGCGTGGTCACGGACGTCGACGCCCCGACCGACACCCCGGACCCCTTCGTCCTCCCGGGGACCCGCCAGGTCCTCCCCAACGAGGCCACCGGCTGCGCGGACGCCTCCCTCGCCGATGCCATCCGGTGGTCGTGCAACACGGTGATGGCCGGCCTGAGCGTGAAGGTGGGCCTGGACCGGATGGTGGCGGCGGCCGAGGCCTTCGGCTTCAACGACACGGGGCTGCGTATCCCGTCGTGGGTGGCGAAGTCGAACTTCGACACCGACATGAGCGACGACCAGCTGGCCCTGTCCTCCATCGGCCAGTTCGACACGGCGGCCACTCCGCTGCAGATGGCGATGGTCGCGGCGGCCGTCGCCAACAACGGCGAGATCGCCCAGCCCCACCTGGTCGAGCGCACGACCACCTCGGCCGGCACCCTGGTCGGCTCCCCCGCCCGCCGCACCTACCGCCAGGCCATGCGCCCCTCCACCGCGACCCGCCTCCAGGACCTGATGGTCCGCGCGGTGACGGAGGGCACCGGCACCAACGCCGCCATCCCGGGCGCCCGCGTCGGCGGCAAGACGGGCACCGCCCAGCACGGCCTCGGCAACACCGGCACCCCCTACGCCTGGTTCATCGCCTGGGCCCAGGCCACGGACTCGGCCCAGCCGGCGGTGGCGGTCGCGGTGGTCGTCGAGGACGCGGAGGCGAACCGCACGGACATCAGCGGGGGCGGAGACGCGGCACCGATCGCGCGGGCGGTGATGGAGGAGGGGCTGAGGCTGGAGGCGGAGGCGCGGGGGCGGTGACACCAAGAGCGTGAGACGCGAGGGGGGCGCAGGCGGATCCGCCTGCGACATGCGTCGCGGGGCGGGGGGGGGGGGGGGCGGCGGGGGGGGGGGAGGGGGGTGGTGGGGGGGTGCGTATCGCGGAGGGGGAGGAGGGGAGGGGGAGGGA
>NZ_JBHXFE010000036.1:67066-93194 GCF_042722475.1 Streptomyces sp. NPDC127092
GAAAAGCGGTGCCACCATCCCTCCCCCCCCCCACCTCCCCCCCCCCCCTCTTACGGGCACCCCCTCCCCCCTCCGCGACGGTGGTGGCGGAACGCCACCTAGGGGCTAGCGGGACTCAGGCCTCTTGGGCCACGGCCTTCGTCCCGGAGCAGACCACACGCAGACCAGCGGCCGGGTCGGCCGTACGGCGAATTCCAACGCCTCGAAGGGCGTTTCGCCGAGCTCCCAGACGAGTCCGTCCAAGTACGCCCGGACCCTTCCACTGACCCCCATGAACACATGGCTGCTGCTCAACCACCACCCGACCGGGTTGTGATCCTCCCCGAACACATCCTTCAGCAGGAGTGCCTCGTCCAGATAACGGACTCCTCGGCCCGGGCTGATCCAATAGGGCTCGTCATTCATGAAATTCGGACCGGCAGTCAGGACCGGCTCGATTTTCAAACCCCGGAATTCCCTCATGAAGGAGGTGAAATTCTCGTGGATCACGTACCCGGCGAGCGCGAGCCGCTCGATGGTGTCCGAGATGTCCACTCGCCTTCCTGGCTGCCAGTCGGCAGCCAGGAGGGCTTCACGGACGGGAAGACTCAACCCGTGGTCGGGCTCAGTTGATTCAGGGCCCAATGAACAGTCCCTTCTGCAGTCGACTGCACCGTCCGCAAGGCCGGGCAACATCGCCGTGCTCCCAGTTTCCGTCGTCGTCGTCACCGACGTGGACGACGTCCATGTGGCCGCCACGGATCGCGCTCGGGCCTTCGGCGTTGTACGCCTTGATCAGACACTTGGTCTCGGCGCAGCCGCCGTGGTGATCGTACTCGTCGAACTCGTCCTGCATGCCCGGGGGCACGGCGGGCTGTTCCTTGTTGTGTGCCCGGTAGACCTCACCCGAAGGCGACGTGTATTCGGCCGCGTATTCCGCGCCGTACGCCTCCGCGATGTCTGCCAGGTCCTGCAGTGCCTGCGACGGCGGGCAGTTGTGAACCAGGACCGAGGTCTGCGCGGCCAGCACGTAGTACGTGTGCAGGTCGGAGACGGTCAGGTTGTGAACCGTGCTGTCCTGGCTGGTCCACCGCTCGACCGCGGCCACCTGGACGTACGCGCCAGAGCTGGTGCGCAGCCAGTTGCCGGACTTCAGGTCGGTCGCGTCGATCCACTCACCGAGCTCGGGCACCCAGAAGGGGTGACCGTCGGTCGCGGTGACCTGGGCCGTCTTGGAGCCGGTCTTGCCGTCGACGTCGACCGTGACCTTGACCAGGTGCTTGAGGCCCTGGCCCTTGATCTCCGCGGTGACCGTCTCGACACGCGTCTCCCCGCGCTCCGGGTCGGTGGCGATGACCTTGTCGCCGACCTTGACCTGCTCGATCGGCTTGGTGGTGCCATCGGCCATCAGCACCTTCGTGCCCGGCACGAAGCTGTTGCTGATCGGGCAGGAAGCGCCTTCCTCGACCTTGCCGGAGCCGCCGCCGCCGCTGGTACCGCCGTTGCTGCGGGAGGAGCCGCCGGACTTGCCGGAGCCACCGCCCTCGGACTTGCCGGAGCCGCCACCACCGGACTTGCCGGAGCCACCGCCCTTGCCGGAGCCGCCTCCGCCGCCCTTGCCGGCGTGGGAGGAGGACTTCGGCGCGGACTTGGCCTGCGCCTGCTTCTGCGCCGCGTTGCCCGTCTTCCGCTTCGCGGCGGCCGCCGCGTCCGCCTTTCTCTTGGCGGCTTCGGCCGCCTTCTTCTTGGCTCTTTGCGCGGCCTCCTTCTTGGCCTTCTCAATGGCCGCCTTCTTGGCCTTCAAGGCTGCCGCTTCGGCTGCCTTCGCGGCCTTGAGCACCGCCTCCGCGGCCCGCTTGGCCGCCTTGAACGCCTGGATGGCGTCGATGGTCCGGTTGATCGCCTTCAGAACCGACGGGATCTTGCCCAGCTTCGTCCACGGAATGGCGTCCAGGATGATGCTGCCGCACGACCACATGTCACCGCCGAAGCAGGCCATGGCGTCGTTGATGCCGATGAAGTCCTTCAGTGTCTCCCAGGCGATCGACAGAATCACTGAGGTCAGGGACTTGCCCATGGTGGCCTGCGCCTGGGCGACCTGCGCCGCGGACAGACCCGCGCCGGCAAGGGCCGCGGCCTTCTCCGAGGCGGTCAGGCTGATGGCGAGACCGGTCGGGTCGGAGTACGTGACCGGGTTGTTGTGCGCGTACGCGTACCCGTTGGACTGCAGCGGGTCGTTCAGGTCGAGCAGAGGGTCGGCGGACAGGAAGCGTCCGACCACGGGGTCGTACAGGCGGGCGCCCAGCGGCTGGAAGCCGGAGGAGTCGTCCCGGGTCTTGCCGAGGAATCCCTTGTGGTTCTGGAGGTTGGCACCGGCGGTGCCGCGCTCGTTGCCGAAGGGGTCCTGCTTGCGGATGCGCACCGACTGGCTGCCGTAGAGGGCGACCTCCGTGTACGCGCTGCCCTGGTGGTCCGAGGTCTGGGCGACCAGGGTCTCCGAGCCGGTGCCGTACGAGTAGCGCATGACCGCGCCACCCGGAACCGAATAGGTGCGCTGGGTGTTGACGAGGACGCCGCCCTGCTGGACCGTCACCTCGGCCTCGCCCAGGTGGAGGGTCGCCTGCTTGCCCTTGATGGTGAGCAGGCGGGATCCGTCGGGGCCGTAGACGTGACGGGTGTCGTTCTGCGGCAGCCACTGCTGGGCGGCCTGGGCCGCGTCACAGGTGGCGAGCACGACCGGCGTCGCGTTCACGTTCGCCGCGCCCTGCACCGCGAGGCACAGGTTGCCGGAGGCGGGGTGGATCAGCTGGCCGGAGGCGTTGCGCTTCAGCTCCTGCGCGGCCGAGCCGTCACACTTCTGGATCTGGAGCGCCGAGCCGGCCGTGTTGGCCGCGGGCTGGAGGCACCAGTTTCCGTAGACCGAGAGCGTGCCCTTGTTGGGGTCGCTCTGCGGCGCCGCCGCCGTGCCCGGGGTGGGCGTGAACTTGAAGTTCTGCGCCACCGAGGTGTTGCAGGCGTACAGCTGGATGGGCTGGCCGGCCGCACCCGCACCCGACTTCAGGTCCAGGCACTTCTGGCCGAGACCCACGTACGGGGTCTTGCCGCCGGTGCCCGCACCGGTGATCCGGTCGACCTGGCCGTCGTAGGTCCAGGTCAGGTCCTGCTTGTCTCCGTTCTCGACCGAGGTGACCGACTTGGTCTCACCCGTCAGCTCGTACAGCCGGGTGGCCTCGGCGGTCACATCGGCGCCGGAGGGCGTCTTGTACTTCTTCGTCACCTTGGCCAGCGTGTGCGGCTGGTCCTTGGCGGCGTTCTTGCCGTACGCGTACGTCGTGACCGCGTTCTTGGCGGTGTCGCCGCTGAGGTCGTTCTCGGTCAGCTGCGAGCGGTTGCCGAGCAGGTCGTAGTCGTACTCCTGCCAGTAACCCGAGCCGTCCGCGCCCGCGGCGACCCGGAGCGTGCCGTCCGGGTTCTTGTTGAGCGAACCGTCCGGGTTCCTCGGGTTGACGCAGGTCGTCTGGTCCTTGGCGGTCCAGGCCGACTTCAGCTGGCCGATCGGGTCGTAGACGAAGCACTGCCGCTCCGCGATCCCGGAGGCACCCTCCTGGATCGAGGTGACGTTGCCCGCCGGGTCGTAGGTGTACGCCCGGTGGGAGACCAGGTTGCCGGAGACGAGGGAGTTGACGACGGAGTTGTCCGCGGCCGTGCCGGTCTTCTCGCGGAAGACCGACTGCGACGTGAGCTCGCCGCTGGACTCGTCGAAGGCGTTCTGCGTCCACACGCGGTACGGCTGGGCACCGAGCGTGGAGCGGAGCACATGGCCGTAGGGGTCGTAGGCGGTCTCGGCGCCGTACCAGTCCTTGCCGGAGATGGAGAGCGGCTTGCCGTCCTTGTTGTAGCGGACGACCAGCTTCTCGGTGCCGAAGTTGCCCACCGCCGGAAGGGTGGTCTCGTCCAGCATGCCGCGGTCGTTGTACGTGTAGTCGTACCTGTAGTCCTTCTTCAGGCCCCAGGTGTCGACGATGGACTGCGGCAGGGACAACGTGGTCGAGGTCGGCTGGTAGTCCTTCGTGTAGCCGTTGACCGTCTGGGTGTACGCCTGGAGATCGGTGTAACGCGTGGCGGTGGCGGGCATGCCCTTGCCGCCCGGGGCCGTGTCGTACGTGAACGAGGACAGCACCTTGCCGAGGGAGTCGGTCTCGCGCACCTCCTTCGGCCGCGACAGCTCGTCGTAGCTGTTCCAGACCTTGATGCCGCGGGCGTTGGTGGTCGTCTCGACCCGGCCGAAGGCGTCATAGGTCGTGCGGGTCGTGCCCGTGTCGGGGTCGACCGCCGTCTCCACCTGGCCGTTGTGGTTGTACGTCCACGACCACGGGTGCGCCTCGTCGGCCGATGCGGTCGCCTTGGCGAGCTGGCCGTGCACGTCGTACTCGTAGCGGGTCGACGTGAAGCCGCCAGGGGCCGCCGGGTTGAAGGTGTCCGTGCGGACGGTGCGGCCGGTCGCGTCGGTCCAGACGCGGTAGGAGGAGTCGCCCTGCGGCTGGATGACCTTCGACCAGTCCTCGCCGTACTCGTAACGAACGGCCCGCTCCGGGTACGCCTTCGAGGTGGACGCCTGCGTGTTCGGGTCCACGTACTTCAGGTACGGGGTTTCCTGGAGCACGCGGCCGAGACCGTCGTAGGTGTAGCGGGTGATGTTGGGGACGACCGTATCGGAGACCGGGACGAAGAGCTGGCCCGGCGTGGCCTCGTCGGTCAGGTAGGCGTTGTTGGTCTGCGCGACCTCACCGGAGCTGTTGTACAGCGTGTCGGTGATCAGCCAGCCCGCGCCGCCGTCGGCCTCCTCCTGCGTCTGCCGCTCGCGGCCGAGACCGTCGTAGAGGGTGACGGAGGTCTCGATCCGGTCCTCGTAGCCCCGCGCGTAGGTGGTGACGTACGGAGGCTTGCGGATCTTGAGGTTCTTGTTGTCCGGGTCGGTCTCTTCCATCGGGATCGTGTAGACCGCGCGGAAGTCCGCGACGCCGCTGCCGGGGGTCCTGCCGGGGGCCCAGGCCTCGGCGAGACGACCCAGCGGGTCGTACACGGCCTCGCTGACCAGGTCGTTGACGTCGGTCGTCTTCACGGTGACCGAGCGGCCCGGCTCCAGCTCCTGGATCTGGCTGTGCCCGAGCACGTTGGTCATGGTGACCTTGAAGACCTGACCGGTGGCCGGCCCGATGGGCTCGTACTTGATCGTGGAGGACTTCGGAGTCGGCTTGCTCAGCTGCTCCGCCGAGGTCTCCTTGACCACGCGTCCGACGGCGTCGAACGCCTTGGTGCCGGCCGTCCGGAAGTCGGTGCCGGCGCCGTTGAGCGTCCACGACTCGGTGGCCAGACCCCGGGTCGAGGAGCCGAGCGCGGTGCCGTACGTCGTGCCGTCGTAGGCCGTGCGGTTGCCGCCGCTCAACGAGCCGAGGTTGGCCCAGTTGGCGTTCGCGCAGGTCGTCGGCGAGACCAGGACCTGCTTGGACAGACCGATCAGGTTCTTGCCCGTGTGGTGCAGGTAGTCCAGCTTGGTGCAGGACTCGTCACGCGGCTTGCTCGCATCGGTGTCGCCCAGCGACTCCACCAGGATCGGCAGACCGTACGTCGGGTCGTACGTCGTCGACGTCTTCACCGTGCGCAGCGTCCGCGGGTCGTCGGTGTTGGTGCCGGACGACCTGGTGTACGCGATCTCCTCCGGCTCCGTGACCCGCCAGGCCCGCAGCGGGCTCAGGCCGTCGTCGCGGTTGCGCTTGGCGAGTTCGGTGGCCGCGGGCTTGGTGGTGCTGCGGCTCAGCCACTCGGAGTCGGCCTTGGTGGAGTCGAGGTACGTGAGCTCCTCGGCGATCCGGCCGGCGAACGGCTCCTCGTCCTTGGCGATCTCGACACCCGCGATGTCCTTGACGGACACGGTGTCGCCGAGGCCGCGGAAGAAGCGGGTCACTGCCTTGGAGCGCTGGCCTGGGGCGTCCGGGGTGTTCTCGACGACCGGGCCCGTGAGGGTCGTGGTCTGCTCGAAGCCCGCGAACTGCGAGTAGGTGCGCTGGGTCTTCTTGGTGAACTCGGCCTCGGCGAGCTTCCAGGCCGGGTTCTTGTACTGGTATTCCGTCCTGGTGGTGTAGTTGCCGTCGATGTTCGGCAGTTCCTCGACGGTGTCCACGACGTACTTGTGGAACCAGTCGATGTCCTCGAGCTCGGCCTCGGGGCTCCAGAACATCGGGTAGCAGAGGCGGTTGTTCGCCTTCAGCTGCGGCTGCAGCCGGGCTATGGCCTCGGCGCGGGTCTCACCGGTCTGCTGGTCGATCCGGGGAAGGCTGCCGGTGACGCAGTCGCCCGAGGCCGGCTTGTACGTGACGACGGTCTCGCCGCCGTACTCGTTGATGACGCGGCCGACGCGGAGCCGGGAGAAGCCGGGGCGCTGCGGGTTGTACGCCACGACGCGGTTCGGCATGTCCTCGACGTTGGGCTCGAACCGCACCGAGTTGAGGGTGACCTTCGCGTCGGTGGTGCCGTTGCGGGCGTAGCCGGTGCGCTGGACGGACTCCAGCCACAGGGCGGTGTTCGGGCCGGTCCTCACCGGGTCGGGGTTGCTCGGGTCACCGTTCGCGGCGAAGCTCTGCACGAGCTGGTACTCGTCGACGACCTGGCGGGCAGTGGTGTCGGTGCGCCGCTGGGCCGAGGTCGTGATCTTGTCGAGGCGCTTGCGGGTCCAGAAGCTCGGTCCCGCGTTCCAGCACTTCTTGCCGGCCACGCAGCGCAGGTCGGCCGGGGTGTCGAACCAGGGCCGGTAGTTGCGCGGGTCCGTGGACGTGAAGTTGGCCTCGGAGCAGGTGACGCCGTCGACGGGGTAGCAGCGCTCGAGGACGCTGAAGCCGATGCGGGCCGGGGCCGTCGCGGTGAAGATCTTGTCGCTGCGCTGGCCGTAGTAGATGTGGTCGAGCCAGCCGTCGCGGTCGTACGGGACCGGGTCCTTGAAGTTGAAGTTCCGGGCGTAGTAGTTCGGCTCCTCCTTCTTCCACCACAGCGACATGGCGTTGCCGTGGACGTCCTCGACGTAGTCGAGGCCCCAGCGCCAGGCCTGGGTGCAGAAGGAGTTGGTCCAGTCGGTGGTGGTCGGACCCTTGTAGCAGTCCTCGCCGTCGTGGTTGCCGTAGACCGGGACGGTGAGGACCGAGTCGGTGTACGGGTCGTCGTCGGCCTTGTCCGCGGTGCCCTTGTCGGACCAGCCCGGCAGCTTGTTCATGCCGAAGTGGTACTTGATGCCGTCCTTGGTGGTGACGACCCAGTACTCGTTGAACCGGGCGCCGTTGGCACGGTCCGTGTTGATGATCCGCTCGACCTTGGAGCCGTCGCCGTTGGCGGTGAACCACTGGCTCTTGGTCTCGTCCCACACCAGCTCGGTGGTCACGCCGCCGAGCGAGAGGGTGGCGTTGTTCGAGCCCCAGCACAGGTCCGCGGTGCGGTGCGTGGAGTTGTTGGAGCCGGCCTTCTTGGAGTCCTGGCGGCAGTTGGCGTACGACCGGGTGATGGAACCCGGGTTGTAGTCCCAGCCGTCACCGATCCAGGATGCCTGGTTGTTGGACGACGAGGTGCGGCCGTCGACGGTCTGCGAGGAGTACGACAGGGCGACCTTCGGCATCAGACCGCCGGCGGTCTCCGGGACCTGCACCTGGTACGAGTAGGTGAAGGCGCCCGACGAGGAGCCGGAGGACCAGGAGCCGGAGGACAGCAGCGGAGAGGCCGTGAAGTCACCGGACACCGAGGAGCCGGTGTCGAGCATGCCGAGCGAGGCACCACCCGTCGCGTTGGCGACCGGCTGGACTCCGTCCTTGTAGGAGGCCTTCTTGGCCGTGGAGGGGGCGAAGCCCTCGCCGAGGAGGCTGGACACCGGGACGGTACCCGTGACGATCTTGCGGGTCTTGGCGTTCTTGGCCGCCGTGGACCTGACCGGCGCGTCCTTGGCTGCCACGGTCTCCACCGTGCTGGGCAGCCGCTGGAAGTTCTTCTTGCCGTTCTTGACGTCCTTGTCCCCGTCGGAGCCGGACATCGTCTGCGTACCGCCGCCGTCGGCGCAGTCGCCCGTGGTCGGGGAGGAGTAGACGCAGTCGGGCAGCAGCATCAGGCCGAAGCGGTCGGCGGCCTGCGGCCCGTAGAGGTCGGCGAAGCCCGTGGTGTCGACGCTGAGTGCCACCTCGGCGTTCGGGTCGACCGTGGCCGGCGGGGTGAGCTTCATGACGACGCCGGAGACGCCCGCGGTCTGCGAGGTCGTCTGCGGGGCCACGCCCACGGTCCAGTCACCGGCGAGGGCGGCGGCGTCGCCGCCCTCGGGGACGCCGATGGCGACCGGCAGGGTGGTCGTGCCGGCCTGGACCTGCTTCATGGTGCCGGGTGCGTCGGTCGCCGCGATCGGGGCGTTACCGGTTCCGGAGGCCCATGCCGCGGTCGCGGTGGGCGCGTACGGGTCGACCGGGATCTGCTCGCCCAGGGCCAGGGCCTGGGACGCGGTGTTGTCGCCCTCGACGTCCGTGGCCTTCGGCAGGTCCGGCAGGTCGACCTTGGCGACCTGCTCCTCGCGGCTCATGCCCGGGCCGGGAATGGCCAGCGCCTGCCCGCCGAGGCTGGTCACGGTCAGCGTCGAGGACAGCAGAATGACGGTCGCCGCGCGGCTTCGCCGCCGTCGCCGTCGTTGTGATTCTGTCAGGGCTGGGCGTCCTCGCCCCAGCCATGACAGCGGACCTGAAGCACGCATGCGCGTCGACTCCCACCCTGGCAATTCAGACAATGGACGAGGTGCGAAAACACCACAGGGCACACGCCTGGCCCAGGCGCGTGCGTGCGCACTGTCTGTCATGTCCGGGGCACTTATCAAGATCGGTCCAGCCCCTGAAGTCCCGCGGACGTGATCTCCACCACAGGGCGAACCGGATCAGAAGCTTCCGCTAACGACCTATCAGACGGGCCGGATGTTTCGCCTGATCACCCTCAATACAGGTCCAGGAAAGCCCTGAATCGGACCGGTTGACGACCCGTCGAACAGGTTCCGCATTTGCATAACAGATGTACAACATCGCCACACGTGGACGCTGCCCTTCACATGTGTGATCGTGTGCGCGCCTTCTGCCCCGCGGCCTGCCGACCGGGGCTGTCTGTGCTGTCCTCAATCCGCTTGGTTCCCACGGGAGTAGACCGCCGTGACCGCGCCGCCCCGATATCTCAGACCGTTCGTGCGCACGCGCACGCGGCTGTCGCTGACCCTCGGCCTCGTACTGGCCGCCCTCGTCGCCGCCCTGCTGCCCTGGTGGCAGCCCGGCGACCACTCCCCCACCACCGCAGGCGGCACCACCGACGCCACCCCCGCCTCGACCGGCCCGCGTGACGAGGCCGCCGCCATGGCCCAGGCCCTGCGCACCGGCAAGGAGGTGCTCGTCGACACCGCCACCACGGCCACCACGCTGACCTGGGCGCTGCCGAGCGGCAGCCTCAAGACCCGGATCACGGCCGCGCCCACCCGGGCACGGAACGCCGAGGGCGAGTGGGCTCCGGTCGACAACACGCTCAAGCGAACCGCCAAGGGCCCCAGGGGACTTGGCATCGCACCCGTGAACCCCGTCGCGCCGGTCCGCTTCGCGAGCGGCAACGCCTCCAAGACCCGTGCCGACCGCTCGTTCGCCCGTGCCGAGAACCCCGGTGAGACGGTTCTGGCCGAGGCGGACGTCAAGGGGCACACCGTCGCGTACACCTGGCCGGGCGCCCTGCCCGAGCCGGTGCTCGACGGCCCCCGCGCCCTCTACTCCGAGGTCCTGCCGGGGGTCGACCTGCTGGTCGTCGCCCGCGAGGAGGGCGGTCTGGCCACGGTCCTGATCGTGAAGACGCCGGAGGCCGCGCGTCAGCAGGCCCTGCGGTCCGTCACGTACGGGCTGCGCTCGGACACCGCCGTCTTCCGGCAGGACCGCGAGGCCAGCCGGCTCCAGGTCCTGGACAAGGCCGGCAAGGAGATCGCCTCGATCCCCACGCCGTTCGCCTGGGACTCCAGCGGCCGTGATCCCGAACTGCCCGCCGGCACCCCGAACCGCACGTCGGTCGCGACCCCGGCCGACGTCCTGAAGCTCTCGGGTCTCACGGGTGTCGAGCCCGGCGCGAAGTCCGCGCCGCTGCCGATGACCCTGGAGGGCGAGAACACCGGCGCCGTCCGGCTGGAGCTCGGCTTCGCCGCCACCGGCCTGGCCGGCCGCGAGGGCGTCAGCTACCCGCTGTTCGTCGACCCTGCGCTGAACCCCGGCTGGGACGCCTGGACGGTGGCCTACAAGCCGTACCCGAAGACCAGCTTCTTCAACGGCACCAACTTCAACTCCGGTACCTCCGACGCCCGTGTCGGCAGCGAGAACGAGACCAACGGCACCGCCCGCTCCTTCTGGCGCATGGACTGGTCGAGCAGCATCAAGGGCGCGGAGATCAAGACCGCGACCTTCAAGGTGCTGAACAACCACTCCTGGTCCTGCACGGCCCGCGAGTTCCAGCTGTGGCGCACCGGTCCCATCTCGTCCGGCACGACCTGGAGCGCGCAGCCGTCCTGGTCCGACGAGCTCCAGCGCAAGTCCTTCGCGCACGGCTGGTCGGCGACCCAGTGCGGGGACGAGTATGAGGCGTTCAACGTCAAGGACGCGGCCCAGTACGCCACCAACAACGGCCACTCGACGGTGACCCTGGGCATGCGGGCCACCAGCGAGGGCGACACGCAGACCTGGCGCAAGTTCAAGGCGACCTCGGCGACGATCGAGGCCACGTACAACCGCAAGCCGAACGAGCCCACCGACGGTGAGACCTCCCCCGGCGGCGACTGCGTCGTCGGTTCCCCGGGCCGCACGGTCGGCAAGACCCTGCTGACGCTGAAGGCGAAGGGCTACGACCCCGATGGCAACCTGAAGGGTCTGCGTTTCCGCTTCTGGAAGGCGGGCACGACCGCGCCGACGACCGGTGTCATGGGCACCAACCTGACCAGCGGCTGGGCCAAGTACGAGATCGAGTCGGCGGACCTCGTGGACGGGACCACCTACTACTGGGACGTGCGCGCGGAGGACTCCGACTCGCCGACCCCGGCGGTCTCCACCTACTTCCCGCCCGGCACCACGCCGTGCGCCGTCACGATCGACGGCTCCGGCCCGCCGCCGCCGGTGGTCACCAGTGACGTCTGGCTCAGGACGACCCCGAGCGGCGCCACCTGGGCGACGGTGAACTTCGGCGAGACCGGCCCGATCAAGTTCCAGTCCACGGGCGCGGTGAAGTTCAAGTACTCGTGGGGCGGGGTCGCCGCCAAGGAGATCCCCGCCGACGCGAGCGGCGCGGCCACCGTTCCCGATCTGAAGCCGCTCAACGCCGGCCCCAACACCCTCCAGGTGTACGCCTACGACAACCTCGGCAACCCCAGCGGCCGGACGGACTACACGACGTACGTCCCGCCGAAGGAGAACGCCGACGCCCCTGGTGACACGGGCGGCGACGGCACTCCCGACCTGATGGTCATCGACGTCAGCGGCGTCCTGCGGACCTACCCGGGCCAGCCGGTCGGCACCGCGGCGGACCAGCCGGGCGGCGAGCTCTACGGCCAGCTGACGTCCTCGTACCTCAGGAACAAGGACGGCACGACGACCCTGAACCCGCCGGGTCACTGGTACGACGCCGCCTCGACGCTCGGCAACAAGGCCGCGCTGATCGGCCACTACCAGGACGTCTACCCCGGCGACGGCACGACGGACCTGTTCGCCCGCACCCCGGACGGCGGCTTCTGGCTCTACCCGGGTGACGGCTACGGCTCCTTCGACGTCGAGCAGCGGATGAAGGTCCGGCTCCCGGCGAACGCGCCCGCGCCGTCCACCTGGACCCAGATGAAGGTCCTGGGTGACATCACGGGTGACAAGCTGTCGGACGTGGTGCTACGCGACGCGGCCGGGTTCTGGGTGCTCTCCGGCTACACCGGCGGCTCCTTCCAGACCGCGACGCAGATGAACGCGGACGCCTGGGCGCGCCGTGACATCGTCAACCTGGCCGACATGAACAAGGACGGTGTCGCCGACCTGCTCTGGCGGAACCTGGACAACGGCAACATGTACCTGCGTCGCGGCAAGCCGGGCGCGGCGGGCGGTGTCGACCTCAACTCGCTGATGCTGGGCGCCAACTCCGCCGGCGGCCAGGACGATCCCTTCGGCACCAACTGGACCGAGGCCAACGTGGACGCGGCCATCGGCATCCCCGACATCAGCGGCGACGGCATCCCGGACATCTGGGCCCGCTTCAAGTCCGACGGTCACATGGCCGTCTACCACCCGTCGACCACCAACACCAACGGCCCGGTGAAGACCGTCATCGGGTCGGGCTGGGGAGACAAGCTGGCCTTCGGCTGACCTGCCCAGGATCACGAGGGTGAGCCCCCGGCGCCACACGGCGCCGGGGGCTCACCCCTTTCCACGGCCGATGCGGCCTGCCTGCTACGAGGCCTCGCCCTCCGCCACGGCCTCCGCCTCGCCCTCCGCGATCGCCTCCGCGACCTCCGCCACCCGCGCCTGCTCCTCCGCCGCGAACCGCTCGCGGTCCAGCGCCTCCGCGATCTCCTCGTCCTGGGTCATCAGCAGGTCGAGGTTGGAGTCGCCCAGGTCGAAGACGCCCATGTCGAGATAGGCCTTCTGCAGGCGCTCGCCCCACAGGCCGATGTCCTTGACGCACGGCACGATCCGGCTGAACAGCAGCTTGCGGAACAGGTGCAGGAACTCGCTCTGTTCGCTGAGCTCCTCCGCCTCCCGCTTGGCGATGCCGAAGTTCTCCAGGACCTCCACCCCGCGCAGCCGGTCGCGCATCAGGTGGCAGCCCTCGATGACGAACTCCTCGCGCTCGCGCAGTTCGGCGTCGGTGAGCTGCTTGTAGTAGTCGCGCAGCGCCATGCGGCCGAAGGCCACGTGCCGGGCCTCGTCCTGCATCACGTACGCGAGGATCTGCTGGGGCAGCGGCTTGGTCGTGGTGTCGCGGATCATGCCGAAGGCGGCGAGGGCGAGGCCCTCGATGAGCACCTGCATGCCGAGGTAGGGCATGTCCCAGCGGGAGTCGCGCAGGGTGTCGCCGAGGAGGCTCTGCAGGTCGTCGTTGACCGGGTAGAGCAGCCCGATCTTCTCGTGCAGGAAGCGGCCGTAGATCTCGGCGTGCCGGGCCTCGTCCATGACCTGGGTGGCCGAGTAGAACTTGGCGTCCAGGTCGGGCACGGACTCGACGATCCGGGCGGCGCAGACCATCGCGCCCTGCTCGCCGTGCAGGAACTGGCTGAACTGCCAGGAGGTGTAGTGCCGGCGCAGGTCGCCCTTGTCCTCGTCGGTGAGTTTGCCCCAGTGGCGGGTGCCGTAGAGGGACATGGCCTCGTCGGGGGTGCCCAGCGGGTCGTACGGGTCGACCTCCAGGTCCCAGTCGATGCGGGTGGCGCCGTCCCACTGCTTGTCCTTGCCCTTCTGGTAGAGGGCGAGGAGACGGTCGCGGCCGGCGGCGTTCATGTCGTAGTCCCAGGTGAACCTCGCGGCGCCGTTCGCCGGTACGTGCCAGACGGGCTCCTTCGGGGCCCGGGCGTAGAGGTCGTGCGTCGACACTGACGACTCCTTCCGACGTTTCCAGCAGGCTCACACGTTGGTAGACACACAGTCAACAAGTCGTGCGCGAGGGATTGACGACGTTACTGACGAGGAGTCTCATACGTGTCATGGCGAGTCTCATCGAGCCCGACTTCACCCTCCTGCGGGACGCCCTCGGCCCGTTGCGCGACCGCGAGCAGGTCGCCGAGCGGCTCCTGGAGTCCTCCCTCAGGCATTCCTTCGACCCCGAGACCGACCTCGACTGGGACGCGCCCTTCGAGGACGGCAAGTGGTTCTGGCCGCCGGAGCTGGTCTCGCTCTACGACACCCCGCTGTGGCGGCGGATGTCCGAGGAGCAGCAGATCGACCTGTCCCGCCACGAGGCCGCCTCGCTGGCCTCGCTCGGGATCTGGTTCGAGATCATCCTGATGCAGCTCCTCGTCCGCCACATCTACGACAAGTCGCTCACCAGCAGCCATGTGCGCTACGCGCTCACCGAGATCGCCGACGAGTGCCGGCACTCGATGATGTTCGCGAAACTGATCCGGCGCGGCGGCGCGCCCGAGTACCCGGTGCCGCGGATCTACCACAACCTGGGCCGGGTCCTGAAGACCGTCTCCACCACGCCGGGCTCCTTCGCGGCGACCCTGCTCGGCGAGGAGATCCTCGACTGGATGCAGCGGCTGACCTTCCCGGACGAGCGCGTGCAGCCGCTGGTGCGCGGCGTCACGCGGATCCACGTGGTGGAGGAGGCACGGCACGTCCGCTATGCGCGGGAGGAGCTGCGCCGCCAGATGATCACCGCACCGCGCTGGGAGCAGGAGTTCACCCGCCTCAGCTGCGGCGAGGCCGCCCGGGTCTTCTCCACCTGCTTCGTCAACCCCGCCGTCTACGACCACGTGGGCCTGGACCGCCGCGAGGCCGTCGCCCAGGTGCGGGCGAGCGGCCACCGCCGCGAGGTGATGCAGTCCGGCGCCCGGCGGCTCACGGACTTCCTGGACGACATCGGAGTGCTGCGGGGTGCGGGCCGCAGGCTCTGGAAGTCGTCCGGATTGCTGGCCTGAGGACCCGACACCGGCGTTACGCTGCGGGCATGACCAGTGCCGCCACGCCCGCGTACCGCCGGCTCAGCGTCGAGGAGCGGCGGCTCCAGCTGCTCGACGCGGCCCAGACGCTGTTCGCGCACCGGCCGCCGGAGGACGTGTCGCTCGACGACGTCGCCGAGGCCGCGGGCGTCTCGCGCCCGCTCGTCTACCGCTACTTCCCGGGCGGGAAGCAGCAGCTGTACGAGGCGGCCCTGCGCTCCTCGGCGGACGCGCTCGAGCACTGCTTCGGGGAACCGCCCGAGGGGCCGCCCACCGAGCGCCTCGCCCGGGTCCTCGACCGCTACCTCGCCTTCGTCGACCAGCACGACGCCGGGTTCGCCGCCCTGCTGCGCGGCGGCAGCGTCGCCGGGACCTCGCGCACCTCGGCGATCGTCGACGAGGTGCGCAGGGCCGCGGCCGAGCAGATCCTGTTCCACCTGGGCGTGACCGAGCCCGGGCCGCGTCTGTCGATGATGGTGCGGACCTGGATCGCGGCGGTGGAGGCCGCCTCGCTGATCTGGGTGGACGAGGGCAAGCGGCCGCCGGCCGGCGAACTGCGGGACTGGCTGGTCGACCATCTGGTGGCGCTGCTCACGGTGACCGCGGCGGGCGATCCGGAGACGGCCGAGGTGGTGGGCCGGCTCCTGGCCCAGGAGCGGGCGGCGGGTCCGGTCGGCACGCTGGCCAGGAACGTCATCCCGGTGGTGAGCGAGGCCGCGCACCTGCTGTGAGTCCCGCGCGGTTGCTCGTGAGTCCCGCGCGGCTGCTCGTGAGTCGCGCTCGGCTGCTCGTGGGTCCCGCTCGGCCGCTCGTGGGTCCCGCGCGGCCGCTCATGGGTCCCGCGCGCCTGCTCATGAGTCGCGCGCGGTCGCTCGTGGGTTCCGCGCGGCTGCTCGTGGGTCCCGCGGCCCTCCGGCGGGCCTCCGCCGCTTCCCGCGGGTCCCGGGCGCGTCCGGCGGGACCGCCGGAGGGGACACTGGTGGGGTGAAGAGCGAGAACACCCCCTTCCGCGGCGGCCCCCTCGACGGCCGGGTGCTGCCCGTCCTGGTCGGCCCGACCGGCCATCCTCCGAAGTGGTACGAGGTGCCGGTCCCGGCCCACGACGGGCGGCCGCCGATGCTGTACGCGTACCGCCGCGAGCCGGCCGGCTACACGAAGCGGCTCGGGCTGCAGCGCGGCTGGGTGTACGTGTACGCGCCGGACGGGCGGGAACGCCGGGAGATCAGGTGGCCGTGGTCGAAGCCGGCTGCTCCGAAGGAGTGAGCGCGCCGAACACCCGCCGGATCATCCGTTAATCGGAGTATTCCTGCCGTCATCATCCCCGGTGGAGGTGGTGACGTGCCGGGACGACTGCTGCGCACGGTCCGCACGGGGAGGAAGGCGGGGAGGCTGCCAGGAGTACTGACGGGAGTGCTGACCGGCGTGCTGACCGGCGTGCTGACCGGCGTGCTCGCCATGGCCCCGACCCTCGCCGCGGACCCGGCAGCGGCGGCGCCCGGCGATCCCACCGACTCCGTCTCCGGACTGCTCACCCGGCTCCGCACCCTCTACCAGGAGACCGAGCGGGCCGCCGAGGCCTACAACGCCGCCGACGAGGCGCTGAAGAAGCAGACCGCCGACACCCGCAGGACGGACGCCGAGCTGACCGCCGCCCGGCGGGCCCTCGCGCGCGGCCGCGACGAGGCCGGGCGGCTGGCGCGGCAGCAGTACCAGGGGCGCTCCGAACTCTCCCCGTACCTCGGACTGCTGCTCGCACCCGATCCCCGGCGCGCCCTGGACCAGGAGCACCTGCTCGCCCGCGCGGCCCGCGAACGGGCCGGCGTCGTCACCCGCCTCCAGGCCGCCGAGAAGAAGGCGGACGCCCTCGCCACGGCCTCCCGCAAGGCCCTCGACCGCCGCAAGGCCCTGCTGGCCGGCCGGCAGAAGCAGAAGGACGCGGTCCGGACGAGACTCCGCGAGGTCGAGCGGCTGCTCGCCTCGCTCACCACCGACCAGCTCGCCCGCCTCGCCTCCCTGGAGAAGGCCCAGACCGCCGGCGCCCAGAACCAGCTCCTCGGCTCCGGGGTCCTCGACGGCCCCCGCACCCCCTCCGGGGCCGGCGCCGAGGCGCTGCGCTTCGCGGTGCGGCAGATCGGCAAGCCGTACGAGTGGGGCGCGGAGGGCCCCGACACGTACGACTGCTCCGGCCTCACCCAGCAGGCCTGGGCGGCGGCCGGCCGCGAGATCCCGCGCACCAGCGAGGAACAGTGGGCGACGCTCCCCCGCGTGCCCCTGGACCGGCTCCGCCCCGGCGACCTGGTCGTCTACTTCCCCGAGGCCACCCACGTCGCCCTCTACCTCGGCGACGGGCTCGTCGTCCACGCCCCGCGGCCCGGCGCCCGCGTCAAGGTCTCCCCGATCGCCGCCAACCCGCTCCTCGGTGCCGTCCGCCCGGACCCGGACGGCAGCGCCCTGAAGACGTACGCGCCGCCCGAACTCCCGGCGGGAGCCACGGACGGCGCGGACGAGGGCTTCGGCGGGACCCGGCCCGAGGACGGGGTCCAGCCCGAGGACGGGGTCCAGCCCGGGGACGGGTCTCAGCCCGCCGACACCGAGGCCAGGTAGGCGGCGGTCTTCTCGGGCTCGAAGAAGAAGTTCTCGAAGTCCGCGGGGTCGTTGAAGCCGTTCGCGAAGCGGTCGGCGACCGGCTGGAGCTGCCCGGCCGCACCGAGCAGGTTCAGGACGTGCTCCGGCGGCGGCGCGAGCATCGCGTTGGTCCACTTGGTGACGTGCTGGGCGGTCTGCCAGTAACGGTCGAAGGTGGCCCGCATCCAGTCCTCGTCGAAGGGGCGGTCGCCGCGCTCGACGATCGACGCGAGGTACGCGGCCGCGCACTTGGACGCCGAGTTGGAGCCCTGGCCGGTGATCGGGTCGTTGGCCACGACCACGTCGGCGACGCCGAGGACCAGCCCGCCGCCGGGCAGGCGGCCGATCGGGTTGCGGACGGTCGGGGCGTAGCGCCCGGCCAGGGTGGCGCCCGCGTCGGTCAGCTCGACCTTGGTGGCGCGCGCGTACTCCCAGGGCGTGAACTTCTCCATCAGCTCCAGGGTGAGCGCCAGGTGGTCGGCCGGGTCCTTGACGCCCTTGAAGACGTCGAGCGGTCCGCCCGGGATGCCCTCCCAGAAGAGGATGTCGGCGCGGCCCGAGGTGGTGAGGGTCGGCATGACGAAGAGCTCGCCGACGCCCGGCACCACGTTGCACCGCACCGCGTCGAACTCCGGGTGCTCCGGCCGCGGGCCGAGACCGTGGACGTACGCCACGGCCAGGGCGCGCTGCGGCTCGTCGTACGGGGAACGGGCGGCGTCCCGGCCGAACATGGAGACCAGCTCGCCCTTGCCGGCCGCGACCAGGACGAGGTCGTAGCCGCGGGAGAAGTAGTCCAGGTCGCCGACGGCCGCGCCGTGGATGACCAGCTGGCCACCGCGCTGGGCGAAGGTCTCCATCCAGCCGGCCATCTTCACCCGCTGGTCGACGGACTGCGCGTAGCCGTCGAGCCGGCCGACCCAGTCGATCACGCGGGCCGACTCCGGGCCGGCGACCGAGACGCCGAGGCCCTCGATCCTCGGGGCCTGCGACTCCCAGAAGTTGAGGCCGAGGTCACGCTCGTGCTGGAGCGCGGTGTCGAACATGCACTGCGTGGACATCACCCGCCCGGCGCGGATCTCGTCCGCCGTGCGGTTGGACATCAGGGTGACTTCGTAGCCCTTCGACTGCAGTCCGAGGGCGAGCTGGAGACCGGACTGGCCGGCGCCGACTATGAGTATCTTCCGCATGGGCGACCTTGGGGGTGTGCTCGGGGATGTGCTCGGGTGTGTCGGAGATGTGCTCGGGGAGGGAGCTATTCGGGGGTGGCTTCGAGGGCGTGCTCGACCATCGCGAGCAGCGTCTCGACCACGCTGTACCGCTTGCGGGCGTCCATGATCAGGATCGGCACGTGCGGCGGCACGGTCAGGGCGTCCCGTACGTCCTCGGTCTCGAAGCGCTCGGTGCCCTCGAAGTGGTTGACGGCCACGATGTACGGCAGTCCGCAGCTCTCGAAGTAGTCGAGCGCCGGGAAGCAGTCGGTGAGCCGGCGCGTGTCGGCCATGACGATCGCGCCGATCGCGCCGCGCACGAGGTCGTCCCACATGAACCAGAAGCGCTGCTGTCCGGGCGTGCCGAAGACGTAGAGCACCAGGTCGTCGTCGAGCGTGATCCGGCCGAAGTCCATCGCGACGGTCGTGGTCAGCTTGTCGGGCGTGGCGGTGAGGTCGTCGGTGCCCTCGCTGGCCGAGGTCATCAGCGCCTCGGTCTGCAGCGGGGTGATCTCGGAGACCGCGCGCACGAAGGTCGTCTTGCCGACGCCGAAGCCGCCCGCGACGACGACCTTGGTCGCTATCGGGGCGCGCGAGTGGTCCAGCTGCCAGTCCTGGGCGCCCTCTTCGGTGTCGGGCACCGAAGTCTCGGCCGTGGGCTGGGCGGGGATGCCGGCGACCGCCGGCGGTTCGGCGACCGAGGTCGCGTCAGAGACGGCGGAGTCCACTCAGCACCCTTTCGAGGAGCGCGCGGTCGGGCTGGCCGGTGCCGTGACCGGTCCCGTACACACGGATCTTTCCCTGGTCGGCCAGGTCGCTGAGCAGCACCCGGACGACCCCCAACGGCATCTTCAGGAGCGCCGAGATCTCCGCGACCGTGCGCATCCGGCGGCAGACCTCGACGATGGCCCGCATCTCCGGCATCAGGCCGCGCGCCGCGGGGCCTCCGTCGGTGAGGGCCCTTCGCTCGGGCGCCGCCTCCAGGGCGGCCACGAAGGTCTCCACCAGGAGCACGTGGCCGAAGCGGGTGCGACCGCCGGTGAGCGAGTAGGGACGGACGCGGGAGGGGCGGCGCCCCTCCCCGCGTATCGGCAGCCGGTGGGCGTGGACGGCGGCGGTCACCGGCCGCTCTCCACGGACCGGGCGGACTTGGCCAGTTCGCTGCGCAGCTCGGGGGTGAGGACGTGCCCGGCCCGGCCCACGAACAGCGCCATGTGGTACGCGATGACGCTCATGTCGCAGTCGGGCGTGGCGTGCACGCCGAGCAGCGAGCCGTCGCTGATCGACATGACGAAGACGCTGCCCTCCTCCATCGCCACCATGGTCTGCTTGACGCCGCCGCCGTCCATCAGCCGGGCGGCGCCCACGGTGAGGCTGCCGATGCCCGAGACGATGGTGGCGAGGTCGGCGCTGGAGCCGCGCGGGCCGTCCGTACGGTCGGCCGTGGGCGCCCCGGTCTGGGCGTCCGGGTCCGACGAGAGCAGGAGCAGTCCGTCCGAGGACACCACGGCGACGGAGCGGACCCCCGGCACCTCCTCGACCAGGTTCCCCAGCAGCCACTGCAGGTTGCGGGCCTCGCTGCTCAGTCCGAATGTTCCGGTCGCAGTCAACTGCGTGCCTCCTCGACGGTGTCCCCCGTGTTCTCCGTGTTCGTGTCGGGCCGTGCTGTCTCGGCAGCGCGGATCTCGGCGGCCACGTCGCGGCGGCCGTTCTCGGCTCCTCGCTGGAAGCCGCCGAGCCGCCTGCGCAGCGCCTCGGCGTCCACGCCGCCGCGGCGTATCGGTGCGGCGGGGGTCCGGGCCTGACGCACCGTCCGCGGCGTCCGCTTGGGAAGTCCCTTGTCGGTGACCCGCTCCCACTGCCCGGCCTGCGGCCCGGGCTCGGGCTCGGTCTCGGGCTCGGTCCGGGGCTGGGGCTGCAGCCGGGACTGGGGCTGGGGCTCCCCGGCCGCAGGGGTCTCGGCGAGCGGCTCCTCGCCGGCCCGCTCGTGGGCGTCGGGCTCGGCCGGCGGATCGGGCAGCCTCACCTGAAGCGTGGTCTCGGCCACGGACGCACCGAGGCCGGACTCGGCCTGCCCGGACTGCGCCGCACGCTCGGGCTGCGCCGCACGCTCGGGCTGCGCCGCATGCCCGGGCTGCGCCGCGCGCTCGGGCTGCCGGGCGTGCGCGCCGGGCTCGGCAGCCGCGCCCTGCGCGGACTGCTCGCCCTGCTGCCGCGCCGACTCCGGCGCGGGCCGGTCCTCGTACGCCGGCTCCGGTTCGGGCCCCGCCTCCGCCGTCGGTGCCGGCTCCGCCGCGGCGCCGGCCCCGGCCTCGGCCTCGGCGATCGCGCGCTCCGCCGCCTCGACCAGCGGGTCGCGGTGGCGGGAGGGCAGGGTGTTGGAGTTGGCCTCGGCGACCGAGCCGGGGAGGGTGAGGACGGGCACCTGGACACCCGGGGCCGCGAGCGTCACGGTCGGCGGCACGCTGGCCGGCGGGGCCGAGGGCAGCAGCGCCAGCGGCAGGACCACCACGGCTGTCGTGCCGCCCTGGGTGTGCTCGCGCAGCTCCACCCGTACGCCGTGGCGCGCGGCGAGCAGCGCGGTGACCCGGATGCCGAGTCCCTCGCCGTCCGCGCCGGTGGGCGCCGGGTCGGCGAGCCGGGCGTTGAGCTCGGCGAGGCGGGCCGCGGCGATGCCGATGCCGCCGTCCTGCACGGACAGCATCACCTCGCCGGACTCCAGGAGCCAGCCGGAGAGCTGGACCTGGGTGTCGGGCGGCGAGAACGAGGTCGCGTTCTCCAGGAGTTCGGCGATCAGGTGGCTGAGGTCGTCCGCGGCGAAGCCGGCGACCTGGGCGTGCGGCGGCAGCGACTGGATGCTGACCCGCTCGTAGCGCTCGATCTCGCTGACGGCGGCGCGCAGCACGTCCACCAGCGGCACCGGTCCCGGGTGGCCGTGGTGGTGCTCGTGGCCGGCCAGGACCAGCAGGTTCTCGCTGTGGCGGCGCATGACGGTCGCCATGTGGTCCAGCTTGAAGAGGGTGGCGAGCCGGTCCGGGTCCTGCTCGCGCTCCTCCAGCTTCTCGATGACGCCGAGCTGGCGCTCGACCAGGCCGAGGCTGCGCAGCGAGAGGTTCACGAAGGTGTGGTGGACGGTGCCGCGCAGGCGCTCGAGCTCGGCGGTGAGCAGGGCGTTCTGTCCCTGGAGCTCGGCGCGCTGGGCGGCGAGCTCGGCGGCGAGGGCCTCACGGGCGCCGGCCAGGTCGGCGCGTTCGCCGTCGAGCCGCTCGACCTGGGCGGCGAGCGCGGCCAGCTTGCCCTGGAGGGTGTTGAGGGACCGTACGACCTGGGCGAACTCGTCGTTGCGGCCGGTGAAGCGGATCGGCTGCTCGTGCTGCGGTTCGGGTGAGGCGGCGAGCCGGGCGGCGCCGATGCGGACCACGGCGAGCGGCCGGGTCATGCTGCGGGCGACGTAGGTGGCGATGCCGACGGCGACGAGGAGGCAGCCGCCGAGGAAGGCGACGCGGATCTCGAGCGCGGTGACGTCGTCGTCGCGGAGCGCGGAGAGCCGCTCGACCCGCTGCGCGGCGAGCGAGGACTCCACGCCGCGCATCTGCTCGATGCGGGAGGAGAGCGCGGCGTCCAGCTTGGCCTGGTCGGTGTCGAGCTCGGACTCGGAGAGCTCCGGCCGGTCGGTGAGCCGGGCCAGGTGCCGCTCGGCGCTCTTCACGTCGGGGCCGGCGACGGTGGCGGCGAGGGAGTCGCGCGCCTCGGCGTCGGCGGCCTGGTCGAAGTCGGCGAGGGCGGCGAGCTCGCGGACCCGGGCCTGCTGGGCGGCGGCGCTGAGCGCGTTGCGGGCGCGGTCTGCCTCCTCCGCGCCCTCGGGCCGGTCGGTGACGTAGGTGCCGGTGACCGGGTCGTAGTGGGTGGTGCCGCTCGACTCGGGGCGCGGGACGGCGAGCGCGGCGAGGAGCAGGCCGCGTTCGGCGGAGGCCTGCTCGGTGGCGCGGCCGAGGGCGGCGGGTGCGCGCACGGCCTCGGCGGCGCGGGCCGGGGTGTGTTCGGCGAGCTGGTCGGCGAGGGCCTGGAGCTTGGCGATGACGTCGGTGTAGGCCTTGTGGGCCTCCAGGGCGCTGCCCTTGCCGGTGAGCGCGGCGCGCCGGATGGAGGGCACGCCTGCGAGCTCGCGGCGCAGCTCCTCGGGGGCGGCGGGGCGGATCTCGTCGATCTGGCGGTCGACGCGCGCGGAGCGGGCGTCGGTGATGCGGCGCTTGTCCTTGGCGGCGCCGCTCTCGCCCTGCTCGTCGCGGCCCGCGGCGATGTAGGCGACGACCTCGTCGCGCTCGTCGGAGAGCGAGTGCGCGAGGGTGACGGCCTGGCGGTCGAGTTCGGCGAGGGCGACCAGGTTGACGGACTCGTCGAGGTCGGCGGAGGCGGTGAGGACCATGGGCGCGCCGGCGGCGAGCACGGTGACGCCGACCAGGGCGACTCCGGCGACGAGCCGGCCGCGGACCCGCTTGGCACGGCCGCCGGAGGTCACGGGCTCGGGTGCCGAAGGCTCCGCGGGCAGCCCGGGGTTCTGCGGGTCACCGGGGGTCTGGCTCCGCGCGCCGTTGTTGCTCCGAGGCCGCTTCTTCTGCACCGGTGCTCGCATTCTTGACTCGTCCGCCCATGAAGCAGAGGTGACGACCGGTCACATGTAAGAGCCCCCACCCCTGGTGTGTCTTCCGACCATTTCAGCGGTTCTGGTCAGGGGACTCGCATCGGCCGCTCCGCCACCCGAACGAGTGAACAACACTCCGTAGTTGGGGAACAACTCTCCTCCGTGAGCGCCGGGGCGCCGGGCTTACCGCCGGTTGGATCTTCCGCGCGGGCTTTGGCAGGATGCCCGCCCGCAGCTTCCCGGAGGCGGCACTTCCGGCCCTCCGGGGCCGTCAGAACCCTTTGGTACAGGCCAAATCGGGACGTCTGGACGCGCCGTGAAGGACCCATGCAGACGGGCCGTCCGCGGGGCAGACTGTGGATCATGCGTACGGAAGCGGCGTCCCTGCCCGGCAGTCCCGAACGGCCCAATGAGGACTGGGTGGCCGCAGTTCTGCCCGCCTCGGGGGCGGGCGGCGTGGTCGTGGTCCTGGACGGGGTGACGCCTCCGCCGGGCGACGACGGTTGTGTGCACGGGGTGCCCTGGTTCACCGCCCGGCTCGGGGGCGCTTTGACGGAACTGTCCGCTTCGCGAGGTGATCTGACCCTGCCCGGGATCCTGTCGCTGGCAATCCGGCGCACCGCGGAAGCCCACCGGAACACCTGTGACCTTTCTCACGTGCGCACGCCGCAGGCGACGGTGGCCATGGCGCGCTGGGGCGCGACCGTGGTGGAGCACCTCGTACTCTCCGACGCGGCCTTGCTCCTCCAGAGCCCGGACGGCACAGTGCGGGCGGTCCTCGACGACCGGCTCGACCGCGTACCGGCCGAGGTCCTGCGCTCCCGGGAGGCGACGGACCGGCTCCGCAACCAGGAGGGCGGCTTCTTCACGGCCGCCGCCGATCCGTCGGTCGCGGCCCGCGCGGTGACGGGTACGACCCCGAGGGCGGAGGTCCGGGCGGTCGCGGCGCTGTCGGACGGGGCGACCCGCTGGGTGGAGCTGTTCCGCGAGGGCGACTGGGCGGACCTGTTCGCGGTCCTGGCCAAGGAGGGCCCGGACGGCCTGCTCCGGCGGGTGCGCGCCCTGGAAACGGCGGACGCCCGGGCGGGCGGGCCGCGCCGCTGGAAGCTCCACGACGACGCGTCGGCGGTCTACGCGGTCCTCTGACGGCGAGGGCGGCGCTTCGGGCCGTCGGGCCGCCGCCGGGGCGGACGGTGACGGGCGTGGCCGACGGCCGACGGCCGATGGCCGGCGGCCGGCGGGGACGGGCCGCCGCCGGGGCGGACGGTGACGGTCGGCGCTTCGGGCCGGTCGGTCAGCCCTCCGCCGACCGTACGTTGAAGTGGTGCAGCAGCCGGGCCAGTTCCGCGACCTCCGCGCGGTCCCAGTCGGCGAGCTTGCGCACGTACCGCTCGCGGCGGGCGTCGCGTACGTGCCGGAAGCGGCCCTGGCCCTCCTCGGTGAGCCGGACCAGCGAGGCCCGGCCGTCGGCGGGGTCGGGGTCGCGGGCGACCAGGCCGAGGTCCTCCAGGGCGCGCAGCTGGCGGCTCATCGTGGCCTTGCCGACGCCGAACCAGCCGGCGAGGTCGGTGGCGCGCTGGGGTCCGGCCTCGTCGAGCCGTACGAAGAGTCCGTAGGCGGCGGGCTCCAGTTCGGGATGGACCTCGCGGGCCATCTCGCCGGACTGGGCGCGGGCACGGCGCAGGAAGACCGCCAGTTCCCGCTCCAGGGCGAGGAATTCCTGGTCCACACCACTCCCGCCCTTGGGTCCGGATTCACTCCCCGTACCGCTTCCGTGCACGTCAGCACCCCTCGCGCGCTTTCCGCTCGCTGAAAGTTTCTTTCGGGCCGCGGCCATCGCCGCAGCTCCTTCAGTATTTCGCAGGCGTAGACCAACGGCAGCCCCCAGGCCCCCTTCCGCCGGACGGGTCTACGTGCGTAGCGTCATGACCGGCGACACCGCCTGACATGTCCACACCAGGACTTGTCCGCCATGGTTCCCCCACCGAGCCTTTCGGAGGCACGCAATGCGTGTGCACAGATCCGGAACGTCCCTCGCCGGCGCCGTCCTCGCGGCCCTGGCCCTCCTCCTCCCCGTCACCCTCTCCGGCACCGCCAGTGCCGCCGAGGACCCCGGCACCCGGCAGGTACCCGCCCGCGGCTCCGCCTACATGGGCATGGGCGTGATCGCCCACGACGGCCAGGGCGCGCAGCCGGGCGGCATCTCGGTCCAGGCCGTCCAGACCGAGGGCGTCGACGTCTCCAGCCACCAGGGGAACGTCGCCTGGTCGACGCTGTGGAACAGCGGGGTCAGGTGGGCCTACGTCAAGGCGACGGAAGGCACCTACTACAAGAACACCTACTTCGCGCAGCAGTACAACGGCTCGTACAACGTGGGCATGATCCGCGGCTCGTACCACTTCGCCACGCCCGACACGACGACCGGCGCGGCGCAGGCCGACTACTTCGTGAACAACGGCGGCGGCTGGTCCCGGGACGGCAAGACGCTGCCCGGCGCGCTCGACATCGAGTGGAACCCGTACGGCGCGACCTGCTACGGCAAGACCCAGTCCGGGATGGTCAGCTGGATCTGGGACTTCGTCAACCGGTACAAGTACCGGACCGGCCGCTACCCGGTGATCTACACGGCGACCAGCTGGTGGAAGCAGTGCACCGGCAACTACGGGGGCTTCGCCACCAACCACCCGCTCTGGATCGCCCGCTACGCCTCCGAGGTCGGCGAGCTCCCGGCCGGCTGGGGCTACTACACGATGTGGCAGTACACCTCGTCCGGCCCGACGGTCGGCGACCACAACCACTTCAACGGGGACCTCTCGCGCGTCCAGGCGCTCGCGAACGGCTGACGGGCGCACGACGGACGACCACGGGGCGGGGGGGGGGGGTGGATCGTGGGGGGGGCAGAGGGGAGGAGGCACTCCCCCTCCCCCCCCCCCTTCCCCCCTCCCCTTCCCCCCTCCCCGCCAC